>CAYTRI010000198.1:0-4135 GCA_964440105.1 uncultured Flavobacteriaceae bacterium
GGTAATATTTTTGTGTAGAGAAAGAGAATATTGATTGCACCAATTGCAAAGCCAACATACGTTAATGCGGTATTCTTAAGTGACTGTTTTAAGACGATTCCCATCTAATAAAATTGGCGAGTTGCTCGGTTAATTCTTTTCTACTATACTTTTCAATTCCGGTGGAATTTAGGTGTAGTTTGTTCTTCTCGAACAAAACAAACCATTCTAAAAGTACATTTTTTAAGGCGGATTCTTCATTAGACACTAGTCCAACTCCAGAATTGGTTTCTTTTACAATTGCGGATGCTTCCCATCCATCTGGCCCAATAGCTAGTATTGGACGTCTTGCATTTAGGTATTCAAAAAGTTTACCGGGCAGTATTCCTTTCGTTTCTTCAGAATCTATTTCTAATAACAATAAAATTTGCGATTTTGGCTGTAACTGCAACACTTTATCATGAGATACATAACCAATTTCTTTAGTTCGCGATAGTAATCCGTAGTCAGCTATAGAAGTTAAAACTTCCTTCCCCACTACTCCAACCAAATTTATTTGAAGCTGTTTATTAAAACTCTCATTTTCATTACAAATTTCTCTGAGCACTTTCCAAAGCGTTTGTGGATTTCTATCTGTTAGTAAAGAGCCTATATGAGAAATGGTGAATTTATCATCTAATTCTGTTGCTTTTACCTCTACATCAAATCCATTGGTGATGACTTCGATAGGTTTTTTAGTGATGCTTTCAAACTCCGTTTTAGTCGTTTTACTTGTTACCACAATTTTATCAGCAGTATTCAAAACTTTGCTTTCCAAACTCTTGTGCTTTTTAGCTGCAGCTGTTGACAGCTTTAATTTTTTATGGTATCCAATAGATGTCCACGGGTCTCTAAAATCTGCAAGCCATTGCACATCCAATTTTGCTTTTAATTGTAAGCCAATTAGATGGATACTATGCGGTGGACCAGTAGTAATAATCGTTTTAATCGCTTCTTTTTCTATAAAATCTGAAAGAAAATTTACCGAAGGTTTTACCCAAAATTTACGGGCATCTGGTATAAAAAAATTACCTCGAATCCAAAGCATCGCTCGTTCAAGAACAGATTGCTTCTTGTGCTTTTGAATGATTCCTGAGCTAATCCGTTTTGTTTTCTTTTTAGAAAGGATTGATGCTAAACCGTAAGGCTCAAAAATGGGTTGTTTTAGTATTTTAATGCCTTCAGGGATTTCATCTAGCAAAGAATTATCTGTAATTGGATAATTTGGGTTTTCAGGAACATAAACAATCGGTTCCAATTGAAAATCTCGTAAGTATTTTACAAATTTTAACCAACGCTGCACTCCTGGCCCGCCAGCCGGAGGCCAATAATACGCTATGATTAAAATTTTCTGCATTATGCTTTTTTCTCTTTTCGCTTAGGTTTCCAAAAAGAGAATAGTAATCCGCTAAGAATTAGTAAACCAAGAAGAATGTTACTACCTAAAGCTATTTGGCTTCCAGTTCTCACAACTTCTGGCTCAAATTTAAATTCAATTTTATGGTTTCCGGCAGGAACCTTCATTCCTCTTAGTACATAATTTACTCTTATATGCTCAGCTTCTTTTCCATTTATAAAAGATTTCCATCCTTTTGGGTAATGCATTTCAGAAAAAACCACAAAACCATCATTGGTATTAACTGTTTCATACTGCAAATAATCTGGTCTATAATCTATGAGTTTTGCTGTAGCTAAGGAATCTATTTCATATATGTATTTTTTAATCTTAGAAAATTTAGTAAAATTAAAAACAGCTCTTGTTTTCGTATTTAATGAATCTAAAGCCTTAATTTCCTTATCAGCATTTTGCATGGGTATTAAACCCTTAACAAACCAAGCATTACCATTTCTATCATCATTTACCGCTGGGAAACTTCTGCCCTCTTCATCTTGTTGAATAATATACTTTACATTCAACATATTTAAAATGGCTACATTATTGTCATAGAGATGATACTCAAACAAATCTTCCAACTTCCCAGGTTTTGCCGCATGGTAACCACCTAACGATTGATGGAAATAAGAAGTACGAGCTCCATTTAATCCTTCTTGTGGGTCAAAAACTCTAAAGACTTCTTTGTCTTGTTGAATTGCATTGTCTAAATCTGATGCTTGAAAAGGTCTTTCTACAGCTCTTGAGCGAACAAAATCTTCATTATTAACATACCTAAGGTTTACGCCAACTAAATCAAACAAAATGAGTGCTCCCAATCCAAGAACTACGATATTCTTTTTTAGCTTTTCTCTAATAAATAAGAAAAGAACAGCAGCAGTTAATAATATATAAACCAATGAGCGTATAGTATCACTAACGTACACAGCTTCTCTATCTCGTTCTATCATTGCCATTAAGTCTTCTGGAAAACCTCTTTGTATCATGCTAGCATCTCTAAAGCTTTCAAAATCAAAGAAACCTTTCATCAAAAAGATTAGCACTAATACTCCGCCAGAAATAATACCTGCAAATTTTAAAGCATTCATTTTTGCCTTCTTCTTTGTAGAAGATTTAAACAATTCTTTTAAGCCTAAAATTGCCAAAATAGGCACACAAAGCTCCAATACTACCTGTATGGATGAAACTGCTCTAAATTTGTTGTATAACGGAAAGTAATCAATCATAAAATTCGTCAAAGCCGGAAAGTTTTTTCCCCAAGACAAAAACAATGATAAAATAGTACCGCCTAAAAGCCATAAAACAAATTTTCGCTTAACCAGAAACAAGCCCATTATAAACAAGAAAAACAACACTGCTCCAATATATGCCGGTGCCGATGTGCCTGGTTGGTCTCCCCAATACAATGGTAAATCTTTAGAAAATTCTAATGCGCGTGATGGCTGTAATCCTTGACCAATTAAAAACTCATAGGCTTTAGAATCTTTTCCTAAATCTTCGTGATTAGAACCACCAAACATACGTGGCACCACTAAATCCAAAGACTCTGTGACGCCATAACTATAATGCGTAATATAATCCCTGTCTAAACCACTATTAATTTCTTTAGCAGTACCATCCGGCTTAATAGTAAGTTCAGATTTACCACGTGTACTCCAATCCGCATATTCTTTTGTTGCCATTAAAGATGTTGCGTTAGTTGCAATTCCTAAAATCACCGCTAAAAGCAATATACCAACAGAAGTGAAAAAGTGTTTTAGCTGTTTATCTTTAATAGCATAGATTAGGTACACTAAACCAAGAATTAAAACTAATAGCATAAAGTAATACGTCATCTGGTAGTGATTGGCACTAATTTCCAGAGCCATAGCAACGGCTGTTAAAATAAATCCGACTAGGTATTTTTTTCTAAATACTAAGGTGATGCCGCCCAAAAGCATTGGAAGATAGGCAAGTGCATGTGCTTTGGCATTATGCCCAACTCCAAGAATAATTATTAGATAGGTAGAAAAACCAAAGGCCAAAGCACCTAAAACCGCCAGTCGGTATTCCACTTTCATGCAGAGCATTAAAATGTAAAAACCTATTAAATAGAGAAAAAGATAATCTGCCGGGCGAGGCAAAAACCGAATTAAACGGTCTAATTTTTTTACATAATCATGTGGATAATTTGCCCCTAATTGATAGGTTGGCATACCCCCAAAGGCACTATTAGTCCAGTAAGACTCAACGCCTGTAGTCTCTTTATAATCATTCCTTTCCTTTGCCATGCCCTTATATTGGGCAATGTCTGACTGGAAAATAGCCTTGCCTTGCAGCACAGGGCTAAAATATGCCAGTGAGGCAATAATAAAAAGAGCAACGACAATTAAATTGGTAAAGATTGCTTTAACGGAAAGCTTCATAGAATGCTATTGAGTACTCAAAGATCACTCAATTTCTTCAAAATCTATATATTCTCCAACTTTTTTTGAAGGATTAGATTTTGGACGCTTCTTTTTATTGACTTGAGTATCACTTTTAGGTTGCTTATTAAAGTCTTGAAAATTACCAAACTGATCGCCAAAACGTTGTTCCGTTTTTTTAACGGCATAATTAAACAGTTTAGGAGCCAACCACTTTAAAAGTAATTTAACTCCGTAGTATACTAAGATTAGTATTAAAATCGTTTGTAATAAAACCATATTACTGTAGCTATTGATTCAAAATTACATTGTAAGTATC
>CAYTRI010000199.1:0-4129 GCA_964440105.1 uncultured Flavobacteriaceae bacterium
TGAAGAGCTAAAAAATCCTGTTGCAATAACAAAAGCTTCTGCTACATTTAATCCAAAGACCGTTTCGCTGAATACTTTTAAAGGAAAAACGGGCCAGACCGATTTTAAAGCTACCGGTACCATAAACAATTTATTGGGTTTTCTTTTTAATGACGAAAATGTAGAAGGTAATTTTAAGTTGCAATCCAACACCTTTGCCTTAAATGATTTTATGGTTGATGAAGAGGTTTTGGGTGAAACAATTTCAGAAACACCGCCAACAACTAGCGAACGTATTAAAATACCTTCTTTTTTAGATGCTACTATTGATGCCACTGCAAACAATGTACTTTATGATAATCTTAATTTAAAGAATGTTTCTGGGCGATTAAAAATTAAAGATGAGTCAGCAACTGTTCAAAATTTAAATTCAGACTTATTTGATGGTAAATTAAGTATGAACGGCTCAGTTTCTACAAAGAGTGAAATATCTACGTTTAATATGGCCTTGGGGATGGACAGTTTTAAAATTGGGGAATCTTTTAAGGCTTTAGATATGTTTAAAGTTTTAGCTCCTATTGCTAATGCCTTGCAAGGAAAATTGAATTCTACTATAAAACTGTCTGGGAATTTAAAAGATGATATGACACCAAATATGGGTACACTAACAGGCGATGTGTTAGCAGAATTATTGTCTACCAATTTAGATACTAAAAACGCACCTTTATTAAAAGCTTTGGATAGTAAATTGTCTTTCCTAGACCTAGAAGCACTAGACCTTAAAGATTTAAAAACAGCTTTGTCTTTTGATAATGGTACTGTAAAAGTGAAGCCTTTTGCGGTGAAATATAAAGACATTACCGTAAATGTAGATGGCAGCCATACGTTTGATAGGCAATTGCAGTATAAAGCCAATTTAGATGTGCCTGCTAAATACTTGGGTTCAGAAATCAATAATCTTATTGCTAAAATTGATGATAGTAGCCTTAAAGATTTAACTATACCTGTAACAGCCAACATCGGTGGTAATTATACTAGTCCAAATGTAACTACAGATTTAACTTCCGGTGTTTCTAACCTAACCACGCAGTTAGTAGAAATACAGAAACAAAAATTAATCGAAAAAGGAAAAGATAAAGCCACAGATTTACTGGGTGGACTTTTAGGTGGCAATAAAAAGGATTCTACAAAAAAGGACTCAACCAAAACTTCAGCTGCTGATGTATTAGGGGGTTTATTAGGTAACAAAAAGAAAGATACTACCCAAACTGATTCTACCAAGAAAAAAGATGCTGTTAAAGATGCCGCTGGCAGTATTTTAGGTGGATTGCTAGGTAAAAAGAAGAAAAAGGATACTGTCCAGTAGAAAAATTAACTTCTGTTTAAACTCCCCTCTTTTGATAAAGAGGGGAATGAATCCGCCAAAAGCGGAGAAAGGGGAGATTGACTCCAACATATCTTCTGTTCTTTAATCCCTCCGTCATCACCTTTGGTGTTGCCACCTCCCTTTAACCAAAGGGAGGAACCGAAATCTGTAAAAAGTAAGCTGTATTCGAAAATTTAAACTTTGCTTGCTTCTCTACTGTCATCCTGAGCAGAGTCGAAGGAAGGTATGGGTTATTTAATAAAACTTTTACAAACTCCTTCCGTCTTTTGATTTTGTCAAAATCGACCCAGCCCGAAATTGTTCAGGCGAGCTTCCCATACTCAAGGGAAGGTGCTAGTTATTCAAAAAGAAGGAGCTTGTTAAGGAAAAAGAAGAAAAAAGAAAATCCGCCTGCCGGTCGGGTAGGTATTATTTAGCTTTAGAGAACTGGACTAGGGCTTTTCATAGGATACATTATTGGCGGTAGTTATTTACAATTTCACTAACCAATTGCAAAGATTTATCAACTGTTTTCCCATTGTTAAATTCGCACAATTTGCTATTCTTCCACTAGAATATTGGTTGAATATTTCTTTTGACATACTATTTTCAATAGCAGCTCCAATAAATACTAATGGAATATCAATGGAGTGCTTTTTGAAATTATCACGAACCCTAGATAAAGCCGTATTGGCTGTTTTCCAATGCTCATCTGCTCCAGCAGGGTCAATACCTCCTTTTAACTCTCCTAAAGATACATAGTTATCAGGTTTTTCTATTATATGTTTGAATTCCGCTCCCGTTATTTTATCCGAGTGACAGTTTAACACGACTAAATCAATATTCTTTTTTACAATTGGTACTGTCAAATTATATACTAATTGTCTTTGATTTCCATTTTTTAGTTTCCAACGAATTGAACGTATTTCAGGAACTAAATCAATTGAATATTCTTTAGAACTTAACCAAGATTTAGTTGATTTCATATAGAAATCAAATTCTAAATTTGATATTTCAATTTGAGATATTATATTCCTTGTTAGCTTTTCATTTGCAATAGAACCAACTAAATTTCGCATACGACCACCTAGCGCATCTCCTAAAGTAAGCAGGTATCTGTAAATTAATTCATCAATGTATTTATTACCTGCGGGTTCTAAAAATTCTTTAATGAACTCTAATAGTATATCGTTTAAATCATCTTCGCTTAAATAATTTTTTGCTTTAACAGAAACTCCTGCGGCTTGATAGCACCCATATTTTTCCTCTTTGAGATTTAATATGTCTCTTGGGTTTTTAGTATTCTGCTCAAGAACAATTTTTAAAGCATTCGCTTTATCAATATATGGTATAGATTCTTTACTTTTCCTTAAAGCATATTCTAAAAAGCCTGTTCTTTGAGATTCGTGAGTAGTTACCAAATCACTAGCTTTCGATACATATTTATTTGTCATTTTCCGAAATGTTAGTGAAAAATTGTTCTTTTATTGCATTTGCAACTGCGTTCGCTAATAATGGAGGAACAGCATTACCTACTTGACCGAATTGAGTCATAGAAACCTCACGTTTGCTACTATATGAATCTAATCTTGTTCCTGTAAATTCCCAATCAAGAGGAAAAGTCTGTAAACAAGCTAATTCTCTTACCGTAAACATTCTATCTTCATAAGGGTGAATAAAATCTCTATAACCACTTCTAGTAACAGTTGGAGATGGTTTACTTGGGTCTAACCGCCTATAGGTAGAACCGAAAGTTTTAGTAATGTCAGATAATTTTCCACCAATAGGAACAAGTTTGATTTTTTCTAGTGTTGAAGGAGAATGAGCCGTTCTTTTATGATTTTTAATATCCATGTTTTACAATTCTTTCTTTTATTGTTTTCGAAATTCGCAATGCAGTTTCTGAAGGTTCACAAGCAGGAGGAAGTTCGCCTATTGCATCCCAAACTGATGCGTAAGGCTTTTTCTCTTTAGCAAATAAATCAACTAATCCATTAGATTGGTTACAATGTGTTGGAATAGGGAATTCAAATTTTTTATCGACTCTATTGCCTACAAGAAATACTCTTTCTCTAAATTGTGGTGCTCCGTAGTCGGCTGAATTAAGTACCGATATACTTACTTTATATTGATACTCATTATCTTTAAAAATTATTGGCTCAGATATTTCATTCATTATTGCTTTAATAGCTTTCCCTTGTTGCCAATTAACCATTCCTTTAACGTTCTCCATAACAAAAACTTTAGGAAGACTTTCTCGAACTACTCTTATAAATTCCAAAACTAATTTACCTCTAGGGTCGTCCATTCCCATTCTTTTCCCAGCTAAACTAAATGATTGACAAGGTGGTCCGCCAATTACCAAAGCTGGTTCGGTAACTTTCAAGTTGCCAGTTTTTAAAATTTCAGAAGTTGTGATTTTGGATATGTCACCTTGAATTACATTAAGTTTTGGTGCGTTTTTCTTTAATGTTTCACAACAAGACTTGTCATATTCAACGGCAACAGCAGTTTCAAATCCTGCTGTATTGAAACCAATATCCATTCCACCTGCGCCACTAAAGAGACTTATTATTTTGTTGTTTTCATTCATATAGGCAAAAATAATTTAATCAATTTTGTTTATATTCGTTTTTTTTAATTACCGCCAACAATTGTATATAGTCACTTGTAACTATATTTCTCTTATATGATTACTTTTTTATTCTTTCAAAGCACCATAAACAATTTGTTCCAACTTCCCATCAATCTCTTGGTTATAAGGAGACTGTAATACTTGTCTTA
>CAYTRI010000200.1:0-4105 GCA_964440105.1 uncultured Flavobacteriaceae bacterium
TTTAAAGTAAAAGATATCGCTTCAACTCGAAAATTTTATGTAGACATTTTAGGTTGTAAAGAAGGAAGGTCCACCGAATCTTGGATTGATTTTGATTTTTTCGACAATCAGCTTTCGGCCCATATTAGTAATGATTTTCCTGAATTGGATTACTGTGGAAAAGTAGACGGGGTTAACGTACCCATTCCCCATTTTGGATGTCTATTAGAAAAAGATACGTTTGAAAGCATCCAAAAGAAATTAGAATCAGAAAAGATTAAGTTTATAGTAAAACCCCAAACGAGATATGAAGGAAAGGTTGGCGAACAACTAACCATGTTTGTTTTCGATTACAGTGGTAACCCTCTAGAGTTTAAGGCATTTTCTAACCCTAACGAGATATTTAAATAAATGAACACTTTCTTAGAAAATGAATTTGGCATCAAGATTCTGAATACCAAAATGCTTGATGGGTATGATAACAAGAACTATCATATTACTACTGAAGTAGAAGATTTTATTTATAAGACCTATTCCTATTCTGAAGCGCTAAAAGATACGGTGGAAGCAGAGAATGAAGTGCTGCTCTACTTACAAAGAGAATTTGACTCCTATATCCCCAAGCCCATTCCCTTTAAAGACAAGTCCTATGTAAAGCTAGTAGACTCCGCTAATGGCAAAGTAATTTCGCGCATGCTTTCTTTTTTAAAAGGAGAATTTCTTGGGAAAGCGAAACATACTCCCGCTTTGTTTGAATCTTTAGGGGCTTTTCTAGCAACCCTAGACATCCAATTAAAAGACCTAAAAAACTACACCATACAAGCCCGAAAATGGGAATGGGATATTCAATATTTCGATTTAAATAAAAAATATATTAGCGCTATTCCTGATGTAAAAGATAGAAATGTAGTACACTATTTTTTTCAGCAATTTGAAGAAATTGTAAGACCTGTGATTCCCGAACTCCGAAAACAAGTCATTCACAATGATGCGAATGAATGGAACATTCTGGTTAAAGAGGGCAAAATTTCAGGAATCATTGATTTCGGAGATGTTGCGCATAGCTTTTTGATTAACGAATTGGCTATTGCGATAACATACGGGTGTTATGATAAGGAACATCCGCTAGAATGGGCGGTTATACTTATTAAGGCATATCATCAAGTACTTTCGTTAGAAGTGAAAGAACTAAAAATCTTGTATTACCTCATAGCTGCACGCCTTTGCACCAGCGTATGCAATTCAGCGCACGCAGGTAAGGCAGACCCTGATAATGCGTATGCATCTGTAAGCGAGAAATCCGCTTGGAAAATGCTGTATCGTTGGCTTGCTATTAATCCGATACAAGCGGAAAACGAGTTTAGAGTGGCAGCAGGCTTTTCAAGGTTGGAACAAACTCCTATAGCAGAAGTGCTAAAAAGAAGGCATCAACACATCAGCCCCATTTTATCATTGAGCTATAAAAAACCCATACATATGGTGCGTTCAGCGTTTCAATATATGTATGATGCGGATGGAAATACGTTTTTAGATGCGTATAATAATATTCCCCACGTTGGGCATTCACACCCAAAGGTAGTAGCAGCAGGGCAACAGCAAATGGCAAAACTGAATACCAACACCAGGTATCTGTTTGACGAATTAGCCCTCTATGCGGAAAAACTATTAAACTATTTCCCTCCAAAATTGAACAAAGTTTTTTTTGTTAATTCTGGAAGTGCTGCAAGTGATTTAGCGATTCGTATGGCCAATACTCATACCCATTCAAAACACATGATGGTTATGGAACTTGGTTATCATGGTAACACCCAAACTTCCATAGAAATTAGTGATTATAAATTTAATAATCCCAAAGGAAAAGGACAAAAACAGCATATTATAAAAACGCCGTTACCAGACACTTATAAAGGAAAATATCAAAAAGACCATCCCAATGCGGGAAAGCAATACGGATTAGATGCGGTAGCACAAATTAAAGAGAGTACTGTACCAATTTCCGCTTTCATTAGTGAGCCTGTTGTAGGTTGCGCTGGTCAAGTCCCATTGCCAAAAGGCTATTTAAACGAAGTATACCCTGCCATAAGAGCGCAAGGAGGCATTTGTATCAGCGATGAAGTACAAACAGGTTTTGGGCGACTAGGAAACCACTTTTGGGGATTTGAAGCTTCTGATGTTATTCCTGATATGGTTATACTCGGGAAACCCATAGCCAACGGCCACCCCATGGGTGCTGTAGTTTGTACGGCCGAGATTGCTGCTTCCTTTGAAAAAGGGGTAGAATTCTTTAGTTCGTTCGGTGGCAACCCCGTTTCTTGTGCCATAGCTACTGCGGTGTTAGATGTTATAGAAGAAGAGAGATTACAAGAAAACGCTAGAGTAGTAGGGGAGCACTACGTAGCGCTGTTAAAAGATTTAATGCCCAAATATCCATGCATTGGCGATGTTAGAGGTAGCGGATTATTTATTGGTTGTGAAATAGTGAAAGATAACACCAAAGACCCCAATACCGCATTGGCAAGTTATCTAAAAAATGAATTGCGAAACAAGCATATACTAATCAGTACCGATGGTCCTTTTGACAACATTATTAAAACGAAACCTGCCTTATGTTTTAGTAAAAAAAATGCGGAAGTCGTTGTAGCAGCAATTGATACGGTGTTAAAAACGCATTATACTAAAGTTTAAAAATACTAGTGGTTTAGTTGCTGGAATTTAGGTGCTATTTTACAAAATGTTGGTAGCTTCTAAAGAAAAACTTCAAACAAGAAGAGAAGTTAGCAAGGGCTAAGAATTTTGCTCGCAGAGAAAATTTCCTTGTTCTTTCTTTTTTCATCAGACGTATTCGGATTTTCTAAAGGATAAAGCTTTAAATATTCAAAATCACGGTCGTATTTGTTTATGCCGTTTTTGTCAACGTAATGTCCTTTATAGAATTCAATAAAGAGACTAATTTTTCCGTTTTTAATCTTTTTGCTTCTGAGACTTATTTTCATATCTGAGGTGAAATTTTTTCACCTCGAGCACTACAAATTACTCTGTGGTGAAAACTAGGTGAAATAAATGTATGAAAATAGGAGATTAAGAGAAAGAGAAAATAAAAATAGTTTTCAACAACTTGTTGATTTTCAATTAAATGAAACCAAATGAAATCATATGAGACCAAATTAAATACTTATTTATTTTCCAATACAAAAATTAGAAAAGATATTACCTAATAGCTCATCATTTGTAACTTGCCCAGTAATTTCTCCCAAATGATAAAGGGCTTCTTTAATATCTATAGCTATAAGGTCACTAGAAATACCAAGAGACATTCCTTCTTTTACTTTTTGAATCTCTTCTAAAGCTTTTAGCAAAGCATGATAATGACGGTTATTGGAAACAAGAGTATCATTAGTTCCTAATACTCCTGCGTTAGAAAACTCTAAGAGGGTTTCTTTTAATTCATTTATCCCTACACCTGACTTAGCTGCTAGACATAAAATTTCTGGCATAGTATTTTTTAAATGCTGAATTCGTTCGGTATCTACTTCATCTATTTTGTTGGCAATAACTAGTATATTCTTATTGGGGTACTTTTCTTTTATTTTTAGAATATCCGTTTTTTTGTCTTGCGCCGCATCAAACAAATAAATTACTAGTCGTGCTTGCTTTATTTTTTGGAAAGCACGTTGTATCCCAATTTGTTCAACTTTATCGTCAGTTTTGCGAATACCTGCAGTATCAATAAAGCGAAAGGTGATACCACTAATTGAAATCTGGTCTTCTATAGTGTCTCGAGTTGTTCCAGGAATATCACTTACAATTGCCCTTTCTTCATTTAGTAAGGCATTTAATAATGTTGATTTACCTACGTTAGGCTCCCCAATAATAGCAACGGGGATTCCATTTTTTAAAACATTCCCTAGCGCAAAAGAATCAACTAATTTTTTTAAAGTATCGCTTATTCGGTTTAAAAGGTCTATAAATTCGGACCTATTGGCAAATTCAACATCTTCTTGTGAAAAATCCAATTCTAATTCAAGTAACGAAGCAAAATTAAGAAGTTCTTCCCTCAGTTTTTGAATTTCATTACTAAAGCCACCACGCATTTGTTGCAAGGCTATTTGATGTGAAGCTTCACTGT
>CAYTRI010000201.1:0-4031 GCA_964440105.1 uncultured Flavobacteriaceae bacterium
TATTAGCAAATTAATGGGCTTAATAAAAGTTGGAGAAACCTCATTACATGGCTGGTTATTCCAAAACGTATATGTCCAAGAATTTATGTCTCTAGAAATGTCTTCACTTTTATATGGGCTGTCTGTAGTTGTATTTTACTGCCTATTGGCATACGTACTTTATAAAAGAAAGATTTTTATTAAGGTTTAATTTGTTTATAAATGGAATTGCAGTTCTCAATAAAGTTATTTTATTGTTTCAAAAGATTAGCCAAAATATGACGGATATTTTGTTCTGGAAAAATGGCGGGATTTACTTGACTCACAATTTTTAAATACGATTTTTCATCATTTAATAGAAAGGGGAAATTCAAATTGTTATTTTCTGTATTATGAATAATAGATTCGTATTGGCTAATTATGTCATCTCTTTCATTAATAATGTCATTTTTTATTTTTTCAGGCGAAGTATTAGAAATATCCATCTCGCCAAGTTCTTTAATAATTAAACCCTTGCAGCAGATATTTATAAGCTCAATTTTGTCTAGTGATAAATTTGTGTAATTATATTTTACAATTTGAGAAAAAATTAAGTCTTTGAAGGTACTTAGCCTAAAGATTCGCCAATGGAAATTCTCCTCTAATTCCTTTAGGAAAATAGATTTACACTCTTTTATGAATTCACTATTATTTCGCCGCAATCCATTGGATTTGAGATATTAGTATTTTTGAGATTATCGCTATCCCATTCTATATTTTTCGCAGTAGACCATAAATCATACGCTAAATCTTTTTGAGTAATAAGTTTAGTGGAAGGAAAAAGACCCTCCCTTATTACATCTGCATTATACTTAATTATAGATCTTTCATAATAATTCGTAACCAATTCAGATGGTCCAGGAGAAAAAACGAACATAAAGTCAGACATTTTGGGAATATCAGGGGCTTTTTTTAAAATGATATCATACCTCTGTTTTTCCTGAATAATTAAAGCAACTCCTGTCAAAAGGATGCCTCCAGGCAAGTCATACTCAATTTCGTAAGCGTCTAATTCTGTCCATGGTAGCTTTTCCCCAACACGATACTTATTTCTTTTAATATGATCTAAAAATAAACTACCCAGCTGATTAAAATCTAAGCGATCAACACCAGATTCAATTTTGGATAGCATATTTTCCTTTGATTCTTCAACCTTTAAGTATTTTAAAACATCTAACTCTTTGATAGCATCCTCTATCTTGTAAGGCAAGTTTCCGTTTAGTGTTGTGACTCTAGGTTCTGAAATAAGACTATGAGACAATACAGGTTGCTGCGGTTTGAGCTTTTGATTAATTTTATAAAGCTCAGAGAGAATATTAGCTGCCACTTGTTCCAAAGAACCGCTAGCATCTATTTCAACAATATTTTCATTTTTTTCCTCACTAAGAAAGTTTATGGCAGAATGAAATTTCTTCCTTGTTTCTGAAAGATTTGTTTCAAACAATTCCTTGCTTTCATTTCTATGTTTCATTCTTTCATAACAGACTTTATTAGAAACATTCAGGAAAAATATTATATCTGGTCTGGCCGCTGCATCATTTAAGTTGTATACATCCTCAAAACTTAAACCACCGGTACTTTGATAAACTAAAGATGATAGATAATACCTATCACAAAGTATGATAGCACCGTCTTCTGAATTCAACCAAGGATTGATTTCTCTGTCGCAATGATCTAATCTATTTGCAGCAAAAGCTAATGCTAATATCTTAGGTGAGAAGTTTCTAATCTTTTTCATTAGAACCTGTCTTATAAAAAGACCAGCACAAGAAGGGTCATGAGGCTCAAAAGTTAACTTTACTTTTCCATGATTTTCTTTATCAAGAATATTGGATATGTAACGTGTTACAGAAGTTTTTCCAGAACCATCAAGACCTTCTATTACTATAAACAAGGACTTCTTGTTCATTTAAAATTGTATATCAACAAGTTGAAATTTTGATTAAAACTTAATTGTGTTAAACCTAAATATAATTTATTAGGACGAAAATTGAAAACATACAAACATAAATATTTTGAACGAGATCTTATTTAATAATAGAGACTTTAATTAATGAAAGTAATAAAATTGTAAAGATTTCTTTCGTAAGCTATAAAACTATTAAAGCAGGGCTGAGATATTTTGAATTTACACTCAGTAACATAGCTACTATATTAGATGTAGAAATGTATTTTTAAGACCTAAGCGTAGTCACTTTTTATTGCCTACTGGGATATGTGCTTTATAAACGTAAGATTTTTATAAAGGTTTAGGCATTTAGACTTATCAACCTAGCCACATATTTACCGATAACATCAAACTCTAAATTAACAACAGTTCCCTGCTCATACTTATTGAATCGAGTATGCTCGTAGGTGTATGGAATTATGGCTACACTAAAAGAATCTTTTTTAGAGTCAACAACGGTTAGACTTGTTCCATCAATAGTTATAGATCCCTTTTCTATAGTTACATTATTTAAGGTGGAGTCATATTTAAAAGTAAAAATCCAACTTCCATCTTTTTCTTCAACAGACAAACAAGTTGCAGTCTGATCTACATGACCCTGAACTAAATGACCATCTAATCGCGCCCCTAAAATCATAGCTCTTTCCAAGTTCACTTTATCATCAACTTTAAGTTTGCCTAAACTTGTTTTATCTAAAGTTTCTTGAATAGCTGTGACCGTATATGTGTCATTTTCTATGGCAACAACGGTTAAACATACGCCATTATGGGCAACACTTTGGTCAATTTTAAGCTCTGAAGTAATATTAGAAGAAATAGTTATATGAAGATTTTCACCTTCTTTCTTTAAGTCTTTTACCTTTCCTAAAGTCTCAATGATACCTGTAAACATGTCTTTTTTAAAATTACCTAGCTTTGCAATGTAAATGTAGCTATTCGAATATAGATTTTATGGAGGGAAGCAAAAAAATAAGATTAGGAATTTCTGTAGGCGATTTAAATGGCATTGGATGTGAAGTAGCATTAAAAACCTTTAAGGACAGTAGAATGCTAGATTTTTGTACTCCTGTTTTGTTTGCATCAAACAAAACGGTTTCGCATCAAAAGCAAACACTAAACTTAGAAATTAGTTTTAATGGTGTTCATAATGCATCAAAAGCTATTGATGGCAAAATCAACGTAGTAAATGTTTGGAAAGAAACTCCAAGAACAGAATTTGGCAAAGCAACAGAAGAGGGCGGAAAGTATGCTATAAAATCCCTTAGGGCAGCTGTTTCAGCTTTAAAAAATAACGAGATAGACGTTCTGGTAACAGCCCCTATAAATAAGAATAATATACAAGCAGAGGACTTTAAATTTCCTGGGCATACAGATTTTTTAGCAACAGAACTTGATGGGGAAAGCCTAATGTTTATGGTTACAGATGAATTAAGGGTAGGACTTTTAACAGACCATATTGCAGTTAAGGATGTGGCCAATGCTATTACCACAAAATTGATTCGCGAAAAAGTTATTACAATGACAGAATCCTTACAGAAAGATTTTGGTATTAGAAGGCCTAAAATTGCAATGCTTGGTATAAACCCTCATAGTGGTGATAACGGAACTATTGGAGAAGAAGATGAGAAAATTATGAAGCCTGTTATTGAAAAACTATTTGACGAAGGGTATTTGGTATACGGACCCTATTCTGCAGATAGTTTTTTTGGCTCCAACAACCACCATAATTTTGATGCTATTTTAGCAGCATACCACGACCAAGGCTTAATTCCTTTTAAAACATTATCCTTTGGAAAAGGAGTCAATTTTACAGCTGGACTAAGTAAGGTAAGAACTTCGCCAGATCATGGTACTGCTTATGAAATAGCAGGTCAAGGCAAAGCGGATGAAAGCTCTTTTAAAGAAGCTGTCTTTGCTGCGATACGTATTTTTAGAAATAGAAAAGAACACAAAGAGCTTACCAAAAACCCACTTAAAAAACAAAGAGTAAAACGTTCAGCTTAACTAGGCGTTATATTTTTACTTAAAGATTGCCTTTTTGTAAATAAATACTATCTTTGCACCC
>CAYTRI010000202.1:0-3996 GCA_964440105.1 uncultured Flavobacteriaceae bacterium
AACTTTTTTAAATACATCCGAACAAGCCACAACATACATGTGGGATTTTGGAGATGGTAGTACATCAACAGAAATCAATCCGACTAAAATATATACATCAGGAACTTTTATAGTAAAGCTAACAGCATCTAATAGTGAGGATTCTTTTGATAGCTTTGAAGATGAGATTACCGTAGTTGTCCTTAGTGAGGCAACATTGCCAATTACTTTTGATGATGCAACAGTTAACAATGAAGCTGTAACTTTTGGAGGCGCAAATTTTCGAATCATTGAAAATCCAGATATTTCAGGTACCAATCCAGATGTTTCTAATGTAGGAGAAATTACAAATAGTGGTGCAGCGTTTGAAGGTATTTTCTTTGATTTGGGGACAGAAGTAGACTTTGCTACAAAAAAAACCATCCAAATTAATTTTTGGGCAGACTCAGCTATAACGGTACTTCTAAAAATGGAGAGTGCTAATGCTAATGAAGTAGAAGTTCTTGAAAGTCATTCGGGAATGGGTTGGGAACAACTCTCATTTACTTTTAATACAGCTGATAGTTTTTCTAAATTAAGATTCTTTGTAGACCCTGATGGCACTAAAGATGGTATATTTTTAATAGACTCGATTACTCAAATAGAAGCACCAAATAATACAGGTGGTTGTACAACAAACTTAGTAGAAGCCATGGTTTTACCATTAGATTTTGAGGGGTGCGAAACTTTTCTTTCATCGTTAAATTTTGGTAGTGGTATAAGTTCTGCTTTAGTAGAGAACCCCTTTAAAACAGGTATAAATATGTCAGACTTTGTTTTAAAGATTGATAAACCTGCTGGTTCAGAATTTTTTGCAGGAGTTCAAAATATTTTTCCAAATAATTTTGACCTTACTGATACAGATACATTTATAGCTAAAGTATACTCCACAAAAGCTAATGTTGTGTTTAGGTTTGAATTATTGGCTAATCCCAATGATGGTAGTATTGGTAACCCAACACCAGTCTTTGTTACTATACCAAATGCTAATGAATGGATCGAAGTTGAATTTACCTTTACTAATCTTCCAGCTTCTCCAACAGCATACAGTCAATTGGTAATAAAACCAGATAATAACCAAACAGATAGCCCAATTACTCAAGACGGTACTTATTTTATTGATGATATTAATTTAGTTGGTTCTGGCGGGGGTGGAGATGGTGATATGGATAGTAATTTAGATTCTGGAATAATAGTGAATGGTGATTTTGAATCTGGCGTTGCTCCTTGGATAGGAAATGGTGTAAATATACAAGCAGAGAATAGAAATGATTTTAATTTTGTAAACATAATGACCGCCGGAGA
The DNA here is from genome assembly GCA_964440105.1 of uncultured Flavobacteriaceae bacterium. Lineage (GTDB taxonomy): Bacteria > Bacteroidota > Bacteroidia > Flavobacteriales > Flavobacteriaceae > Croceitalea. The sequence goes on from CAYTRI010000202.1 coordinate 1,324, forward strand.
AGCTTCTTCCGTAACAATAAGTCAAGTAACAGAAATGGTAGAAGGAACTAATTATATACTAACTTTTGATGCATCATCAGACCGAGAACGCACTATTTTGGCAGGTATAGGGTTAAATGAAGCTCCTTTTACTGAAACTACTCCTGTAATTAATTTAACGACAACCCCCCAAACATTTACTTTACAATTAACAGCTGCCGACTTTGGCAATAGTAATAGTCGCGTATTATTTAATATGGGCGCCGAGTTAGGTACAGTTTCTTTAGACAATATAACTCTTTTTACAGGAGGTGATGGTAGGGATAGTAATGGTGGTAATCCTCCAGAAGAAGCATCAGGAGGTTGTACGGATACTTTTGTAGAAGCTATTAAGTTACCTTTAAATTTTGAGAGTTGCGAAACTTTTCTTTCTTCGTTAAATTTTGGTAGTGGATTAACTTCTGAGCTTGTGACTAATCCATTTAAAACAGGAATAAATACTTCAGATTTTGTATTGCGAGTAGATAAACCTGCTGGGTCAGAATTCTTTGCAGGTGTACAAAATATATTTGCTAATAATTTTGATTTAAGAACATCAAGTACTTTTAAACTAAAAGTTTACAGTACTAAAGCTAATGTAGTATTCAGGTTTGAACTACTTGCTAATCCTAATGATGGGAGTATTGGTAACCCCACTCCAGTTTTTGTAACCATACCAAATGCTAATGAATGGGTAGAAGTTGAATTTACTTTTACCAATCTTCCGGCTTCTCCAACCGCATACAGACAATTAGTTATAAAACCAGATAATAATCAAAATGATAGTGCAATAACCATGGACGGCACCTATTATATAGACGATTTAATCCATAACTAAATTGGTAAGCAAACACGTTTAGAAAACAAGTATTTTAATCAAATTATGCAGAAAATAGAGGATGATATTAAGGCTCATGAAGTAAATATGAAAGCAGTTTCCATTAATGGAGAAACTTTTTATATGATTTCTAACATAGCAGCCATGCGCCCTTTTTTTATGAGTATTGTTAGTGACTCGAACCATTGGATGTTTATTTCAAGTAATGGAGGGCTCACAGCGGGACGAAAAAATAATGAGCACGCATTATTTCCTTATTACACAGATGATAAGATTACAGAATCTTCAGAAATAACAGGTAGTAAAGCAATTTTTAGAGTTGTTAATGATGGTAATATTAAAGTTTGGGAACCTTTTTCAGATAAGTATACAGGAGTATTTAACTATTCCAGAAACTTGTATAAAAGTGAGTTTGGTAATAAGGTGATTTTTGAAGAAGTAAATCATGATTTAGGGCTAACCTATCAATGTCATTGGAATTCTAGTAATGAGTTTGGCTTTGTAAAAAAAAGTTGCCTTACAAACCATTCCAACAATACAGTTACTGTTGAAGTTTTAGATGGTATACAGAATATAATGCCTTTTGGTATTGAACCAGATTTACAACAAGCGGCCAGTAATTTAGCCGACGCTTATAAAAAAAATGAGTTGTTGTCTCTTTCTGGTCTAGGCATCTATGCACTAAGCGCAATAATTGTTGACAAAGCAGAACCAAGTGAAGCTTTAAAAGCAAATGTTGTCTGGTCGTTTGGCTTGGACAAGCCAAAATATTTACTATCATCTTTACAGCTAAACAAATTCAGAGAAAACGGGTTAGTAGCTCAAGAAGAAGATGTAAGGGCGGAAAAAGGAGCCTATTTTGTTGCTTCAGAAATTAAGTTAAAAGGCAATGAAACTAAAGAATGGTTTTTTGTTGCAGATGTAAGTAAAGGACCATCTGATGTCATTAATCTGTCTCAAAGGATAATCAACTCAAAAAATCTTAAATCAAAAATTCTTGATGATATTGATTTAGGTTCTAGAAACCTTCTTGCATTAACAGGAGCAGCTGATGGATCTCAGCATACAGCTGATCAGAGAAGAAATACAAGGCACTATTCCAACGTACTTTTTAATATTATGCGGGGGGGTATTTTTGATGATAATTACACTATTGAGAAACAAGATTTCTTAGGGTATATTAAAAAAGCAAATTTTAAAGTTTTTAATTCCAATCGAGAAGTGTTAGATAAGTTGGATGATACCTTCAATTTAAAAATCATTAAGGACTCTGCATTTTCTTCTGAAGACAAAGATTTTAGTAGGTTATGTATAGAGTATTTGCCTTTAAAGTTTAGTAGAAGACATGGCGACCCAAGTAGGCCTTGGAACAAGTTTTCTATAAATACAAGAAGTGAAATTGATGGTTCTAAAATTCTGGATTATCAAGGAAATTGGCGCGATATTTTTCAAAATTGGGAAGCCTTAGCTTATGCTTATCCAGAGTTTATGGAGAATATGATTCATAAATTTTTAAACGCTACAACTTTTGATGGTTATAACCCTTATAGAGTTACAAAAGATGGCTTTGATTGGGAGGCTATTGAGCCAGACGACCCATGGTCGTACATAGGATATTGGGGTGATCATCAAATAATATATTTGCTTAAATTTCTTGAGTTTAGTGAAAAACACTACCCAGGTCAGTTAGAAAAATATTTTAATCAAGATATTTTTGTTTATGCTAATGTTCCTTACATCATAAAAGGCTATTCTGAAATTCTAAAAAACCCTAAAGACACTATTAAATTTAATGAAGAACTAGATAGTATAATTCG
>CAYTRI010000203.1:0-3973 GCA_964440105.1 uncultured Flavobacteriaceae bacterium
GAAGAATTTAAAAAATATTGGTACGCTGGTAACGCAGAAATTACCTCTTATAAATTGGAGCAAGCCCGCTATGGCGAAGTAAGAGAAGGTACTTCTGTATTGATTTACGTTACTGAACCCTTTTTGCCTGAAGTACAAGTAAAAGCAGATAGAAGTAATAAAACTAACATCCCTGTTTTAAAATTAAATGCTACAAAAAAGTATTTAACTGGTATTTACCCCTACTCTATTATGAGTAGTACATTTTACCCTGTTTACGACAATCAACATGCTATAAAGACTAGCCTGTCCGTCCAAGAGTGGTGTGGTCATGTCTATTCGCAAATAAACAATAGGGCACAATTTGAATTTACTTCACATTCCTATTTTGAAGGAGAAGCAGATCAGCATATGAAACTAGATAAGGCTATGCTTGAAAATGAAATCTGGAATAAGATTAGGATTAATCCAAATGGTCTCCCTATAGGAGAAATCGACATAGTTCCATCATTAGAGTTCTTTAGAACAAAACACGTGGATGTAAAAGCTTTCCCAGCCACAGCAAATCTTACAAGTACCAATGGAACAAGCACTTATACTATTGATTATGGAGGTGATATCCGTAAACTAACTATCAACTTTACTACTGCCTTTCCATATACTATTGAAAGTTGGAAAGAAGAGTTCAAAAGCGGTTTTGGTTCTAATGCTAAGGTATTAACTTCTACTGGCACAAAACTTAAAAGTATTAAAACCCCATATTGGAGGCAGAATTCCAATAAATTTGTTGCCTTAAGAGATAGTTTAGGATTATGATAACATTAAAAGACTTCATTAATGACTACCAAAGTGAATTGGTAGGTACTATTATCTGCCTTGCCATTTTCTTTTTTTTACGATTCTTACTTATAAAAACAATTAGAAGAATAGGTCGTATTAGTGATATTAATCAGGTTCGCACCATTCTTGTTGGAAGGTATTTAACCTTTGCATTATTTATTATTCTCCTAATCTCACTGCTCTTTGTTTGGCAAGTTAATTTTAAAGAATTAGGTCTCATTTTATCCTCTTTCTTTGCTGTATTAGGGGTTGCGTTATTTGCAACTTGGTCCATTCTAAGTAATATAACTGCTGGAATTATCCTGTTTTTCTACTTTCCATTCAAAATTGGTGATAGAATTAGAATTTTAGACAAAGATTTTCCTGAAGAAGCAATTATTATTGATATTCAAGCTTTTAACATCAACTTAAAAAAGGATAATGGAGAGCTTTTAACCTATCCTAACAACTTGCTCTTGCAAAAAGGTGTTGTATTAATTCAAAAAGAAGTTGCTACAGGAGCAGACTTAGGGCGGCACTTTTAATGCTGTTAAAGAAGTTCTAAATCTAAACAGCTAGGCGTCTAATCTTGGTATATTTGGTGTTAATTAAATAACCACCTATGCAATCTTTAAAGGCTTTTGTAACGGCCTGTTTAATACTATGCACTAGTATTAACGCTCAAACACCAAAAAAGCTATCATCCACAGCTATTCATCACGAGCTAGGAAAGTTAAATTTTCTAGGTACAGCATTATACCTAGCTGCACATCCTGATGATGAAAATACACGCCTAATTTCTTATTTAGCAAATAACACCAAAGCAAGAACTGCTTATTTATCAATAACCAGAGGTGATGGAGGTCAAAACCTAATAGGTTCTGAGCTACGTGAACTACTGGGTGTATTAAGAACACAAGAATTATTAGCTGCACGAAACGTTGATGGTGGTGAGCAAAAGTTTACAAGAGCGAATGACTTCGGTTATTCCAAACACCCGGATGAAACACTAGAGATTTGGAACAAAGAGCAAGTTTTAGGAGACGTTATATGGACAATTAGAAACTTGAAGCCAGATGTAATTATAAATCGTTTTGACCACAGACGAGCTGGTCGAACTCATGGACATCACACATCTTCTGCCATCTTAAGTATGGAAGCTTTTGATTTAGCAGGGAGCAAAGATGCCTATACAGAACATTTAGAAAGCACAGAAATTTGGAAACCTAAACGCCTATTTTATAATACCTCATGGTGGCGTTATGGTAGTCAAGAAGCATTTGATAAAGTTGACAAGTCTAACATGTTAAAAATGGATGTTGGCATTTACTACTCGGCACTTGGTAAATCAAATAATGAAATTGCTTCTTTAGCAAGTAGTCAGCACCTCTGTCAAGGTTTTGGTCGTATATCAACAAGAGGTTCGCAAGATGAATACCTAGAACTATTAAAAGGTGATTTACCACAAGATAAAGCCAATATTTTTGATGGTATTAATACCACTTGGTCCAGAATAAAAGGTGGAAAAGCTGTTGGTAAAATCTTATATGAGATTGAAAAAGAGTTTGATTTTAGAAACCCTTCTATTCATGTTCCAAAATTGATTGAGGCATATAGCTTGCTACAAAAAGTAGAAAATGAACATTGGAAAGATTTAAAATCTGAGCACCTAAAAGAGGTTATTCTTGCATGTTCTGGATTGTATCTAGAAGCTAACGCCTCAAGTTCTTCCGCAACTCCTGGAGAAACTGTAAAAGTTAAAATAGAAGTTTTAAACAGAAGTAATTCAGCAGTTAAGCTCAATACGGTTTCTATAGAAAACACTTCTTCTCTATTAGATTCAAATCTTGAATTGCTTGATAATAAGAAAGAAAACTTAGAGTTGGAACTAACTATTCCACAGAACTTTGGCAATTCTGCTCCTTACTGGCTTAATGAAAAAGGTAGCTTAGGAATGTATAAGGTTTCTGATAACTCTCTAATTGGAAAGCCAGAAACACCAGCTGCATTTCTAGCCAACTTTGAGTTAAATTTTAATGGCACCGTAATAGATTTTAAAAAACCAATTGTATATCATTATTCCAAACCTGATAAAGGTGAAATTTATGAGCCTTTTGTAATTCTGCCAGAAGTTACTTCAAGTTTTAGAGATGATGTTATTTTGTTTGCAGATGGCAAAACAAAGGAAATTACTCTAGAAGTTAGAGCAGGAAAAAATGATGTTTCTGGTAAAGTGTCATTAAATCATCCTAATGGATGGGACGTGAGTCCGGCATTGGTAGATTTTACAATAGCTCAAAAAAATGATATTCAAAATATTGTTTTTACAGTTACTCCTCCTATAAACGAAAGTGAAGGAGTTATTTCGCCTTCAATTAACATAAGTGGAAAAAATTACTCAAAAAAATTAGTAGAGATTAATTATGACCATGTTCCAAAACAATCTGTATTACTACCTTCAGAAACAAAAGTCGTACGGTTAGACATAAAGAAAAGTGGAAATAATATTGGGTATATTGTTGGAGCTGGAGATAAAGTACCTGAAAGCTTGGAACAAATCGGTTATAATGTTCAAACTATTGATGTTGCAGGTATACAACAAGGCTCTCTAAAAAAATACGATGGTATTGTTTTAGGAATTAGAGCTTATAATGTAGTTGAAGAATTAAAATTCAAACAGTCGTATTTACTAGATTATGTAAAAAATGGGGGCAATCTAATTATCCAATACAATACGGCTGGTCGCTGGAGAAATCAGTTCGAAAATATTGCGCCCTACCCTATTTCCATTTCACGCGATAGAGTAACTGATGAAAATGCAGAAGTTACCATTATTGCTAAAAACCATTCTTTAATTAACTTCCCAAATACTATCACTGTTAAGGACTTTGATGGATGGGTTCAAGAACGTGGTTTGTACTTTCCTAATGAGTGGAGTAAAGAATTTACGCCTATCTTGTCAATGAATGACAAAGGTGAAACACCAAAAACTGGTAGTATTTTAGTAGCGCCTTATGGGAAAGGAAACTATATTTATACTGGTTTAAGTTTTTTTAGAGAATTACCTGCTGGAGTCTCTGGTGCATATAAATTATTCGCAAATATGCTTTCCTTAGGCAAAGAAAACCTTCAAACAGAAGATGAAATCAAAGGAAAATAACGAAAATACAGAACG
>CAYTRI010000204.1:0-3973 GCA_964440105.1 uncultured Flavobacteriaceae bacterium
AAATCAAATCCCATCAATCTTTTCTCTCAAGCTTTTTAATGCTAAATGCATCCTTTTTTCAATAGCCTTTACACTTACACCTTCCATTTCAGCTATTTCTGCATATTTTTTTCCATCAATACGATTTAATAAGAATGTAGTACGCTGATTTTCCGGTAAACTATTTAGTGCATTATCCAATTTCTGTTTAAACTGTTTTTCTTCGAGCACATATTCTGGTGACTCATTTGAAATGGAGTTGGAATGCAAATCGGCATACTTTAAACGAACTTTTTCTGCCTTAAGAACATTTAAGTATAAGTTATTAGCAACCGTATATAAATAAGACTTGGCTTTTTCTGGAGTAACCTTAGCACAGTTCTCCCATAATTTTACAAAAGCTTCTTGGACAGCATCATTAGCTTTCTCTTCATTACCAAACTTATAATATATATAGTTGAATATCGTTTTAGAATTAGTTTTAAAAACGGAGCTAAAGATTTGCTCCTCACAGACATTACTCATTAGTTAAGGTATAACTTGGCTAAATCAAAGATATTTTAAAAAAAATTAAAAATGAGGTAGGGTATTTTTTTGATTAAGTGTTTAACTACCAAATAAGCAATTAATAAATCCAAATCATTATGAAAAAGATAATCAAAAATTTAATGTACTCAGGCCTTTTTAGTTTGGCCTTGATTTTTAACTCTTGTCAAGAAGAGTTTGAAGAAGTAAATGGCGGTAACGACCAAGAAACTATTATGGCAAGCTCTAATACTGCTAGCCTTATTAAAAACACATCTACAAATGACGGTTCTTTTGACAATATAGTTGATGGCGCAAGTTGTTTTGCAATTAACTTTCCATACACTGTTGAAGTTGCTGGTGTTCAAATTACAATAGATTCTATAGAAGACCTTCATTTAATTGAGGAAATTTTTGATGAATTTGATGATGATGAAGATATTTTGGAATTACTTTTTCCAATTACAATTACGCTAGGTGATTTTACAGAGATTGTAATAGAGAATAAAGAAGCATTACGCGAATTAGTTGCAGAATGTACTGGAGGAGATGATGACGATATAGAATGTATCGATTTTGTCTATCCTATTACTTTATTCACTTTTGATATTAATGAGCAACAAACAGGCACCGTTGTAATAAATAGCGATAGAGAATTAAGACGATTCTTTGCTGGTCTTGAAGAAGACGATTTAGTGAGTATAGATTTTCCTATTACCCTTAAAAAATATGATGGCACAGAGATTATGGTAAATAGTAATGCTGAATTGGCAATAGCTCTAGAGACAGCAAAGGATGAATGTGATGAAGATGATGATAATGATTTTAATGATGATGATTTTAGCGAAGAAAGATTAGATGCATATGTAGTCGAATGCCCTTGGTTGGTAAGAGAGGTTAAAAGAGATGGTACAAACCAAACAGGTCAATACCTTGAGTACTTAATGAACTTTACAGAAGATGGTACGGTGACTGTTAGAGATAGAGAAGGTAATATGCTTACTGGAAATTGGGAAACCAGTATTTCTGACCGTGGAGTTGTATTAGATTTAGAATTTGAAACTCTTGTTGACTTTAACTTACAATGGGTGGTGTATGAAATTGGAGAAAGAAAGATTAAGCTTTTCGGAGACGACAACAATAAAATCATCTTAAAGCAATTTTGTGAAGATGATACTAATGGTAGTGATGATCCAGAAACTTTGAGAGAAATTTTAAAAGAGTGTGAGTGGGTTATCCGTAAGGTTAAAAATCAAGGTGAAGAAATTAATAGACTTTTAGGATATAAGTTTGAGTTTATGGCTGAGGGAGTAGTTACTTTAAGTAACGGTATTAACACTTCTGAAGGTACTTGGGAAGTTGGTCTAAATGAAGAAATGAAATTAGCGCTATTAATATCTTTAGGAGATGGGGCTATTGATTTTAACTGGCCATTAAGAGACCTTACAAACCAAAGATTGAAGTTTGAAGTAGAAGATGTTGATTACGAACTTATATTACAAAGAACTTGTGATGATGATGCTAATGATGGTGATGTTCCTGAAATTAGAAACATTATGCTTGGTGGTAATTGGAATGTAGCCTTGTATGATAATGAAGGACAAGATGGAACTGCTGCTTTTGAAGGAATGGATTTTAGTTTTGCACTATTCAACCAAGTTGAAGTTTCAATTAATGATGATCCACAAATTGGAGGTCTTTGGAGAGTAACAAGAGATAAGGGAGGTAACCTTCAATTTTTCTTAAACTTTGAAAATGACCCTACTTTTGGTGAACTAACAGAAGCATGGTACATTGTTGAAGTAGCCGCAGATCGTATAGAATTAGTTTACGAAGATGAAGATGTAAACTTTAAAACATTGGTTTTCGAAAAAGCAATATAGCTTTTGTCCCACATCAATTTTAAAAGGACAGCTTGAAAAAGTTGTCCTTTTTTTCATTCCCGTGTATACGGGAATCTGCTTAATTTTATAGCTATATACCATGAGTAAACGCTAATCTTTTCTTGGATACATTTATGGGATGCTACAAGACAGCAATCCACAAGTATTTCTTAAATTTGTGCTTCTTCAAAAATGATGTTAGCGAATGTTCGATAATTTAAGTGAAAAGTTAGATAAGGCATTACATGTACTCAAGGGGCATGGCCAAATTACTGAAATTAATGTAGCAGAAACATTAAAAGAGGTCCGTAGGGCTTTATTAGATGCCGATGTTAACTTTAAAATAGCCAAAGAATTTACAACTATTGTAAAGGAGAAAGCCTTAGGTCAGAATGTTTTAACCAATCTGCAGCCCGGTCAATTAATGGTTAAAATCGTTAAAGACGAATTAACCAAGTTAATGGGTGGTGATGCAGAGGAGCTAGATTTAACAGGTAGTCCGTCAATAATTTTAATGTCTGGCTTACAAGGTTCTGGTAAAACTACATTTTCTGGTAAGCTGGCTAATTATCTTAAAAATAAAAAAACAAAGAAGCCACTATTAGTTGCTTGTGATGTATATCGTCCCGCTGCTATAGATCAATTACATGTAGTTGGTGAACAAATAGGTGTTGAGGTTTATTCGGATAGAGGCAATAACAATCCAGTTGCTATTGCAAAGGCTGGTGTAAAGCATGCTAAAGAGAATGGTTGCAATGTAGTTATTATTGATACCGCTGGTCGTTTGGCAGTTGATGAGCAAATGATGGATGAGATTTCTAACATTCATAAAACCATCAACCCACAAGAGACCCTATTTGTAGTGGATTCCATGACGGGGCAAGATGCAGTGAATACGGCAAAAGCTTTTAATGATGTATTGAATTTTAACGGGGTTATTTTAACCAAGTTGGACGGTGATACTAGAGGTGGTGCGGCAATATCAATCAAATCTGTTGTAGATAAGCCTATTAAGTTTATTGGTACTGGCGAAAAGATGGAAGCAATTGATGTTTTCTATCCTTCACGTATGGCAGACCGTATTCTTGGAATGGGGGATGTGGTTTCTCTAGTAGAGAGAGCTCAAGAGCAGTTTGATGAAGAGCAGGCGCGTAAGATTCAAAAGAAAATTGCAAAAAATCGATTTGGTTTTGATGACTTCTTAAGTCAGATTCAGCAAATTAAAAAGATGGGTAACATGAAGGACCTTATGGGTATGATACCTGGTGCTGGAAAAGCATTAAAAGGACTTGATATTGATGATGATGCGTTTAAGCATATTGAAGCCATAATTCATTCCATGACGCCTGATGAGCGTTCCAACCCATCAAAATTAAACTCTAGTAGAAAAAAGAGAATTGCCGCAGGTAGCGGAAGAACGATTAAGGACGTTAATCAGCTTTTAAAGCAATTTGAGCAGATGAGTAAAATGATGAAGATGATGCAAGGCGGTGGTGGCAAAAAGATGATGCAGATGATGCAAAATATGCGCTAATATGTTTTGTTGTTCAAGGTCTAAAGTTCAAGGTTGTTAGTTATGGGTAAAA
>CAYTRI010000205.1:0-3926 GCA_964440105.1 uncultured Flavobacteriaceae bacterium
GCAAAAGCTATAATACTTGCAAAACTAAAAGTCCATTTACCACGTAATCCAGGAACTAATCGCATGTGTAAAACAAAAGCATAAATCATTATAGATATTAATGCCCAAGTTTCTTTTGGGTCCCAACCCCAATAACGACCCCAACTTTCATTGGCCCATTGCCCACCAAGAAAGTTACCAATAGTCAGCATAATTAGCCCAACTGTTAGTGATAGTTCGTTTATAGTAATCAATTCTTTCAGGTTGATTTCCATTCGCTTTTTATTCTTATCATTCGTAAGAATAATTAATATTAAAGAAACTACTCCAAGAATCATTCCTACAGTTAAAGGACCATAACTACCAACAATTACAGCTACATGAATCATTAGCCAATAACTATCTAGAACAGGAACTAAATTTGCTATAGAAGGATCTACCCAACTCTGGTGAGCTATCCAAAGTAACATTGCGGTTACAAAAGCACTAGCTGCAAGGGTTAAATCACTTTTACGTGCTCCTAACAAAAAGCCCATTCCCATAGTAGCCCAAGAAACATAAAGAATACTTTCATATGCATCACTCCAAGGAGCGTGGCCAGATATATACCATCGTAATACCAAGCCTGCTGTATGCCAAATGAATAATAGAATTATAAGCCCTTTAAAGAAATAAGTGGCTGCTTTCCAAATTTCCCTATCCTTGAATATTCTAAAAATGAGTATAAAGAATAGCAAACCGCCTACTAAAGCATAATATTGGTATAATCTATTGAAGATGTTTAGCTTATTGTATATGATTTCAGTTTGCACTTTTTCATCACTTGGTAAAACCTCTGAACCATGATTTTTTTGATTTTGATGAAATGCTGCCAATAATTTGTCAGCTTCGGAGTAATCTCCAGATTTAATAGCTCTTTGTACTGTATTTAAGTAATATGGAACTCCATTATTCATAAAATTGGCATACAAAGAATCTTGAACTTGAAATTGGCCAGAACGGAATTCTACCGCGGAAATCCACTTGTTATTCTCATCATTTAGCAACGGAAAAATTTTAATCATTTGTCCACTTAAAGCTAAATCCAATAGGTTTAAACGTTCATGTGCTTTCTTAAAATCTTTCTGAAACTGATTAGGATTAGTTGTAGAAGTAGCATCTTTCATATAAGGCTGGAGCTTATAATTACCCTTATCATCAAAAAACTCAATAGCTTTTACAAGTTTTCTTACTTTAGGAACTCCAACTATCTCTCTTATACTATCATTTTCTCTCTTTGCTAAAGAAATAAACTCGGTATTATACCAAATCGCAGGATTCAACATCATCGATAAGAAAACTTGATCAGAATTCATATCATTAAAAGAATTCTTACCGCTAAGTTTTCGCAATAATTCTGATGAAAACGTATGAATAGGTTTCATACGCCCATTCGCATCCTGAATTATTAAAGCTCCAAATTTATCCGCATGCTCTTTAGAAACCACTGTGGCTTTTAACACAGAATCTACTTGTGCTTGAGAGGGTAAAGCATTGTGCGCATGGTCATCTTCTTTTTCTTGCGCCTCAACTCCAAAAGAAATCATTAAAAATGCAACTAAGCTAAGTGTCGCCTTTTTAGCCTTTAACTTATCTAATGTTTTGGTTAAATCTTTAAAACGAGTTTTACCAAAAAACATAATCCCCATTAAACCAATATAAAGCAAGAAATACCCAATATAGGTTATCCAAGTACCCCACATATCGTGATTAACAGAAAGAACAGTAACTTTTTCTTCATCCATAAAACTTGCCTGGAAGAATCGATATCCTTTATGGTCTAACACATGGTTCATATAAACATCATAATCAAACGAACGCTCATCTTCTACCGTTATCTTACTCATAAAAGATTTATAGTTGCTTTCTGTACCAGGATACTTTTCTGCAATAAAATCATTCAATTTTATATTAAAAGGAAGATCATAAACTTTTGATCCGTATCGTAAAGCAAAATCTAATCCTCCAACAGAAAATTTATCACTAAACTCAGAAGGGCCTTTACTACCTAGTAATTTCTTTTCTATAGTTTCTCCATTAGCAGTAATTGAAACAATTAATGCATCTTGCGTCTCTTCTGTAATTTCTTCTTTTGGAACTTTTACTATTCCATATTTTCCTTTAACAACTGGCTCTGGTATTACAAACTGCATGCCTGCCATGTTGTACAGCGAACGTAATTGTAATTGCTCCAAGCTATCTTTAGCAACTTCTCCCTTAAACTGGTCTGCCATTCTCATAAAATCTCCATCAAAAGGTGATTTTATACTGTACGTACTATCTGAAGAAAAAATATTTATCGCTCCCTGAGTTTCTTTATTTAATGTGAATAGCACGTTATGGATACTAGCAACCTGTCCACTTTCTAAATAATGCTCATGACGTTGACCGTCACCAGCTTCTACAATTTTAAGGTATTCATTTCCGTTTTGATCTTCAATCAAACCTTCCTTTGCACCTTTTATAAAATCTACATAAGAAATCTTGAATGGCTGCTTATTAAAATCATCCTTCCATGGTAAGTTAGAACGTTTTCCTTCTGGTGTAACAAGAATAGGATATTCCAATGTTTTACGAAGTCGCTCACCACCAATATCACCATCAATAAAAGCTGTTAAATAGGTTTTATCTGAATAGAACACTTTCTCGGTTTCACCTTCTCTAATAGGCATCATTCCCTCAAACCCTAAATATCTAGTAACTCCTGCGCCAATAATTATAAGAATCCAAGATAAATGCAACACTAAGACTGGCCATTTCTTCCATTGTAGCAAGTTGTATCTAAAAATATTTCCTGTGAAATTGATAACAAAGAATACCATTATTACCTCAAACCAGGTTGCATTGTATATGTAAATTCTTGCAGTTTCTGTGCTATACACACTTTCAACGAATGTGCCTATTGCCATAGCCAAGGCAAAAGCCAAAAAGAGAACTGCCATTAAACGAGTAGAGAAAAGCGTTTTCTTGAGCAAGTCGAACATATATCTGTCTTTGGCATGCAAAAGTACGGCGTTTTTATATTTTGAAAATGAACTAACTACATTAAATAGTTCAACAAAATTGTTAATTCTTTCTCAAGAACTTAACACTACTAAATTTGTATTTTTGAAGATGCTTTCAATTGTACTATTAGGCACAGGTAATGTTGCACATCATTTATTTGATACTCTTATTCAATTAGAAGACGTTCAAGTAAAACAAGTTTACGGTCGTAGTCCAGAAAAACTGGCCTATTTTACAAACAAAAGTGCCACAACATCTTATCCTGATGATATTACAGAAGCAGATATTTACATTATTGCTGTAAACGATAATGCAGTTGCCGAAGTTTCTTCTTTAATATCCACCAAAAAAGGTTTGATTGTGCATACTTCGGGAAGTATTGCAAAGAATGTCCTAAAAGCAAAAAGAAAAGGTGTTTTTTATCCCCTTCAAACTTTTACAAATGGAAAAACTGTAGATTTTACTGCTATTCCAATCTGTATTGAAGCTGATGAAGAAGCAGACCTAAAAACCTTAAAAACACTAGCTAAAAAAATTACCGAATCCGTTTATGAAATTTCTTCAGCGCAACGAGAGAAATTGCATTTGGCAGCGGTTTTCGTTAATAATTTTACCAATCACATGTATGCTCTAGGCCATGAGGTTTGCGAAAAAGAAAAACTCCCTTTTGACTTATTAGTGCCTCTTATAAAAGAAACTGCTGATAAATTACGATTTTTAACTCCTGATAAAGCGCAAACTGGTCCCGCTAAACGTAATGATGTAGTAACAATGCAAAAACATATTGATGCTTTGGAAAGTCCTTTGAATAAAAAAATATACCAGCTTATTAGCGAATCTATAAGGGGCAGTAAGCAGTAAGCAGTAAGCAGTAAGCAGTAAGCAGTAAGCAGTAAGCAGTA
>CAYTRI010000206.1:0-3897 GCA_964440105.1 uncultured Flavobacteriaceae bacterium
ATCTAGCTCAAAAATTGCAGAAAATGTATATTTTTCTTCATTGGGTCTTAAAGAGCAAGCGTTGTTGGATAAAACTTCTGGTAACATAGGAACAACCCTATCTACTAAATACACAGAAGTTGCTCTGTTATAAGCTTCTTCTTCGAGAATTGTATCTGGTAACACGTAATGAGAAACATCTGCTATATGAACACCAATTTCATAATTTCCATTCTCTAGTTTTTCAAAAGATAAAGCATCGTCAAAATCCTTTGCATCTTTTGGATCAATTGTAAAAGTTAAGATATCTCGCATATCTCTTCTTTTTGCAATTTCTTCTGGTTTAATACTTGTATCTAACGTTTTAGCAAACTGTTCTACTTCGTATGGAAATTCGTAGGGTAAACCGTACTCTGCTAAAATGGAATGTATTTCGGTATTATGCTCCCCTGGTTTCCCTAAAACTTCAATAATTTTTCCATAAGGTGAATCTCTATCTTCCGGCCATTTACCTAATTCAACCAAAACTTTATCACCATCATTTGCATTATTAATATCCTCTAGCGGAACAAAAATATCGGTATACATTTTAGAATCTGTAGGTCTTACAAATGCGAATGCTTTTTGCTTATCTACAATACCAACAAAAGTTGTTTTTTTTCGTTCTAAAATACCTGCTATTTCTCCTTCTAGTTTCTTTCCGCTTCTATTTTTATTTAAATAAACTTCTACAGTGTCCCCATGTAGCGCTCTATTTAATTTATGTTTTGGAATAAAAATATCGTCATCCATTTCTTCAACTAAAATATACCCATTACCACTAGTAGTTAAATCTACCTTACCTCGTAAAAGCTTCTGTGCAGAAGGCTTTTTCTGGTAGCTACCTCTACCAACCTCAAGAATACGGTCTTTCTGTTTTAACTGACCAAGTCTTTTTATAAGGTCGTTTCTTCCTTGGGTATCTTCAATTTTAAGTTTTGCAGCTATTTGCTTATAGTTAAAGCTTTTAGAAGGTTCTTTTTCTAATACGGTAAAAATGCCTTTTGTAATCTCATTCTTTCTTTGGCTATTAGCTCTCCTTTTCTTTTTGGACATTTACTTTATAATTTTCTGAAAATTACAAATTATAATCCGGTGAACTTATTTTATGTGAATACATAATAAATGATTTAAACAATTATGAACATTATTTACAATACTATTTTTCTTTTTTTTAATTTTTAAATATAAATGGTGGTTATGATTGTATGTTGAAATGTGGAATAAAAAAAATTAGGAATACTTGCTTTAAACAGAAATTTAATTTTATCAGAATTTATATAATATAAATAGAATTAGAAATCAATAAGTTGAGATATTTATAAACAGTATTTGATAAGTGTTTTCAACATACAATTATTAATAATTAAAAGAACTTTTAGTGTTAACTAATAGGTAATATTTTTTAATAAGGTTTTATTAATTTTTAATTGAATTTATAGAAAGATTACTTTAAAGATTGTAATGCAAAAAAATGTTTTATTCTTAAAAAGTATTAACTAATAGTTGTCTTCTGTTTGTCAACAAAATAAGGTTTAAAGTAAAAGCTTGATAATAAGAATACTATATAAATTTCCTAGTCTTTATAAACATAGTCAATTTAAAAGTATTGTACCTTTGTTGCTACCTAAACAATAAAGAACAAACCATGAAAATAGCTATAGGAAATGATCACGCTGGCACCGAATATAAGCTTGCTATAGTAGGCATGCTCAAATCTAAAGGAATAGAGGTTACCAACTATGGAACAGATGGAACAGATAGTGTAGACTATCCAGATTTTGCCCATCCCGTTGCAGAAGATGTAGAAAACGGAAATGTAGATTTTGGCATTGTTGTTTGCGGCAGTGGTAATGGAGCTAATATGACTACTAATAAACATCAATTGGTACGTAGCGCTTTGTGTTGGAACAAAGAGATTACTGCTCTAGCTAGAGAACATAATGATGCGAATGTATTGAGCCTCCCTGCACGTTTTATTGCGTTACCACAGGCATTGGAAATGGTGGCTACTTTTTTAAATACACCATTTGAAGGAGGTAGGCACGAAAGAAGGGTAGAGAAAATATCGTGCTCCTAGTTTAATATACTTATACGTGTATATTTAACAACAATACTACTTATGGGTTTATGGATAAAATATTAGTTTAAGAAAAACCAAGTCGACATCATCGCCACAGTTCAAAATTTACAGACTTGATATATGTAAATTTACAATAAAGACGTCTTTATACTCCCTTTGATAAAACTTAGAACAATGAGATTTATCCACACAATTTCTTATTCTTTAATGATTATTTTTATTGAAAAACAAATTTATCAAGGAATTTGTTTGTCTTTATTTAAAATTAAAAAGTTATGGAAAAAGGTATATCAATAATACATATATCTAGCTTTCTTCTTTTATTTCATCTTGTTGCAAGCGCCCAGAGCAAAAGCACTAGTAAAAACCTTGCTGCCACCCCAGTAATAATAAAAGAAGATGGTTTGGGTAACAAGACTGTAGAGAATTGGTCACAACCTACAGCCATTTGTAAAAGCTGCAAAAATGTATGGACAAATAAAGATGGTAGTAAAATATGGTTTGAAAAGATAGAAAGTGGGAATTTTAATAAAGCCCTAACTGCTTTTGGCAAAAAGAATACCCTTAACAACCTACAAGTAATAGCAAAAGAACCGCTAAAAAAGGCTTATTTACTAGATAAAGAAGGATATGGATGGACCATAATAGCCAGAGCAAGCAAAAACTCCCAAAATTATAAGTTAGCCGCTATACTGTTATATGGTAGTTTGGACGAATCGCCAAAAACAACAGGGGTACATGCTTACTTGGCAAAGGAGAAAAACTTTGTTAGCTCTGGAGGTTGGGTGGTGCCTGCCTCATTTTGGCTTGGAATTAACCCAATTAAAGATGTTGGCGATCTGTTGAAACAAGGAACAAAAGAACCTAAAAAACAAGCCAAAATTTTTGGAGAATTGAGTGATATTTGGATTGAAAGCATTTACCAAGCATATGTTTTGCAAATGCAAGCCAATGTTAAGAGTTTACACAATCTTCGAATTTCGGCTATAGCCGCTTGGGACTCGAATGCAATTGTTGTACCAGGAGATAATGGATATAACGAGATTGAATACAAAATTGACTAAAAAACACGCACAACAACAACGAAATTTATTATTAATTTTCTACAATCAAACCGTATTTTAGGATAAAACATCAACTTAAAATCAAACAGCAATGAAAGTTACAGCCGAGAAAAACGAAAAAGTCGCCAATATGATTTTTGCGTCTATTTATCCACTTTACTGGAACAGATTGGAAAAAAAAGGCAGAACAAAAGAAGAATTCCATAAAGTATTAGCGTGGTTTACTGGCTTTAATGAAGCTGAATTACAAACACTTATTGCAGAGAAAGTAACGTTTAGAACTTTTTTTAAAAAAGCCAAAATCCACCCTAATGCGCACTTGATAAAAGGCGTTGTTTGTGGTTATCGCATAGAAGAAATAGACGATGAGTTTGAATTGTACAAACAATGCAGACAAATGGAAAAGCTAATTGATGAATTAGCAAAAGGTCGTAAAATGGAGAAAATTTTGCGAGAAGAAAAGAAATAAAAGCTGGTGCTAACAAATTGTATAGCGCATACACTACTTAGAAGGTAAGGCATAATCACAGGAGGTTTTACAAATTAGAACCTTAGTTTCTTCTATAAATTTAAGGTCAAATATTTACCATCCCTTTACTTTTACATATATTCATGGTTTCATAGTTTTAAAACGATTTATTGACCTGTTTTATGTTCAAAAACCTTAATATTTTAGAAACCCAGATAGTTAATTAAATGGAGGCTACACCAAAAAAAGGCTTTAAGGGTTTA
>CAYTRI010000207.1:0-3876 GCA_964440105.1 uncultured Flavobacteriaceae bacterium
TCAACTTTCAACTTTCAACTTTCAACTTTCAACTTTCAACTTTCAACTTTCAACTAACTACTAACTACTAACTACTGACTACTGACTACTGACTACTTGAACGAAGTGCATAAACACAGGTGAAGTCTTCTATTTCAAAAAAACTAATATCATATTCAGACTTTTTACCTTCATAAAGAATTTCAGCAATCGTCTGTGTACTATCTAAAGAGAAATCTTTAACATTAATATGATTTAAAAAACTGAGACCTGGCTGAGCATAAATTTTATATAATGATTCTTTTGCTCCCCAAACAATAGTTAATTTTCTAACAATTGCCGCAGAATTTGCTAAAGTGCGGTATTCCTCAATCGGAGTAAATTTGTAAGCTATACGTAGAATTTTATCTCGTTGCTTTTCAATATCAATACCAACTGCAATGTCAGAACTAAGTATAATTGCTGTAAAATTGTGAGAATGGGTTATGGATATGTGATTACCATCATTTAAATGAGGTTTGCCAAATTCATTATAAATGAGGTCCTTATCTTCATAATTTGCTATCTTAAGTAAATGCCTGATACTTAAAAATGCACGTCTATGCATTTCAGATTTCATTCCTAACATCCTATTTTCACAATGCTGGGTCAGTTCGATATTTTTTGAAAGTTCACTTTCAGATTCAGTAACCTTCCAAATATAAACTTGGGTTGTTTTAGAAACTGTTATGGTTTTGTAAAGCGGCACGACTAAAGTTAAGTGATTTCGTATCTTTGCACTCTAAATTTAAGCTACGAAAGTAAATAGAAAATTATTATGAGTACAAAAACAATCCCGTTTGTTCCATTTAAAGTAAAGGATATCTCTCTTGCCGATTGGGGAAGAAAAGAAATTGAGCTTGCAGAGGCCGAAATGCCAGGATTAATGGCATTACGTGAAGAATATAAAGATGAACAACCTTTGAAGGGTTCTAGAATTGCTGGATGTCTTCATATGACCATACAAACTGCAGTTTTAATTGAGACTTTGGTTGAATTAGGAGCAGATGTTACTTGGAGTTCTTGTAATATATTTTCTACTCAAGATCAGGCTGCAGCAGCAATTGCAGCTGCTGGAATTCCGGTATATGCCTGGAAAGGAATGAATGAAGAGGAATTTGATTGGTGTATTGAACAAACCTTATTTTTTGGAGAAGATAGAGAACCGTTAAATATGATTTTAGATGACGGTGGGGATTTAACCAATATGGTTTTGGACAGATACCCAGAACTTGCAGCTGATATTAAAGGGCTTTCTGAAGAAACTACAACTGGTGTTCACAGACTTTACGAAAGAGTAAAGAAGGGAACCTTACCAATGCCAGCGATTAACGTAAATGATTCCGTGACCAAATCAAAGTTTGATAATAAGTATGGTTGTAAAGAAAGTGCAGTAGATGCTATCCGTCGTGCAACAGACACTATGTTAGCCGGAAAACGCGTAACCGTATGTGGTTATGGTGATGTAGGTAAAGGTACCGCAGCATCTTTTAAAGGTGCAGGTGCAATAGTTACTGTTACTGAGATAGACCCAATTTGTGCTTTACAAGCTTGTATGGATGGTTTTGAGGTAAAAAAATTAGAAACTGTAATTGGTAATGCTGATATTGTAATCACCACAACAGGAAATAAAGACATCATTCGCGAAGAACATTTTAGAGCCCTAAAAGACAAAGCTATTGTTTGTAATATTGGTCATTTTGATAATGAAATTGACATGGCTTGGTTAAACGGCACTTACGGAAATACTAAAGATGAAATAAAACCACAGGTTGATAAATATACTATTGACGGTAAAGACCTTATCATTTTAGCCGAAGGGCGTTTGGTAAACTTAGGCTGTGCAACAGGGCATCCAAGTTTTGTAATGAGTAATTCATTTACAAACCAAACTTTAGCTCAGATAGAGTTATGGAAAAACAGCTCTAATTACGAAAATGATGTGTACATGTTACCAAAGCATTTAGATGAGAAGGTAGCTAAGCTACACTTGTCTCGTTTAGGAGCAGAATTAACTGAATTAAAGAAAGATCAAGCTGATTATATTGGAGTAACCGTTGAAGGCCCGTATAAACCAGAATATTACAGATATTAATTCTTTATACTATTTTATAATAAGCCCTCATATATAGTGAGGGCTTATTTTTTAAATACCAATTATCAATCAAATGAATATTATTTTAACTGGAGCTACAGGAACTTTAGGTTCGCAAATTCTCTTTTCAATACTTGAAAGTAGGTTTGAGACTCTGGAAAAAATATACCTGATTGTTAGAAAGAAAAAAATGACCTCTCCTGAAACAAGGATTTTCAATATGCTTGAAAGTAAGGTAGTTTCAGATTTTATTAGAGAAAATAAAGCTGGCATAAATGCAAAAATTAAGGTAGTACCTGCGGAACAATTACTAAAACCTAGTTCCTTTCTATTAGAAAATAAAAAATATCATTTTATACATTCTGCAGGTTTTGTTAATCTATCAGTAGATCCAAATAGCAAAGAAGAAATTTTTAAAGAAAATCTTACGCTCACTCAAAATATTTTTGCTGCATACAAAAACTACCTAGCTAAATTTATTTATATAAGTACTGCTTTTTCAATTGGGAAATTAGAAGGATTTTTAAATGATAATTATGTAACTACTGCGCAAAGTGAGTATCGCAATTTTTATGAAGCTTCTAAACATGCCGCAGAAAAGTATTTGGTGAAAGCAGGTGAAAAAGCAACAATTCCAATTCAGATACTTAGACCAAGTGTTCTTGGGGGTAACATCATGGAGGCTCCAAATTTCTTTATCTCCAAATACATGGTGTTTTATCTTTTTGCCAAGTTTTTCCATAGAAACACTTCTTCAGATACTATAAGAATTCAAGCTAATAGAGATAGTATTTTAAATATTATTCCAACAGATTATGCAGCCAAGGTTATTACCAAAGTTTTTGATACAACTGTAGAGCAGTTGAATATTGTAAATTCAACAGGAACAAATATCTTTAATGGCATCACCAAGATTTTAGAAACAGTTGATTTTAGAAACTTCAAGTTAACGCAAGAACTAATTACTACAGCTTCAGATTTTGAAAGCGCTTTAGAAAAGTTTTATTACGAAACTATTGGAGTCCACTTAACTCCATATTTAACTTCATTGCCTCAAGAATGGGATACTACTCTATTAGAAAGTATTTTACCTATTCCTAAATATGATTTAGAAGACTATTTGGCAGCTACAGTGGAGTTTGCAAAAATTAATGGGTTTAAAAATCAGAGGTGGTAGTTTCAATTTATACTGTTTAAAACAAATAAGACCTAACTTTAGTTGATAGAGATAGAAAGCAGTACAGAACTATGAAAAAAGTAATAATCATTTTCGGAATTATTTTATTGATTCTTTTCAGCTTGGTACAATGGAACAAACGGGAAAGTTTACCAGATTTTTTAGATGAAGAATTCGTAGAAATTGAACAATTATTTGAAAAACGTAACAACTCAAATACTAAAGTTTCAGAGGCTAATGTCGCTTGGCATTTAGATCATTTGCTAAAAACTATAAATCAAGTATCTAAAAAACTGATGAATTCCGACCCTGAAAACTTTAATTCAAACTTTAGTGCACAACGTACTTTTGTTCATACTTCTGGTATTATTCCCAGAGGTGTAGCACAATCACCTAAAAATGTAAGACCTCCTGAGGTTATTCTGTTGGACAGCCTTAAAATTCAATTAAAAGAAGCGAAAATCAATGTTGAAAAGATTACTAACCTTGATGAAAAGGCAAACTTTGAACATCCTGTTTTTAACCAATTAGACAGAGATCAAACTCGCCGATTTCTTGATGTACATACCAACCATCATTTAAAAAT
>CAYTRI010000208.1:0-3843 GCA_964440105.1 uncultured Flavobacteriaceae bacterium
TCAAAAATCTTAGATTTTCTATAATCTTGTCCAAAGAAATAATAGACTAATAACCCTAAAAAGGGAAATACAGCCAAAGTGAAGATGTATGAAAGCGTTTTAACGGGGTTTCTATTCTTAAGAAGAATAAGGATAGAAAAAATAACTACCAAAGTATAATTTAGACCTAAAAGAATGCTCCAAATATTACTTTTTAGATAATCCCACATTATTTTGATTCACGATAATACCCTTTATTAGGAATCTCGATAACATACTTCTTTTTAGAAGCATTATTTAAATGAGGCTCTCGTAACCAAGGGTTATGGCGCTTTAAAATTTTATAGTTAATCTCATATAATGAAGCAAAATCTGCCCAATTAGATATTGGTTTAGATACCTCAACATTAAATGTTGGCACAGCATCATAAAAATCGGCTTTTTCAACATCAAAACCGTATTTATTAGGGTTAGAGATAATCTCTTTTATAGCCATAATCCTGAACACGTAACGTCCAGTTTCTTGACCTAGCAGTAAATCGTAGTAATCATCTACTTTCTGAATATTCATATATTTCTGAATTCCGCCAGGACCAGCATTATATGCCGCAGCAGTTAACGTCCAGTTTCCGAAACGACTCTTCCACCTATTCAAATAATCGCAAGCTACCTGAGTAGACTTTTCTATATGATAGCGTTCATCTACATTATCATTAACTTCAAGACCGTATTCCCTTCCTGTAGCTTTCATAATTTGCCAAAAACCTGTAGCCCCAGCAGGAGAAACTACATTTTGCAAACCACTTTCAGCTACTGCTAAATATTTAAAATCGTCTGGAATTCCATTTTTTGCTAGAATTGGCTCTATAATTGGAAAGTATTTATTTGCACGCTTCATTAGCAATAAAGCATTAGATTGCCAGTAGGTATTTACCAAAAACTCACGGTCTACACGCTCTAAAATTTCTGGGTCTTTCAAAGGAACAGCTTCTCCTGCGAAATTTAAGTCTTTAGGAATTTCAATAGCACTAACCTGATAAGCCCCATTTACATTATTATTTATTTTTTTCTTGTGTTCCTTTAAAACGGTTTCGTTTTGACTAGGTTTATCTTGAACCGCATAAATAAGACTCCCAATTACAAATAGAAATCCAATAGCAGCTAATATATTTTTAAGGTGTCGCATGAGTAAATTTTAAATCGATTCTACTATAATACAAAAATAGAACTGTTTTATTCTAAAATTAGTGTGGGTAAATGTTCATTAAACCACTTTGCACGATGAATAATCATGGTATGGGTACCATTTTTAACTTTTATACAGTCTTTTATGTTAGAAATAGGAAAAACAGCATCTTTTTCTCCGTGAATATGAATAAGGTTTTCTAAAGGCTTGTTTTGTTTCCAATTAACAATTTGATCTATAGACCAATCTATATAATATTTATCCCTTACAGAAAGGTATTGTTCGTATAAATGTAGCCGTTTTGTTACTGTTTCGCCAAAGGCATATTTAGCTAACAACTCCACATTGTTAACTAGACTTGTTGGCAATAATTTATGAGCTTTGGTATACTTCGCAAAAAGCATTCGCTTGGGTAATTCTGTATGCGACTTTACGCATGACACAGCAATAACTTTATCTGTTTTAATGTGCTTTGCCATTTCTTGCACTAGAAGTCCTCCAAAAGACACCCCTAATAAAATGGGGTTTTTGGCTTCTACTCGCTCACACATTTGTTTGGCGTATCCTTCTAAACTTATTCCTTTTTCTGGGATATGCCAGTCTAGTTTAGCAACTATAAACTGTTTGTCTGATAGGTTGATTCCATCAAAAATTGATGAATTTGCAGCCATCCCTGGCATTAAATAAACAGGTATCCTACTATCCCTCATATTGTACAGATGGTCGATTTTGCTAGGAATTTAGTCAAATTTTAAGTACTTTTGTCATCCGTTTGTATTTTGCCCCAATATATGCAAACCTTAAAATAAGAGAATACTTTAGAAAATTACGATTTATATGAATTCGTAATTTTTTTATCTAGCACCAATATTAAACTAATTAATTGTATGACAGATATGGAAATTAATGACAATAGTTTCTTGCGCCAATTTGAAGTTAAGGTTGATGGGCATTTAGCAAAGATTGAATACTCTTCTCAAGAGAGAAAGGTGTTTTTAACTAAACTAGTTGTACCAGAAGAAATTACTCAAGAAGGGTTTAAAGAAAATTTTATTAAGAGTGTCCTTAACCACATTCAAGAACAAAATTTACGTGTTGTACCGACTAGTCCGCACATTGCTGGTTTCTTAAGAAAAAATAGGCAATATAAAGAGATGCTTCCTGTAGGGATAAGAATCTAATTTTATCGGATGATAAAAATTAAAACCTCCTTAAAGGAGGTTTTTTTTATAACCTCTCCCGAAATTATCTTAAAATAATTTCGACCTCTCCAAAGGAGAGATTATACCAAAATTTCACTGTTAGCAAATTGAAACCGCACTAATCCGTCTGCATCAATTTCAGTTAGCTCCACTTGATGTAATGTATTTACCAATTCTGGATTCCAAGGCGCTTTTACTTTTACATAGTTTTCTGTAAAACCATGAATGTAGCCAGACTTGTTTTCCCCTTCAAAAAGAACTGTTCTTGTAGTACCTATTTGAGTTTCATAAAACGCCCTTCGTTTTTTTGCAGATAATCCACGTAACATTTTGCTTCTTTTACTACGAACATTTTTAGGTACAACACCTTGCATTTCTGCGGCTGCAGTATTATCACGTTCCGAATAGGTAAAAACATGCAGGTAAGAAATGTCTAACTCATTTAAAAAATTATAGGTTTCCATAAAATGCTCATCAGTTTCCCCAGGGAAACCAACAATCACATCCACACCAATGCAGGCATGTGGCATTACTTCTTTGATACGTTTTACCCTATCCACATATAAATTAGAAAGGTAACGTCTACGCATTAATTTTAAAATAGCATCGCTCCCACTCTGTAATGGAATATGAAAATGTGGCACAAAAGCATTGCTTTGCGCTACAAAATCTATGGTCTCATTCTTTAATAGATTAGGTTCAATAGAGGATATGCGAAGCCTATGTATACCTTCAACTTCATCTAATGCTTTAACCAATTCTAAAAAAGTATGCTTGTGCTTTTTATTGCCGAATTCTCCCTTACCATAGTCACCAATATTAACTCCCGTAAGCACAATTTCCTTAATTCCTTTTGAAGCTATTTCTGATGCGTTTTTTAATACATTCTCTAAAGCATCACTACGTGAAATTCCACGAGCGAGTGGAATTGTACAATAGGTACATTTATAATCACAGCCATCTTGTACTTTTAAAAAGGCTCTTGTTCTATCGCCAATAGCATAACTACCCACGTAAAAATCCGCTTCTTCTATCTCACAAGAATGTATTTGAGCTTGTCCTCGACTGCGGTCGGACTGACTCAACAAATCGTTAATATAATCTGTAATCTTAAATTTTTCTGTTGCTCCTAGCACCAAATCCACTCCATCTACAGCTGCTAGCTGTTCTGGCTTTAATTGGGCATAACAACCCACCGCAGCTACAAAAGCATCTGGGTTTACTTTTTGTGCTTGTTTTACAATAGTTTTAAAGCGTTTATCCGCATTTTCAGTTACCGAACAGGTGTTAATCACGTAAATATCTGCGCTTTCAGAAAAGTCTACACGGTCAAAACCTTCTCCTTCAAAACTTCTAGCTATTGTAGAAGTTTCGGAGAAATTAAGCTTACAACCTAGTGTGTAAAAACCGACTTTCTTTTTCATCTAATCATTGTGGTTTTTGGGAGGGCAAAGATAAGGAAAAGTTGAAAGTTGA
>CAYTRI010000209.1:0-3838 GCA_964440105.1 uncultured Flavobacteriaceae bacterium
TTACTTTTTTATGGATTTTCGGAATAGTTTTCTGTAGTATTCCATTTTTAATGCTAATTTTTACAATGCCTTCGAGCTTCTTGTATTACTATGAACAGGCGCAAACCAAAAAACATGGCGCTTATACCACAGCAACCATTGCAGAGAAAGAAGAAAAGGATGTTTCCTACTTTACAAGAAAGAATAAGATAAAGCAAAAAACAGAAGAGTTTCAATACTTCTTAACCTATACTTTTGAGCATAATGGTGCTACATATGAAAGTACATTTCTTGTTGCTGGAAAAAATTGTTTCGACCTATTAACTATTGGTAAAGAGATTCCGATTAAGTTTCTAAGAACAAACCTTAAAAAATCGACAGTAAGGAGAAGGAAATTAGCAAATGAGTTAGGGTTAAAACTTAAAAATTGTCAGTAATCAACCTTCATAATTATCACCTATCTGGTCTAAAACTTTTAAAAACGCCTCAAATTCTAATACATCTAATCCTTTAATTGCCTGCTTACGAAGCTGATTAGCATGAGGCTCTATGTCTGCAATAATAGATTCACCTTTACGTGTAAGCTCTAGTTTAAAACGTTTCATATCTCCCTCAAAGCGTGTTTTAGTTATCCATTTTTTGCTTTCTAACTTACCAATAACGCGAGAAGTAGTTGCCCTGTTTCTAAAATTAGATTTTACAATATCGGATTGTGATGCATCATCACCCAACTGATAAATACGATACAAAATGACCCATTGCTCTATGGTAAGGTCCAATTCTAAATCTTGGAACTTTCGCAAATAAGCATCCTGCACTTTACGTAAGACTAAGTCTAAGTGCAATCCAATTCCTGATATTTCGTCTATTTGATGGAGCATGTAAATTTAATTTAGGTCTCATCGAGCGGAGTCGAGATGTCTTTTCAACTATTTCTCGACTCCGCTCGAAATGACCATTTAATATTCCTTCAAAAAAATCTAACTATAACCTTTTCGTATTCCAAAAATACTTATTTTTGTTGCATCAACAACAATTTTAAAGAAACGATTTAAAAAATATACCTCATGGATACTACAACTTTACCAAAATTACATGACAAGGCTCAGGATTTTATGCCTATAAACGGTACGGATTATATTGAGCTTTATGTTGGTAATTCTAAGCAAGCGGCACATTTTTATAAAACTGCTTTCGGCTTTCAATCTTATGCCTATGCAGGATTACAAACAGGGTTAAAAGACCGTGAAAGTTATGTTGTAATTCAAGATAAAATTAGATTGGTTTTGACCTCTCCGTTAAAAAGTGGAACGGAAATAGGAAAACATATCGATACTCATGGAGATGGTGTAAAGGTTGTTGCTTTATGGGTAGATGATGCTACCTATGCCTACGAAACCGCTATGAGCAAAGGCGCTAAATCCTACATGGAGCCTGTTACCGAAGAAGATGAAGACGGTAAAGTAGTTAGAGCAGGTATTTACACCTATGGAGAAACGGTTCACATCTTTGTGGAGCGTAAAAATTATAATGGCACTTTCTTACCAGGCTATACCGCTTGGGAAACTCCAGATTACAATCCAAAATCAACCGGACTTAAATATGTTGACCATATGGTTGGTAATGTAGGTTGGGATAGAATGAATTATTGGGTAGATTTTTACGAAAAAGTAATGGGGTTCGTAAATATTCTTTCTTTTGATGACAATGATATTTCTACCGAGTATACCGCTCTTATGAGTAAGGTAATGAGTAATGGTAATGGTAGAATAAAATTTCCTATTAACGAGCCAGCTGAAGGAGCAAAAAAATCTCAAGTAGAAGAATATTTAGATTTTTACGAAGGTGAAGGCGTACAACATATTGCTGTTGCGACTGATGACATTATACAAACGGTTAGGGATTTGCGGAGTCGTGGAATTGAGTTTTTAACCATTCCTGATACATATTACGAGGCAGTAACGGACCGTGTTGGTAAAATTGATGAAGATATTGCACCGTTAAAAGAACTAGGTATTTTGGTGGATCGTGATGATGAGGGGTATTTGTTACAGATTTTCACACGTCCTATTGAACCTAGACCGACCATGTTCTTTGAAATTATTCAAAGAAAAGGTGCACAGTCGTTCGGAAAAGGTAACTTTAAAGCACTCTTTGAAGCTATTGAACTTGAGCAGCAGTTAAGGGGTACTTTGCATTAATTTAGCTCTAAGCTAAAAGTTTTAAGTTTTTTTGAACTTGAGTTTGAACTTGAGTTTGAGCTTGATTCTTGTATTTGAACTTTAAAATAAAATTATGCCGATTTATCATAAACTTGGACGGTTTCCGCAGAAGCGACATACCCAATTTAATAAGCCTGACGGCAGTCTGTATTACGAACAACTATTCGGTACTATAGGTTTTGATGGTATGTCTTCACTGCTATACCACGTTCACAGACCAACACAGGTAAAAGAAATTGGTGAAGCAATAGATATGAGTCCCAAAATTGCTGAAGCGAAGCATATAAAATCGAGAAAATTAATCGGTTTTAATGTTGCACCAAAGGATGATTTTTTGGATTCTCGTGAACCAATGTTAGTCAATAATGACGTTCATATTGGCTTAGCGGCTCCAAGAAAATCGATGACTTCTTATTTCTATAAGAATTCAGATGCGGATGAAATGTTGTTTATTCATAAAGGAACAGGAACTTTAAAAACCTTTTTAGGTAACATTCCTTTTGAATATGGTGATTATTTGATCATACCAAGAGGAATGATTTATCAGATTGAGTTTGATTCTGAAGATAATCGAATTTTATACGCAGAATCCTTTCATCCAATTTACACCCCAAAACGATACCGAAATTGGTTTGGTCAGTTGTTGGAACATTCTCCTTTCTGTGAGCGTGATTATAAACTACCGCAAGATCTTCAAACTCATGATGAAAAAGGTGAGTTTATAATGAAGATTAAAAAGCAAGGCATGCTGCACCATTTGGTTTATGCTTCACATCCTTTTGATGTAGTGGGCTGGGATGGTTACAATTATCCGTATGGATTTTCAATTCATAATTTTGAACCAATTACAGGTCGTGTTCACCAACCGCCGCCAGTGCATCAAACTTTTGAAACTAGCGCGTTTGTAATCTGTTCTTTTTGCCCGAGGTTGTATGATTATCATCCAAAATCAATTCCGGCTCCTTATAACCATAGCAATATAGATTCTGATGAAATGCTGTACTATGTGGACGGGGATTTTATGAGTAGAACAGGTATTGGACCAGGTTATATTTCTTTGCATCCTGCGGGAATTCCACACGGACCACACCCAGGAACTTATGAGGCTAGTATTGGCAAAAAAGAAACAGAAGAATTGGCCGTGATGATTGATACATTTAAGCCATTACAATTAACTGAAAATGCCATGAAAATTGATGATGGCAAGTATTATAAATCTTGGATAGAATAAAAATTAGTCTTGAGACAATAGATTTGAGAAGTGAGGAAAACTAAATTATATTTTTCACTAATATCTAAAATCTCAATACTCATATCTAAATAAAAATGATAATAAACATACCTGAAAACTCAGATTTTTCAATTTATAATATCCCTTTCGGCATTTTTTCTACTGCTGAAAGAAGTCCTAGAACCGGAGTAGCTATTGGAGAACACATTCTAGATTTGGCCGCTGTAGCGGAGTTAGACGTGTTCGAATTTAATACCGCTGTATTTGAAAAAGAAACCTTGAATGATTTTATCTCTTTAGGAAAAGAAATCACCAAGAAGGTACGTAGAGATATACAAATTTGGTTACAAGACGATAATTCTATTCTTGCAGACAAACCTGAACTTTTTGTAACTCAGGCTGAAGC
>CAYTRI010000210.1:0-3792 GCA_964440105.1 uncultured Flavobacteriaceae bacterium
ACCATGAAACTTAATTTATATTACAAAGATACCATGAAATGATTCAAAATTGCAAGTGAGTTGATGAGAAAATTTTAAAACTATGATACTTCTTAAAAAATAAAAAGACTAAACTTTACCTTTGTAAATATTAATATAATCATATGAGCTTTAGAATTGAAAAAGATACAATGGGCGAAGTTAAAGTCCCATCAGATAAATACTGGGGAGCACAAACTGAGCGTTCGCGAAATAATTTTAAAATTGGTGCGCCAGCATCTATGCCATTAGAAGTGGTTTATGGTTTTGCTTATTTAAAAAAAGCTGCTGCATTCACAAACCATGAACTTGGAATACTAACTGTAGAAAAGCGAGATTTAATTGCGGCAGTTTGTGATGAAATATTGGAAGGAAAACATGACGACCAATTCCCGTTGGTTATATGGCAAACAGGTTCCGGTACTCAGAGCAATATGAATGTAAATGAGGTTATTGCTAATAGAGCTCATGAAATAGCAGGAAAAAAAATTGGAGAAGGCGATAAAACGATTCAACCCAATGATGATGTAAATAAATCTCAATCCTCTAATGACACATTCCCTACAGGGATGCATATTGCTGCCTACAAAAAAATTGTAGAAGTAACAATCCCAGGAGTAGAGCAACTAAGAGACACATTAGATAAAAAGTCCAAAGAATTTAAAGATGTGGTTAAAATTGGTCGTACACATTTAATGGATGCTACTCCCCTAACCTTAGGACAAGAATTTTCTGGATATGTTTCTCAATTAGACCACGGTATAAAAGCATTAAAAAATACTTTACCGCATTTAGGTGAATTAGCCTTAGGGGGTACAGCAGTTGGGACAGGCCTAAATACTCCAAAAGGTTATGATGTACTAGTTGCAAAATATATAGCAGAATTTAGTGGTTTACCTTTTATCACTGCTGAAAATAAGTTTGAAGCTTTAGCAGCACATGATGCCATAGTAGAAAGTCATGGTGCATTAAAACAACTTGCTGTATCACTAAATAAAATTGCAAATGATGTTAGAATGATGGCTTCTGGCCCACGTTCTGGAATTGGAGAAATAATTATTCCTGCAAACGAACCTGGTAGTTCAATTATGCCGGGGAAAGTTAATCCTACCCAATCTGAAGCATTAACAATGGTTTGTGCCCAAGTAATAGGTAATGATGTGGCTATTAGTGTAGGTGGTACCCAAGGGCACTATGAACTTAATGTATTTAAACCAATGATGGTAGCAAATATTTTGCAATCTGCTCAATTATTGGGGGATGCTTGTGTTAGTTTTGATGTGAATTGTGCAGCAGGTATTGAACCAAATCATGAAACCATTAAAACATTATTGAATAACTCTTTAATGTTGGTAACCGCTCTTAATACTAAAATTGGATACTATAAAGCAGCTGAAATAGCTAATACCGCACACAAAAATGGTACTACATTAAAAGAAGAAGCCGTTAATTTAGGTTATGTTACTCCAGAAGAATATGATGAGTGGGTAAAACCTGAAAAAATGGTAGGAAGCTTAAAGTAAAATTCTTTTATAATCTATAAATAAAAAAGGGACGTCCATAATAGACGTCCCTTTTTATTACGTGGATAGTGTTTACTCTCTTTATTTCAATGTGAATTTTGATGTACCTAATAATTTTAATCCATCATCATAAACATTAACCATATAGTTTCCTTTTTGGAAATCTCCAGCAGGCTTATTAACGTAATCACACACATCTAAAGCACCATTTTCATAGTAGAACTGAGTTCCTTTAGTATATGTAATTGAAGAACCACTTTCGTTAGACTTACTCATGCTTTCACCTAAGATGTTTCCTTGAGGGTCTAAAACTTCAATAAAGAACTCTCTATCACCTGCTTGTGCAATTGTGTTAGGAGCAACAGTAAAACAAACTCTAAATTTGTCTGTTGCTTTAGCTCTTGAAGTAGAAACCAATTTACCACTGTTTCTTTCTTTAACAGCATCTACACTCTGAGTAGTTAAGTTTAATGCAGAACCTCTTTCTACAGCATCAGCTAACTGTGTGTTTTGCACTACTAGAGAATCATTAAAAACAGTTTGCTTTTCTAGCTCAACGTAAGTACTATCTCTTTGCATTGCTAACATTGTGTTAGATTGCGATAAAGAATCTACTTGTCTTAGTAAAGATTCACGCTCTGCTTTTAAAACGCTTACTTGTCTCCTGTATCTAGAAAGTGAAGCGATATCTGCTTTCATTCCTTGTACAGAATCAATATACTGAGCAATATTATCTCTTGCAGCTACTAATTCTTCGTTTGTAGCATTACTTTCTAAAATTGCTTTGTCATACTCAGATTTAAGATTATTTAAATCTTCAACTACTAATTCTTTCTCTTGTGTAAGAGCTACGGTATTCTTTTTGTTCTCATTATACTGAGTTACCGCGAAAATGATAGTACCTAATAGGATAACTCCTAATAAACCTGCTATCACTTTTAAACTGTTGTTACTTTTAGTGTCTGTCATAATATTTTGATTTTATATCTTCATAAAACAAGCACTTTATACTTGCTTCTTTTCTATCTACGTGATAAGAATTCTTTTAGATGTTTTAAAATTTAGAAATGTTAATTTTTTTTATGAAGCCTAGTGATAGCTTACCTTTAAATGGAATGTTAAATTTATCTAAAGTCATGAAAAATAGTATTTGTTTTCTAGTTCTCTTACTAATAATTACAGGATGTAAAGAGAAAAAGGTAAAAGAAGCTGCTAAAAGTGAATCAATTTCTGTTGTTGAAGAAGAGCTTCTTATTTACCCAATTGAGCATGCAACTGCCATTTTAGAATGGAATGACATTACTATTTATATAGATCCCGTTGGTGGTGCAAATGCTTTTAAAGGCAAAAAGCAACCAGATTTAATTTTGATTACTGATATCCATGGTGACCACTTTAGTTTAGAAACCTTAGAAGAATTGAATACTGATAAAGCAAAAATTATAGTTCCGCAGGCTGTTGCTGATAAAATACCTGAACCATTTACCCCACAATTAGATGTTTTAAATAACGGAGATTCAAAAGAACGATTTGGAATTCTTATTGAAGCTATTCCAATGTACAATCTTAGAGAAGAAGCTTTAAAGTTTCATTCTAAAGGACGTGGTAACGGTTATGTTCTTAATATGAACGGTAAACGTATCTATTTTTCTGGTGACACAGAAGATATCCCTGAGATGCGAGCGCTTAAAAATATTGATAGAGCTTTTGTTTGCATGAATCTACCCTATACAATGACAGAGGAAAGTGCTGCTGATGCTGTATTAGCTTTTAAACCAAAGCAAGTCTTTCCATATCATTATCGAGGAAGGCCAGATGTTAGTGACGTCGGTAAATTTAGGTCTTTAGTAAATAAAGGAAGCTCAGAAATTGAAGTGGTTCAATTAGATTGGTATCCAGCAGCTGATTATTAATTATCTAATCAACTTCTTATATTTAATTCTTTTAGGAATTAAATCGCCACCTAATCGCTTCTTCTTATTTTCTTCGTAATCTGAGAAAGAGCCTTCAAAGAAATATACTTGAGAATCGCCTTCAAAAGCTAGGATATGGGTACAGATTCTGTCCAAGAACCATCTATCGTGTGAAATGACTACTGCACATCCTGCAAAATTTTCAAGTCCCTCCTCTAAAGCTCTTAATGTGTTGACATCTAAGTCATTAGTAGGTTCATCTAAAAGCAATACATTACCTTCCTCTTTCAAGGTCATTGCTAAATGCAATCTATTTCGTTCACCCCCGGAAAGCATAT
>CAYTRI010000211.1:0-3689 GCA_964440105.1 uncultured Flavobacteriaceae bacterium
AAACATCTTGTGGCACACCATCCCATACATTGGGTTGATTGCCCTTATAGCCTAAATCGGCAATGCCAACTTTTGAAGTATAATAACCTGTTACAGTAAGACCTCGCATCATATAGAAAAACTGAATTTCTAACGGTTGTTTATCTAAAGAGACCTCAGTGTCATGCCAGCAAATTTCATCACAAATTTGCTTTTTCTGTTCCAGTGTAGCCGATTTAAATTCTACACCAAATTCTGTATTGCTTTTATGATCTAACCACATTAGACCCCCTAAAAGGGTTGGTGCCATTTCTGGAATATCTTTCCCCATAAATTCAACCAAATCCGGGACGCCAGCTTCTATTGGTCCACCATGTGGTTCTTTTGGAGGAAGAATAACTACACTTAAAGCTCCGATTGTTTCCTTTTCATGCGCATTGAATAATTCCTCCGCGTTCAACTTTTCTATGCGTTCTAATTCTTCTGGTGTTCTACCAAAATAGGCCGCATTACTTTCTGCAATAGCTGCATCAATAGTTTCTGATTTACATGCGTTAAATGCTACACCCGAAGTAACTGCAGCTCCTCCAAGAATTAGTGTCTGTAAACTCTTTCTTCTATTCATAACTTATATATTCTGAGCTTTTAACTGTTCAATTATATAATCTGAAGCTCTCCATGAAAGCGCTAAAATCGTCCATGTGCAATTTTTATCCGCTTGCGAAACAAAAGGACCTGCATCTACGATAAACACATTAACAACATCATGTAATTGATTAAACTTATTAGTAACCGAAGTTTTAGGGTCATTACCCATTCGGGTCGTACCCACTTCGTGTATAATCTCACCTGGCGCATGAAGTCCATAATCACTTTCCTTCCCTGGTTTACCACCCCATATTTGGTGACCACCCATATTATGAATCAACTCTTCAAAAGTGTCTTGCATGTGCTTGGCCTGTTTCTTTTCGTAATCAGACCATTGGTAATTGAATTTCAATACTGGAATACCAAACTGGTCAACCGTTGTTGGGTCTATTTCACAATAGTTTTCTTTTAGTGCGATGCCTTCCCCACGACCTCCAAAACCTATTACAGCACCATAATATTTCTTTACATCATCACGCAGGGTATCACCATAACCACCAACTTTAGTTCCAAAAAATTGATTAAAAGCGTTCGCATCCCAACCAAAACCGTAGTTAGGCTGCCCCATTCCACCCCATACTTCAATATGGTAACCTCGCGGAAAATCTAATGTAGAATTATCGCCCCACCATGGCGAATAAACATGCATACCCCCAACACCATCTTCATTATAAGATCTTTTTCTATTCATTAATCCTGGAATAAAACCAGCGGCACTAGCACCAGTTGAGTCATGCAAGTATTTACCAACTACATCACTGCTATTTCCTAATCCGTTAGGGTGTTGTTTACTTTTTGAGTTTAAGAGAATACGTGCAGAACTACAGGCAGACGCTGCAAGCACTACAACTCTTGCTTTTAATTTATATTCTTTTCTGTCTTCCTTGTTTATATAGGATACACCTGTTGCTTTACCTTCTTCATTGGTAGTCACTTCTCGTACCATAGAATTGACAAAAATCTTGACTCGCCCACCACTTTTTTGAGCTGGAAAAATTAAGCAACTACCAGAGGAAAAATCAGCATAAACAGAACAAGAACGAGAACATTGACCGCAATAAAAACACACACCTCTGTCGTTATTAATTTTCTTAGTCAGCATTGACATACGACTTGGAATTACAGGAATACCAGACTTTTTAGCTCCATCTATATAAAAAAGTTCATGTAAACGTGGTTTTGGTGGGGGTAGAAAAAAACCATCAGGGTCATTTTCCAATCCCTCATTAGTGCCAAAAACCCCAATTAGCTTATCAACTTTATCATAATATGGTTTAACATCATCATAACCAATAGGCCAATCTTCACCAAGACCATCACGCGTCTTACCTTTAAAATCTTTAGGTCCAAACCTCAACGAGATACGGCCCCAATGATTTGTTCGCCCTCCTAACATACGTGAACGCCACCACTTAAAATTAGTGCCTTCTGCTTGGGTATAAGGCTCACCTTCTACCTCCCAATCGCCCCAAGACATATCCCATTCACCAAAGGCACGATCAGTACCTGCACCCCTTCTTGGAGATTCATAAGGCCATTTCATTTGCGTCATTGTCTCAGGATCAGCTGGGTCAAAAAATGGACCTGCCTCTACTACTGCAACATTAAATCCCGCATCAGCCAATTGTTTTGTTGCCATGCCTCCGCCTGCGCCAGAACCAACGATGATAACATCGTATACTGTAGAATCTTCTATTATCTGCATTGTTAGGTTTTTATTTTTTAAAATTAAACTACTCTCTTAATACCAATAAAATTACTTCTATATTTTGAAGGTGTATATCCTTGACTCTTTTTAAATATTCTATTAAAATTAGCAAGACTATTAAATCCACATTTATGTGCAATCTCAGAAATAGTGTATTCTTTTTCTAACAGAAAACGTAAGGCGTAGGTAATTCTAATATCATTAACATATTCAACAAATGTTTTGCCCGTATTCTTTTTTATGAATCTATTAAAAGATACAGAACTCATATTTAATAAGTTGGAAACCTGTTCTAAAGTTATCTTTGATTCATAATTACCTTGAAGAAACTCATTTAGCTTTTGAATTTGAAGATTACTTTCCAACTTATCATAAGGAGCAAAAGAAGTTGATAATAACTTTTGATTTCTTGAAATGGCCAAATCATAAAGTATAGATAACATTTCTAAAAAATAATCTATTCCTGTTAACTTAGAAACTCCCAAAAGCCTGGCACCAATCATTACTGCTGTTTCTTGGGAAAAAAGTATTCCATGAACAGATCGCTCAAACATCTCCCCAATTGGTTTAATTATATTTTTGCTTAGAAAGTTTTTTTCAAAAAGGTTACCACTAAACTGCAATGTTACTTCATGAATATTTTTTTGAACACATTTGTGTTGATTCCAACAATGCTCAAGATTTGGTCCTACAAGAACTAATTCTTTATTTTTTATCTCACCCGTATGATCCCCTATTCTTCTTTCTAATCCAATCCCATCAGAAATATAGTTCAACTCTAATTCTGAGTGATAATGAAGGGGATAGTCGTACACATCTTTTATTCTATCAACTATAAGAAAGCTATCAGATGGAGATAATTGTATTACTTCGCGGTGCGCCTTTTTTATCATTCTCTACAACAAATTTGGTTGTAATTTAATCAAAACTGACAAAATAGTATTAGAACCAAAAAAAAAGATGACATCTAGAATTTGTTAAAAATCAATCTAAGAACTTGAATATCCGTTAAAATTTTAAGGTTTGTTTATGAAAATTATCATTTTTTGATAAAATAACGTTAATTTCATCCGTGGTGAAAGTATAAATTTGTACCAGTGTGTTTAGCAATTGTAATTACTCAAATAAATTATGCTTAACACTAGAGAACTTTTTTAAATAATTAAACTAAATCTAAACGTATGAGTCTAAAACGAGAACTAAATCTGAAAAGACCTCTCGAAAAAATCAAGTCCACTTTTAACCCTTGCATTTTAACGGTTGTTCTTTTTCTTATTGCCCAAGTATCTTTTGCCAATAATTTAGCGGTAGAACTTGGAACAATCTTACAGGCTACCATAACAGGTACTGTAAC
>CAYTRI010000212.1:0-3618 GCA_964440105.1 uncultured Flavobacteriaceae bacterium
AAAAATTAACCCTAAAACTAACATTAGGAGTTATGCCCAAAGAATTGTTTTCTACTGTCTCTACGGAGTTATTGTCCTCGGAAACCCTGTAGTATCTATTGAGTATATTTTTTTTGTTACTAAGGTTTAATAATGAAACACCTGCCTTAGCTTTTACCCTTCTACTAAAATTCCAATTATATACAGCAGATGCATCTACTCTAAAGTAATTTGGTAAGCGACTGCTGTTGGGTTCTCTATAATTAATCCTTGCAGGAAAAAAGCTATTATTTAAAGAGCTTTCAGATTGCGGCTCAGTAAAAGGTTTTCCTGTTCTATAATTTATGCCTAGGCCTAATTTCAATCTTTTAATGCTATAAGTGCTAGCAAAGGTAATTGTATGTCTAACATCTAAATTGTTGGGGAATGTATTGGGTGTAATACTGTCAAAAGTATAGTCATTTTTATTTAGAGTATAACTGAGCCATGTACTATAATTGTCTCCTTTTTTATTGATTAAAAACTCAAGACCCTTAATCTGATAGCTTCCTATTTCCCCGTTAAATTGATTTTCATTCTGGAAACCTTGTGTTCGCGTACTAATCCCATCTACTTTTTTATAAAACCCTTCAAGACCTAAGTAAAGAGCGTTTTTTTCATAATTGAGCCCAATAGAACCTTGTTTGCTCTTTGTTATAGGGAGTTCATCATTATCACTTAAAGTCCATCTTCGTTTTTCTATACCCAAAAAATTTTGCTCTAAATCTATGACTTGATTGGTGGATTGACTTTTAAATTCTCCTAATAGTTGTGCTCTAAGGTTTTTAGCTACACGAAAGTTTAAATTTAATCTTGGTTCTATAAGAAACTCATTAAAAGACGCGCCAAAATTTGATAAATTAAAAATATAGTTACCGCGAACACCAGCACTAGCGATAAACTTATTTTCAAAAGAACTATAGTTTAGTTGCGAATAAGGGGCATGAATGCGAATTACTCCTTTTTCATTTGTATTAAAAGGAGGTTGAACATTAAAAACTCTATTTGTAATGCCAGTTTCAATATATTGATACCCATTATTCCATGAGATTTTCTCTGATACTTTGTAGTTGGTATTTATTTTTATTGCTCTTTCTTCAACAATATTCTTCTGATCTAAACGCTGCATTTGGTTTGAAAAAAAACTCTGCGCATCTAAACTGTACTTTGAAAAATAGATATTTAAATTAGAAGAAAAATTTTCTCGCCATAGACTTTCTAGTTGAAGTCCAGCAGATAAATTTGTCTGATCTAAAAAACTTCTTGAAGTTTCATTGGTCTCATTATCTGTTTCTGAAAAATCTAGGTCATTATCAATACCAATAAAACTAAATCTTAGTTTATGGTCTTCATTGATGTCATAAAGTAGTTTACCAGTAAAATCATAAAAAAAGAATTTTTCTGTTTTGGTTAATCCTTCATCAATTTCTTGATTTTGTTGATTGCGTACTTCAGTATCTTGGAAAGCTCTATCAGTAAAACTACTATACACAGGAGTATTCAGGAAATCAGTTGTGGAACGACGTGCTGAAAACTGAAATGCAACTTTATCGTTAATGGGCAATTGTCCAAAAACATCGCCACTGATAAGATTTAACCCAGCGCCCCCAATAAATGAACCATTTATATTGTTTTTGGTTTCTAAACTAATTACACTGCTAACACCATCTCCATATTGTGTTGGTGTGCCGTTTTTGTATAGAGTAACTTTATCGGTCAAGTACGGATTAAAAGCAGAAATAAGCCCAAAAAAGTGGCCTGATTGATACATTTTAATTCCGTTCCAAAGTATTAGATTTTGGTCATTTGTGCCACCACGTACATTAATGTCAGAAACCGTTTCATCAATACTTTTAACACCTGGTAAAGCTTGTACGGATTGTAAAACATCTGGTTCTATAAGGCCTGGAAGTATTCCCAGTTCTGCTGTGTTTAAAGTAATGCTTGCATCTGCTTGTTTAATAAGTCCACTGGTTAAAAACTCATAAACAAGCACTTCATCTAGCTTTTCTAAGTTTTGAGCAAGTAATATTGTTGGACAATCAGGTTGGTCAGCTATTTCCTCAATAGCAATGTATTTTGTAATATATCCTAAATAACGAACCTTTAACGATGCAGTTCTTGGTATATCCTCTAGAGTAAAACTACCATCTAAATTGGTGACTTTAGCTATTTCGCTACCTAGAACCTCTATTGTAGCACCAGGGATGGTGTTTTCTGCATAATTATCAAACACATTAGCACAAATACTTACCAATGAGCTTTTTGCAAGCGTATAATAGCGATTGCTTAATTTTTCAATTTTTAGCTTAGTTTGATTTTCTATGGCTGTTAAAATTGAATTTAAATTATTAAAGCTGGGGATAGATATGGCAACTCCGGATAAATCTTCATCTACAAAGGAGAACTTAACATCATATTTAGTTTCAAGTTGTGTTAAATATGATTTAAGAGAAATCGTATTTTTTTCTTGTGCCAATGTTAACTGTATTGACAGCGAAAAAAATAGCAGTAAAAGAAACCTAATTAAAGTGCTACGGAGTGTTCTCGCCATAGAAAAGCACATTATCTTCCTCTAATTTATAACTAATCTTGGAAGGGGTACTTATACTTTCTAACGCAATTTTTATGGCAGTGTTGCTAAACGTACCTGTAAATAGTTGATTTGTATCAACATTTTCTGTTTTCACTTGAATATTAAACTGTCTTTCAAACTCGGCAAACACATACTTTAAAGGGATACTTTTAAATGAACTTTCGTTATTAACCCATGAAGGTTGACCGTTTTTTAATGCAGTGTCATTCATGATTTTACCATTTATAACTAAGAAAGAAGTCCCAGCTGGTAATTTTCTTTCTGTATTTTGGTAATTAACGCTTACTATACCTTCATAGCAGGTTACCTCAAAAAAGCCTTTTCTATTCTCTACATTAAATTGAGTTCCTAAAACAGATACAGATCCAATAGCTGTGGAGACAGTGAATTTTTTTCCTTTGGCTACTTTAAAAAATGCTTCACCATCTAAAGCTACATTTCTCTTTTCATCCCACTTCTTTTCACTAAAAGAGATTTTAGAATCAGCATTAAGAATAATTTCAGAATTATCTGGTAATTGTACTTCGGTTCTTTCTGCAAGTTGTGTGCTAAAAGATTCATCCAAAGAATTCAAGAAGAAATAAGAACCAGTTAATAAAATAGCAATAGCTGCAGCAACTCTTAAGAATGGTTTAAATGGTCTCAATGGAACCACTTTAGTATCTACTAGTTCTTGCGCATCTTTAAAGTTTTCATATGCCTTTTCTACATCAAATTGTGGAGCCTCTAGTTTTTTAGAAGCATCTACAATTTTCATGTAAGAAGCATACTCATCAGACTTTTTAAATTCTGATAACTCTGTTTCCGAAAGCTCATTGTTGAGCCATTTTGCTAAATAATTCTCTTGCATAATAGTATGCTTTACATCTTTATAACAATCTACTTTTAAAAAACCCTACCAATAAAATTCAAATACAAGTATAAAGTTCAAATTCAAAAAATACTTTAGACTTAATTAGCGGTTGCGTGAAATTCAACTTACCTAATTTTTTAACCTTTAACCT
>CAYTRI010000213.1:0-1228 GCA_964440105.1 uncultured Flavobacteriaceae bacterium
ACCTCAATCTGCTGTAGATTTTGTTGCTAACCTTCAGCTAAAAAATATAGTTGAACTTGCACAATCTGTAGACAACTTAAGTCTTTTAGTTGATGCTTTAATACAAGCTGATGCAGGTTTGGTTGAAGCTTTAAGCGGAGAAGGTCCTTTTACAGTATTTGCACCAACTAATGAAGCTTTTGCAGATTTGTTACATGCATTGGGTAATAATTACAATAGCTTAGAAGATTTTGATACTCCAGAAGAAAAAGCGCTTCTAGCTAAAATTTTAACTTATCATGTTGTTGCAGGAGCGGCAGTAGCTTCTACAGACTTAAGTAACCATCAAGAATTTACAACATTGCAAGGTGAACCAATATTTGCAATTTTAAATCATGGTGTTTTTATTAGAGACAAAACACATGTAGATGCGCAAGTTATTGCTGCCGACAATGTAGCAAGTAATGGTATTGTGCACATAATTAATAAAGTTTTATTACCTCAAGAAGTTTTAGACGCACTTCACTAATATAGTTATATAACATATTAGTAGGGTCAAGAACTACAAAAAGCCTTTCATGTTATACATGAAAGGCTTTTTTTATCTATGCTTTTTACCGTTCGTCGATGAGACATCAAAAGGGTATCCTTTACCATACAAAAAACACACCTTGACAACTATTAATTTTTTTGAAGGAAATTAGGTTGCATCTTTGAGGTCCCGAATCTTTCCAAACTATGCCTATTATGGCGAAGGCTTCCTCCGCAAGGAGGAAGCTTTTTTATAAAAAGTTCCCCAGAACTATCTTCTTCCAGCTTTCTTTTGTTCTTCAGCTTGCTCCATCATCTCTCTCATCTTCTTTTGAAATTTGTTTTCCTTTTTAGGTTTCTTTTTGTTTTCCTGTATCTGAGCATGAATCTTTTTATCATCCAGAATGTAGTTCTTAATTGCCAACATAATAAAGATTGTAATCAAGTTAGAAATAAAGTAATACAAACTCAATCCACTAGCATAGTTGTTAAAGAAGAATAACATCATTAATGGAGACAGGTACATGATAAACTTCATGTTAGGCATTCCTGGTTGTTGCTGCATTTGCATGCTTTGTCCCGTAGTCATCATCATATAAAAGAAGATAGCAACAGATGCTAAAATTGGAAATAAACTAACGTGGTCACCATAAAAAGGAATCGAAAATGGAAGATTAAAAATTGTATCATATGAACTCAAATCTTCTGCCCATAAAAA
>CAYTRI010000213.1:1328-3603 GCA_964440105.1 uncultured Flavobacteriaceae bacterium
ATTTCTTCATCATCACTATTCGCCGAAAGGTAATCCACTTTACCATCTTCAAAATTGTACATCATCTCTGTATACCTACTCTCGTATTGAACGCTTTTGTTATGACGTATTCCTTTTAAATTCCATTCTAAATCTAAAGGTTTAGAAGAATTTAAAATACCATTTAATCCTTGCGAACGGATTGTAAAGCCAACCATATATTCATTAGGCTTCATTTCATATCTGTATTCCAAATACTGGTTTGCAGAAACCTTTGCTTTTAATGATAGTATTTGATTATCACCACTGGAAGTTAATTCTGGCTCAAAAAATAAATCTTCTGTTGTTAGAACTCTATTATCATTTGTAGAAAAAGAAAGTGTAAAGTTTGCATTTCCATCTTTAACAAGGTAAACAGGAATAGAGTCATGCGTTACAAATTCTTTCATCTTTGCTTCAACAATCTGACCTCCTTTATTAGAAATCTCTAAGTATAAAACTTCGTTTTCTAATTTGGTGGTAGCATCAGAAGTTTTTGTAAAACCAAATGCACCTACAGCGCTTTTATAATTTGCAACTGCTGTTGAGTCTTGTAAATTAACAACAGCTGGTTTTTGTGATTCTATTTTTTCAACTTCTGTAGTTTTGGTCTCTGCCTCCACTTGTTCTTGCTTTGCCTTCTCTGCCTCTATCTCCTCTGGTGTGGGCTGATTAAAGTAGAACATAGCTATCATTACGGCAAAAATTAATACAAAGCCTATGACCGTATTAATATCAAACTTCTTTTCTTCCATGAAAGTTATTTAGTGTGCTTATCTGCGAACTTAATAGTTGGCAAATATATATCCAAATGTGGTTTTTATGCCAAACTGGCATTTGTTTGTTGTAGTTTTTGTTTTAAAACGGCTTTTACAAAACCTACAAATAATGGGTGAGGGTTAGCAACAGTACTTTTATATTCTGGGTG
Organism: uncultured Flavobacteriaceae bacterium; assembly: GCA_964440105.1. Taxonomy (GTDB): domain Bacteria; phylum Bacteroidota; class Bacteroidia; order Flavobacteriales; family Flavobacteriaceae; genus Croceitalea. The sequence continues at coordinate 2,275 of CAYTRI010000213.1, forward strand.
ATACTGTACACCAACAAACCATGGGTGAGATGGTATTTCTACGATTTCAACCAAATTTGTTTCGGCATTTATACCTGAGGCAGAAAGTCCGGCAGCTTCTAATTCCTCTTTATATTGATTATTAAACTCGAATCTGTGACGATGGCGTTCAGATATTTCAGACTTACCTTGATAAACTTCTTTAACAAGCGAATCATCTTTAAGTTCACAAGCCCATGCACCTAAACGCATAGTACCTCCTTTGTTAGTAACTGTCTTTTGTTCCTCCATTAAGTTGATTACCGGATTAGGAGTTTGCTCATCCATCTCGGTAGAATTTGCATCACTATAACCTAAAACATTACGTGCATATTCAATCACTGCCATCTGCATTCCTAAACAAATACCTAAAAAAGGAATATTATTTTCACGAGCATATTGAACAGCTAATATTTTACCCTCAATACCACGTTCACCAAAACCTGGAGCTACCAAAATACCATCTAAACCTTTCATTTTCTTTTCCAGGTCATTGACAGAAATATGTTCTGAATGGATTGAATTAATATTTACCTTAACTTCATTTGCTGCACCTGCGTGAATAAATGATTCTAATATAGATTTATAGGAATCCTGTAATTCTACATACTTTCCTATTAAACCAATAGTAACTTCACTTTTTGGATTTTTATGCTTTTGAAGAAATTGTTTCCAATTATCTAAATCCGTTTTAGAAGTATTGGGCAATGCCAATTTTCTTAGGGCTACGGTATCCAAACCTTCTTCTTGCATTAAAACTGGGACATCATAAATTGTAGAAGCATCTATAGATTGTATAACTGCTTCCTTTTTTACATTACAGAATAACGCTAGTTTGTTTTTTATATCATCTGATATTTCGTGCTCTGTTCGGCAAACTAAAATGTCAGCTTTAATACCACTTTCCATTAATGTTTTAACAGAATGTTGAGTTGGTTTTGTCTTTAACTCTCCAGCTGCAGATAAATAGGGTACTAAAGTTAAGTGGATTACAATACCATTATTGTCTCCAAGTTCCCAAAGCAGTTGTCTAACAGCTTCAATGTAAGGTAGCGATTCAATATCACCGACAGTACCGCCAATCTCAGTAATAACAATATCATATTCACCACTGTTACCAAGAATTTGAATACGTTCTTTAATCTCATTAGTGATATGAGGAACTACTTGAACTGTTTTACCTAAAAACTCTCCCCTACGCTCTTTTTCTATTACACTTTGGTAAATTCTACCAGTTGTAACGTTATTAGCCTGAGAAGTTTTCACATTTAAAAAACGCTCGTAATGCCCTAAATCTAAATCTGTTTCTGC
>CAYTRI010000214.1:0-3558 GCA_964440105.1 uncultured Flavobacteriaceae bacterium
TATAAGGAACAACAGGTTTTAAGGAATAAGTTGGAACAGCAATTAAATAATATTCTACAAAAGGACAAGCAAGACTTGGCAAAAAAACTTGTCCGTCAGATGGAAGATTTTGAGAATGATTTGCTCGAAAATGGTATTACGCAGCGCACTCGCAACAAAGCAAATCTTATTCAGCATCAACTAATGAAATTAGAAAATGCTGCCTTAAAGCAGGGTGAGAAAAAGGAAAGAGAAAGCAAAACAAATAGTAATCAATTTCAGAACCCTATATTGACCAAGCCATCACTTCTAAAGAACAAGACTAATACAATTGAGATTTTAAATAGACAAGCCTTACCTTTGCGGCAAAATTATAAGCGTAAGGTTAAGAACTATTTTAAAGATGAAGATTGACTTTAACTACGAGATTGATTTTAAGTTAGATAAAGAATCAAATTATACCGATTGGATTAATAGGATTGTAGAGAAGGAGTCCTCATCTTTAGGAAACCTTAATTATATTTTTTGTGATGATGCGTATTTAGTTGAAATAAACCTAAAATACCTAAATCATAATACACTAACAGACATAATTACTTTCGATTATTCTGATGAAAGCACAATATCGGGAGATATATTTATATCTATAGAACGAGTTAGGGATAATGCTAAGGATTTTAAAGTTGACTTTGATGAGGAGTTGAAACGAGTTATGAGTCATGGTGTGTTGCATTTGCTTGGTTATAACGACAAGACAGATGAGGACAAGTACCTGATGCGAAATAAAGAGAATGAAATGATAAAATTGTTCCACGTGGAACAATAGAAATTATGTTTGATAAAGAATACGATGTAATAGTAGTTGGTGGAGGTCATGCTGGTGCAGAGGCAACAGCTGCAGCTGCCAATATGGGCTCGAAAACCTTATTGATTACAATGAACCTGCAAACTATAGGGCAGATGTCTTGTAATCCTGCTATGGGTGGAATTGCCAAGGGACAAATAGTTAGAGAGATAGATGCTCTTGGTGGCTATAGCGGAATTGTTACTGATAAGTCTGCTATACAGTTTAAGATGCTCAATAAGTCTAAGGGTCCCGCCATGTGGAGTCCCCGCGCACAAAATGATAGAATGCGTTTTGCTGAGGAGTGGAGGCTAGCCTTAGAGAATACACCTAATGCCGATTTCTATCAAGAAATGGTTTCTGGATTATTGGTTGAAGGGGATAAAGTTGTTGGCGTTAGAACATCTTTAGGAATTGATGTTAGAGCAAAAGCGGTAGTCTTAACAAACGGTACTTTTTTAAATGGTTTAATCCATATAGGGGAAAAGCAATTTGGCGGTGGTAGAGCAGGTGAGAAAGCTGCAACTGGAATAACAGAACAGTTAGTTGATTTTGGTTTTGAAAGTGGTAGGATGAAAACCGGAACACCACCGCGTGTAGATGGTCGTTCATTGGATTATTCTAAAATGATTCTGCAACCAGGAGATATAAATCCGGAGAAATTCTCCTATCTCGAAACTCCTAAACTAAAAGAACAGCGTGATTGTCATATGACGCACACAAGTGAACTAGTTCATGATTTGCTACGTGAAGGGTTTGATAGATCACCTATGTTTAATGGTAGAATTAAAAGTATTGGGCCAAGGTATTGCCCTTCCATAGAGGATAAGATTAACAGATTCGCTGATAAGAATTCACACCAAATATTTGTAGAACCTGAAGGATGGCATACGGTTGAAGTATATGTAAATGGGTTTTCTACATCTTTACCAGAAGATGTGCAATACAAAGCTTTAAAATCTGTAGTTGGTTTTGAAAACGTAAAGTTTTTTAGACCAGGATATGCAATTGAGTATGATTATTTTCCGCCAACACAGTTAAAGCATACTTTAGAAACGAAGCTTGTAAATAATTTATATTTCGCTGGGCAAATCAATGGAACAACTGGGTATGAAGAAGCTGCTTCCCAAGGATTAATGGCAGGAATAAATGCGCATTTAAAGATTAATGAAAAGGAGTCTTTTATTCTAAAAAGAGATGAAGCTTATATAGGGGTATTGATAGATGACTTAATTACAAAAGGAACGGAAGAGCCTTATCGTATGTTTACTTCAAGGGCAGAATATAGAACTTTATTAAGACAGGATAATGCAGATTTAAGATTGACACCTAAGAGTTTTGAATTGGGATTAGCTAGCAAAGAACGTCTTGAAAGGATGGAAAGAAAGCAAACCAATTCTGATAAGTTTGTGGAGTTTTTTAAGAACACAAGCTTTAATCCAGAGGAGTTAAATCCAATTTTAGAGGAGGTTGAATCTTCGCCTGTGAAGCAAGCTGATAAAATGTTTAAGGTGTTTTCTAGGCCAAAAGTTACCATGGACCATATGCTTAGGTTGGATGCTGTTTCTAGTTTTGTAAACGAGCATGATTTAGATGCTGAGGTTCTAGAACAAGCAGAAGTTCAGGTTAAATATTCAGGATATATTGCCAAGGAAAAGAACAATGCAGACAAATTATTGCGTCTCGAAAATATTAAAATCCCGGATGGATTTGATTATAGAAAGCTTAAATCTTTATCCTACGAAGCAAGAGAAAAATTAGAAGCTATTAGGCCTGTTACGATATCTCAAGCTTCTAGAATAAGTGGAGTATCTCCTTCAGATGTTAGTGTCCTTTTAGTGTTTTTAGGAAGATGAAAACATCACTCTTTTTTACACAGCGAAAACCACTAACGGTAAAAATTCTAGGTGCCGTGTTATTTGTTTTAGGCTGCCTTGTTTTGTTAGAGGATAATGCTGAACTAACCCAAGTTATCACCATCTTTTGCCTTGGCGCAATCTTAGTTGGCTATTCAATTTCTTTTGAAATAAGAGACAGTCTTGACCATAAAAAACATTTCAAATTATTTGGAATAACACTCTTTAAGCAAGGACTAGACTTATTCTCTCCAGAGTACATTGTTGTGTTTTCTGTTACTGCAGGTAAGTCTTCAGAATGGGGTCCTGTTGCTGCTATGGGAAATACAAATAAAGAAAGCTCTTTTGTAATAAGATTGTTTCGAGAAAATCAAAAATTCACTGTGTGGAGAACTAGCTCAAGCAGTCAAGCGCAGCGAAGAGCTATGGAGCTGAGTCAGTTATTGGGAGTTGAAATCCGTTCTTAGAACGACTAATGTTCCACGTGGAACATAGGGTTAATTTATCGTTATTCTGAGCTGTCTCACTGAGCGCAGTCGAAGTGAAAGCGAAGAACTTGAAGTCTAATGTAATGTTAGCTTAAGTCTTTTGATTGTGCTCAATACAAACTTTATCGAAACTTATTCCTATTGCTTCTTAATACCACTTCGACTGCGTTCAGTGTGACATCAAACACTTCAAACGGCTTTTATAAAATTTTGTAATTGGCTTGGTTTTTGTGAATAGTATTCTCAACTAAATCAAAAACCAAAATGAGAAAAATCACTACAATAGTTTTAGGCTTATTAGTATTAAATTCTTGTATCCCAATTAGAATAGCTCCAAGTATTTCTGATTATAAATTAACCAAAGGAAAACGTTTTAAAAAAGGCCTGCCAG
>CAYTRI010000215.1:0-3537 GCA_964440105.1 uncultured Flavobacteriaceae bacterium
ACGGCTTGTAAAGCTTCTTTCTTAGCAGTATCTATTAATCCGCTTTCAGGAATCTTTTCACGAATATGTTCCTTAGCATTTTGATTCAACTGCGTTAAATCATCTGGCGAAAAGGAATTAAAAAGACCATTCTTAACATCATAAAACTGAATATCTGGCTCAATAGATAAAATCTCTGGTTCTGGAAATTCAGTCAGTACAATTCTTTTACGCTCATTATCTGCAGTCATTCTTAATTTTTTTAGGTCATATCCAATATGTGCTTTTGCATTTATAACAACAAGAGCTTTTTTCTTGCTACTTAAAATGCTCATAAATCCATCTTTTATGTTTTCATAACGATAAATTTCAGCAAAATCCCCTTCAACAGAGACTAACTTACAAACACTTTTTATTCTATCTAATATTACTGTGGATTGATGTTCAGTAAGCTCTCTTCGTTTTTTTCTTGTGAAAAGTCCATAAATCCAATACATTAATATTGCACCAAGTATTAATCCTAAAAAAGCTAATATGAGACTATCCATTTTTATTTCCTATTTCTCCCAAGTGGGTAAATTTAAATCCTTTATCATACTTTAAGCCGTAGCCAAAAATTCTATCCATTGAAGCATGAGCAAACAAAATCACTCCAATCAATTTTAATAAAGGTATAGAAAAGTAGATTCCCAAAACATAAACAAGAATTGCTAAACCTTTATGATGAAATAGATTGTAAAATAGGGCTCCCGTTTTATTTCCTGCCAAATAACCCAACATCCCAATATCTGGAGTTAATAGTAACGCAAAGAACCACCACCAAGTAAAATCTAGCTCCATAAACAACACAAAGCCAAGAACTAATAACATTAACTCTTCTAATTTTAGTATTCTTCGCATGTTTAAATATAATACCTATTATTTTTACCTTATCATATATTCTAATCAAAAAATATGAGCTGGATAAAGACCATACCCTTTACAGAAGCTACGGGGCAACTAAAAAAAATCTACCAACGCATAAAAGGTCCTAATAATAACATAGACAATGTACTAAGCATACATAGTCTTAGACCACATACGCTAACAGCACATATGAGCCTCTACAAAAGTGTTTTACACCATTCAGGAAATACCTTACCAAAGTGGTATTTAGAAGCTCTAGGGGTATATACGAGTCATCTAAATAAATGTGATTATTGTTTTGAACATCATTTTGCTGGCTTCTCTAGATTATTGGATAATCCGACTGAAGCTCTAAAATATAGGCAAGCCGTTATAAATAACACCTTAGAAGGTTTTTTGGATGATAAGTGGTTGGCTGGAGCTTCTTATACACAAAGATTGACTTTAGAAGCCCACAAAATCACTATAAATGATATTAAAGTACTTAGAACAGCTGGCTTTTCTGATGGCGAAATCTTAGAAATTAACCAAGTGGTTAGTTATTTTAATTATGTAAACCGATCTGTGGTAGGTTTGGGAGTAAATACTGTTGGAGATATTTTAGGGCTATCTCCTAATGATAGTGATAATCCTAATAATTGGAGTCACAGCTAATCTATAATACCATACAATACAGGTCTACTTGGGCTAGCATCATTCTCAAAAGGCGCTACTTGTAGGTTTAGAAAATACGTGCCGTCTTCAATAGTATTTGCAACATAAATAAACTCTGTAATAGTTGCATTAAGCCTAAGTTTTCCTTTGGTATTCCAAAACGTATTGTGGCAAACCAAGGCACCTTCATCGCTTTCTCTATCTACAGAAGGTAAATCTATTAATAAATGTTCTATGCCCTTTTCTTTTAAAAACGTAGCCGCTTCTTCTAACAAATATGGCGGATTAGTATGCGAGTATTGCATGCCTTTTTTACTAGCCAAATTAGGGAGTGTTCTAATAACAATAGCTTTTCTTTTTTTATTGCCAATAGCATATTGCAACTGCTTTTTAGAGATTACAAAATCATCTCCAAGCTTTTCTGGAGCAACGGTAATAAGTTCTGCTAAAAAGAAAAATGTTTTTAGGTTTTTATTAATAGAATAAAACTCCTTGGTAATATGACCAGCACACTCTGTATGCGTTACATGAGAGTGAGGGTTAAACCAAATATTATTAAAATTTACTGATGAGCCCTCAGATACTTTACCAACAAACCCATCCTCTTTATGTGGTTCTATTTTAGGATGCGTTAAATACCAAGCGTTAACATTAGATGCATCGCCAACCATTGGAATGGAAATATCTAATGGATTGGTTAAATCTATTTTATAGTTTCTTGAATTAAACTTTACCGTAGCAATCATATATGCCAAACTTGTTTCAGGATAAATTTAACATAAACAAATCACTTGCTATACCATCTGCTAAAAACTTCCCTTTTTTTGTAGCGAGCAATGTATCGTCATCTAAATACAACAAATGATCCGTAATATATTTATCTGCTTGTTGCAATAAATATCCCTTATAGTTTTCTCCAAATTCAGAGGCTATCTTTTCTATTGAAACTCCCCAAATAGTGCGCAAACCTGTCATTACATACTCGTTGTATTTATCCGTTTTTGATAGTACTTCGACTTCCATAGGAAGTTTGTTTGCTTCTATTGCTTTAATATATTTTGGATTGTTATTGATGTTCCATCCTCTTCTAGTACCGTCAAAAGAATGTGCAGAAGGTCCTATACCAATATATTTTTTCTGCTGCCAATAAGCCGTATTGTTTTTAGAAAAATAACCTGGCTTCCCAAAGTTTGAAATCTCATAACAACTATAACCAGCTTTAGATAATGTGTTATTCAGAATAGTAAAATGTTCTTGAGCAACTTCATCATCTACAGGTTTAACTAATCCTTTTTTTACAAAATTGGCTAGTGCAGTATTTGGCTCTACAGTTAAAGCATAACTAGAAATATGTGGAATTTGAAAAGAAATAGCCTTCTTAATATTTTGCCTCCAACGTTCATTAGTCATATTAGGCATTCCGTAAATTAAATCAATTGAAATGTTTTGGAAGTATTTTTTAGCTTCTAGAATACAGCTTTCGGCTTCTTTCGCATTATGCGCCCGGTTCATCAATTTTAAATCTTCTTCAAAAAAAGATTGGATGCCAATGCTTAACCGGTTGATTGGACTCTTGGATAGTTCAATTATTTGATTATTGGATAAATCATCAGGGTTAGCCTCTAAAGTAATTTCTGGGTTTTCAACTACACTATAATTATTAAAAACTGTTGTAATTAATTTTTTGATTTCTGAAACCTCTAAAACAGATGGTGTTCCCCCTCCAAAATAGATGGTTTCTACTATCTCATCTTTAAACTCATCTTTACGAAGTTGTATCTCTTTTGATAATGCAGTAATCATAGCCTCCTTTTTACCCATTTGGGTAGAAAAGTGAAAATCGCAATAATGGCACGCCTGTTTACAAAAAGGAATGTGTATGTATAAGCCCCCTCCGCTCCCAAAGGGGGAACTTTTCTTGTCATTCATTAGTTATTTCCTTAACTGCTTACTGCTTACTGCTTACTGCTTACTGCTTACTGCTTACTGCTTACTGCT
>CAYTRI010000216.1:0-3498 GCA_964440105.1 uncultured Flavobacteriaceae bacterium
ATTAAAATGGCAATTCCAAAAAAGGGTACTAAAAGCCATAATAGCTTAGTTGGCTTATCTAATAAATAATCATATTTTTCTAAATCAATCCCATAGGCTAGAGAAGCCGTTACCAAGGGTGCTACAATAAAAACTGACCCAAACAAAGTAATTAAAGTCGCAAAAGGAATCACAAAAAGACCATGAAAGAATCCCATTTTTCCCACCATCATACCTCTAAAAACTTCTATTAAACTCCTGTAGGATTTAATAAAGAAAAAGCCTCCAACACCAACAAAAAGAGATAAAAAACCTACTAAAAAGACTATCCCGATGGTTTTGTTTTTTTGTTCACTAGCTTCAATATCAGCTTTAAATTCTTCAAGTGCTTCTGGATTACTCAAATAAAGAATTAGTTCATCAACAGCCGTATTTATACCTTCAAAATAGCCTTCCTCTTTAAAATTAGGAATCATTGTATTTCTAATAATCCGAGAAGCAACAGCATCTGTTATATAAGGTTCTAAACCATAACCCACTTCAATTCTAACCTCTCTATCATTTCTAGAAAAAAGTATTAAGATGCCATTATCTTTCTCTTTTTGTCCTATTCCATTCTCATTAAAAGTGCCATTTGCATAACTTTCTATACTCTCGTAACCTAATTCTCGTATAGTTAAAACCACTAATTGGTTCGTTGTTTCACTCTCAAAATTGGTTAACTTAACTTTAAGTTCTTCTAATTGGCTAGGAGTAAAAATGCGAGCACTATCTGTTACTATTTCATGAAGTGGAATATACTTTTCTTGCGAAATTACAGCTGTAGTAAAAACCAATGCAAGCGATAATAATATGTTTTTTATGGGTTGCATTTAAAGAATTAATTCTTTTAAAATCCTACCATAAAGGTAATAGAATTGCACTATCAAAATTTTAATTTAATTTTTTTAGGAGCATTCTATATATTATTCGCTTAAAAAGTTTTTTCGAATTTCAGAAGTATCTACCGTAGCGGTAAATTCTCTACCACCTCTTAAGTATTTTACGTCTATTTTATTTTTATCTGCAAGAACATTTCTTACACCTTCTATACAGCCAACATGGCAAGTATCTTGACTATCAATTTTTAAGATAATATCTCCCCCAAGTAAAATAGGCCTTCCATTTACATTGGCAGAAACCGAACCTCCTTGTAAGCCTGCCTTATCTGCAGGACTAGCACTAGCTACTTTCTGTATCAATAATCCTCCAGACAGATTTAAATTAAACAACCTTGCTAAATCTTCAGATTTTAAGAATACACTTTCAACTCCTATCCAAGGTCTATCTTCAAACGCTAATAGTGATTTAACCGTATTACTAGTTACCGCCATACCAATACCTTGAAAACCTCCAGATACCGTTAAAATACTAGAAGCTATGCCAACTACTTCTGCATTTGAGTTAAATAAAGGCCCACCACTATTTCCCGAGTTTATAGCGGCATCTGTCTGTATAAATTCTATGTTAACCGTACCATCGTATAAGGCATCAAAACTTCTAAACGCAGAAACAATACCTGAAGAAAAAGAATTTTCCATTCCATAAGGACTCCCAATTGCATAGATATTTTGACCAACAGCCATAACATCCGAATTTCCTAAAGTAGCGTGTGTTAACGTATTATCAGGAACATCTAATTTTAATAAAGCGATATCCGCAGATTTTTCACTAAAAAGTACAGTCGCATTTCTAAGCTTACCGTCATGAGTTTTTACTTTTATATTGGTGCTACCATCTATTACATGTGCAGCGGTAAGAATATGACAATCGTGAGAAATTAACACTCCGGAACCTAAGCCTTTATTTTGTGTAAGACCTTTAGACGTAATAGCGTTTGATGTTGTATAAATTGTTACCACAGATGAGATTACGTCTTCATATATTTTTGCTACACCAACTTCTGATGCGCTTAAGTTTTTAGGGAACGTTCTCTTTTTTGCCGGAGCATGACTCATTTGAGCTATAGTATATTGATTGAATACTAAAAGTAATATTCCAATGGCTAGATTAATTTTTTTTGTATTCATTTAAAAGGTAGTTAGTTAAAGATTGTTAATTAAGTGTTAGATGTTAATTCTCATACTAGGTCGTAAAAATGGGTATTAAACTAACCACACTGCAAGTTTTTTTTAAAAATTTATCTCTAACACTAATTAAACTCTTGAAGTCTATTTAGTCTAACTTTGTAATTTATTAAAAAAATCATAGTGTTAGTATAATGGCAGATAAAAAAGTTAGTATTCTTAAGGCATTTAAAACCATTATATGGCCAAGGAGAAAATTGGTATTTATTGGACTATTACTAATTGTTATTAGTAAAGCAGCAAGTTTTGTTGCACCTGTTTCCCTTCGCTATTTTTTAGATGATATTGTTCCAAATAAAAACTATGACTTGCTAAAAATTCTCGTAATAGTTGTGGTTGCCTCATTTTTGATTCAAGCGGTAATGTCATTTCTATTAACTAAAGTACTTAGCATACAAGCACAATACATGATATCTGAACTTAGAGCACAGGTTCAAAAACAAGTACTTTCATTACCTATACGTTTTTTTGACAATACTAAATCTGGTGCGCTAGTATCTCGTATTATGAGCGATGTAGAAGGCGTTCGCAACTTGGTTGGCACGGGTTTAGTGCAATTAGTAGGTGGTACAATTACCGCAATAGTATCCCTTATTCTTCTGCTTCAAGTAAGTGTAACAATGACATTATTAACTTTTGCCCCTCTAATTCTTTTTGCCTTTATTTCTCTCAAAGCCTTTAAAATTATACGTCCTGTATTTCGAGAACGTGGTAAAATTAATGCCGAAGTTAAAGGAAGATTGACCGAAACTTTAAGCGGAATCCGTGTTATAAAAGGTTTTAATGCAGAAAAACAAGAAGGAAAAGTTTTTGAGAGTGGTGTGGAACGTTTGTATGAAAACGTAAAAAAGAGTTTAACGGCTACTGCTATTATGCAAAGTTCCTCAACTTTTTTATTAGGGCTTGCAACCACTGGTATTATGATGGGTTACGGAGGTCATCTTTTAATACAAGGTCAAATAACCGAAGGGGAGTATTTTCAATTTACCTTTTTACTTGCATTAATGGTAGCACCTATACTACAAATGAGCAATATTGGAAGCCAGTTAACCGAAGCTTTAGCAGGTTTAGACCGAACGGAAGAATTAATGAACGAAGTGTCTGAATCTGATGAAAAAGAACGTACTATCCAACTTTCAAATATTCATGGCGATGTGAAATTTAAGGATGTTTCTTTTGCCTATGAAGAAGATAAAGATGTTTTGCATGATATAAACTTCAACGCAAAATCTGGAGATGTCATCGCTTTGGTAGGTAGTTCTGGCTCCGGTAAATCTACTATTGCAGGTCTAGCAGCTACTTTTTTGAATCCCGATTCTGGACAGATTACTGTTGACGGACAAGATTTAGCCAAAGTTGATTTAACCAGTTTTCGCCAGTTTTTAGGAGTTGT
>CAYTRI010000217.1:0-3468 GCA_964440105.1 uncultured Flavobacteriaceae bacterium
TTGGGGTTTAAATCTTCTACGTATTGCTATGACTTATATTTTTTAATTAAACTTACATTTTAAAAGACGCTGTTCTTATTAAACCTCTCTGTTGGAGAGGTCAAATTTGCTTAATAGCAAATTTGGGTGAGGCCTTTAGAACGACTTTAAGGTACTATTTATTTCTTTTGAAACCAAGTCTGAAAAATCACTAATAGAAATACTACCAATGTCTTCACCACCATGCTTTCTTACTGATATAGTTTTTGAATCTTCTTCATTCTCTCCAACAATGAGCATAAAGGGTATTTTCTTAAGCTCAGCCTCTCTAATTTTCTTCCCTACAGTCTCGTTCCTATTATCAATGAGCGCGCGAATTTCGTGATTTTCCAACGAATTCAAAACTTTTTCTGCATATTTTTCGTGTTTCTCGCTGACTGGTAATATAATAGCCTGTTTTGGAATCAACCATAATGGGAAATTTCCCCCAGTATGTTCCAATAATAGTGCCACAAAACGTTCCATACTTCCAAAAGGAGCACGGTGAATCATCACAGGTCTATGCAATTCATTATCACTACCCTTATAAGTTAAGTCAAATCGCTCTGGTAAATTATAGTCAACCTGAATAGTTCCTAATTGCCAATTACGACCAAGGGCATCTTTGACCATAAAATCTAATTTTGGACCATAAAATGCAGCCTCACCGGTTTCAATTACATAATTTAATCCTTTTTCATCGGCTGCATTAATAATTGCTTGTTCAGCTTTTTCCCAATTTGCTGTCTCACCAATATACTTTTCTGGCTTATCTAAATCCCTAACTGAAACTTGAGCTGTAAAATTTTCAAAACCTAAAGAACCTAAAACATATAAGGTAAGGTCAATAACATTTTTAAATTCATCGCTAAGCTGGTCTGGAGTACAGAATATATGGGCATCATCTTGTGTAAAACCACGTACTCTTGTTAGTCCGTGAAGTTCCCCACTTTGCTCATATCTATATACGGTTCCAAACTCAGCATAGCGCTTTGGTAAATCCTTGTAGCTGAATGGACTAGTATTGTAAATTTCGCAATGATGAGGGCAGTTCATAGGTTTTAATAAAAACTCTTCATCTTCTTTAGGAGTGTGAATAGGTTGAAAACTATCCTCACCATATTTTGCATAATGTCCTGAGGTTACATAAAGTTCTTTTTGACCAATATGTGGAGTTATCACCATCTCATAACCTGCTTTTTTCTGTGCTTTTTTTAGAAAATCTTCTAGACGCTCACGTAAAGCTGCTCCTTTTGGGAGCCATAATGGTAATCCTTGACCAACTTTTTGAGAAAATGTAAATAATTCTAGTTCTTTACCTAATTTTCTATGGTCTCTTTTCTTTGCTTCTTCTAATAACTCAAGGTATTGTGTGAGCTCTTTTTGTTTTGGAAATGAAATACCATAAACTCTGGTTAATTGCTTGTTCTTTTCATCGCCACGCCAATAAGCTCCTGCAACACTTAATATTTTAATAGCTTTAATAACCCCCGTATTAGGAATATGTCCTCCACGACATAAATCGGTAAAAGAACTATGGTCACAGAAAGTAATCTCTCCGTCAGTTAAATTCTCTATTAATTCTACTTTATAGGTATTGTTCTGATTTTTATAAAAGGCTAAAGCATCATTTTTTGAAACTTCTCGCATTTTAAAGTCATGTTTCTCTCTCGCTATTTCTAAAGCTTTCTTTTCTATTTCTGGAAAATCTTTTTCAGAAATAGTTTGGTCACCCAAATCCACATCATAATAAAACCCATTTTCTATTGCAGGGCCAATGGTAAGTTTTATACCTGGGTATAATTCTTCCAATGCTTGTGCAACAACGTGAGAGGTAGAATGCCAAAAGGCTTTTTTACCCTCGTCATTATTCCATGTATATAAAGTAAGGCTACCATTTGTGGTTAATGGGGTGGTAGCTTCAACAGTTGTATCGTTAAATTTTGCTGAAATAACGTTGCGGGCTAACCCTTCACTTATACTTTTAGCAACATCAAAAGCAGAACTGCCTTTCTCTACTTCTTTTATTGCCCCATCTGGTAGTGTAATCTTAATCATCGCTTTCCTTAAAATTAGAATAACAGCAAAGATAATATTTGGTATGGATGCCACAATATAATGTGTAATATCATTTTTGTATTTATTCGATAAAAAAACCGAATTAGATGTTATTTGGAAGAATAGAAAAAAGATGTTATATTAAAGGCTCTAAATTTCAAATTATTTTAGCATTCAAGTTATTGATATACAGTAAGATAAAAGTTTTTTGAATTTTTATTTAAAAAGACTTGGCTACATTAAAAAAACCTTTTTATATTTGCACCCGCTTTGCAGATGATGCGAGTGACATTTTGGAGATTTGGGAGGGCCTTTTGGGGTTCTTTTTTTTCGAGGGATGTAAGATAAAAAGTTTACCCTGAGTTAATCGAAGGGAAGTTCATATACATATTGAAATAAAGACAGCGTAGAAGAGAATTATTAAAGAACCATTTTGACGTCAAAGAACTTTTAGGGGATTGATTGAATATCTTGAGATATTTAACGATCAACAATGAAGAGTTTGATCCTGGCTCAGGATGAACGCTAGCGGCAGGCCTAACACATGCAAGTCGAGGGGTAACGTGGAGAGCTTGCTTTCTGACGACGACCGGCGCACGGGTGCGGAACGCGTATGGAACCTACCTTTATCAGGAGAATAGCCCAGAGAAATTTGGATTAATGCTCCATAGTATTGTATTGACACATGTTGATATAATTAAAGATTTATCGGATAGAGATGGCCATGCGTACCATTAGTTAGTTGGTAAGGTAACGGCTTACCAAGACATCGATGGTTAGGGGCCCTGAGAGGGGGATCCCCCACACTGGTACTGAGACACGGACCAGACTCCTACGGGAGGCAGCAGTGAGGAATATTGGACAATGGAGGAGACTCTGATCCAGCCATGCCGCGTGTAGGATGACGGCCCTATGGGTTGTAAACTACTTTTATACAGGAAGAAACCTAGTTACGTGTAACTAGCTGACGGTACTGTAAGAATAAGGACCGGCTAACTCCGTGCCAGCAGCCGCGGTAATACGGAGGGTCCGAGCGTTATCCGGAATCATTGGGTTTAAAGGGTCCGTAGGCGGGCATATAAGTCAGAGGTGAAAGTTTGCAGCTCAACTGTAAAATTGCCTTTGATACTGTATGTCTTGAGTTATAGTGAAGTTGCCGGAACATGTGGTGTAGCGGTGAAATGCATAGATATCACATAGAACACCAATTGCGAAGGCAGGTGACTAACTATATACTGACGCTGATGGACGAAAGCGTGGGGAGCGAACGGGATTAGATACCCCGGTAGTCCACGCCGTAAACGATGGATACTAGCTGTCCGTCCGCCTCAGGTGGATGGGCGGCCAAGCGAAAGTGATAAGTATCCCACCTGGGGAGTACGTTCGCAAGAA
>CAYTRI010000218.1:0-3441 GCA_964440105.1 uncultured Flavobacteriaceae bacterium
GCGGAACAACTTTATGGAGAGAAAAATTGTGAGTTAAATATTGACAATGAATTAGGCATAATTAATCTAGAAATAGAACCTCTAGAATCTTTTATTTTTAAAATTAAAGAATAAAAAAGCGGACTGTAAAGTCCGCTTAGTTTTTTAAACTAATAAATAAGTTTAAGAAGCAGCTTTTTTACTGGTTGCCTTGTAAATAAGCGCAATAATAACACCAACTAGTATGTAATAAATAATATTTAAAACAGCATCGATTAGGTGTCCCGTTAAATTCATCATTGTTGATGTAGCGAACCAGATTAATCCCATTCCTAGTCCAACAAAAATTCCAATCCAAATACCGAATTCAGCACCTTCTTTGGCACTATGATGGCCTCTAGCCCATTTTCCATAAAGCGTACTCATAGCAAAGGCACCAATAAGACATCCTAAAAATAAGTGGATGAAATCTGGCTCATCCTTCATTACATTAGTCAGTACATTATCTCCGTTAAGGCTTTCACCCAACATACCCCATAAAACATAACCCAATACAAACATGGCAATACCGCCTACGAGTGTTGCAAGTAAATTTGATTTTGAAAACATAATAATTTATTTAGTTGGTTAATAATCAGTACAATATATAAAATATTCTGAAAGAAGGTATTTTAAGTTACTTACAAATTGCACATGGGATGGTGTTAAGAAGTAGCTTCTATTTCATTTTCAAATTGTATTTTTAAACACTAAAATTGGAGCATATGAATAAACTTTCTATACTAGGACTAGTTCTAGTACTTTTTTTAAATAGTTGTAAAATGAAAGAAGATAATTTTTTGATTATTGGTCATAGAGGAGCTATGGGCTATGAAACTGAAAATACCTTAGCATCAATTCAGAAGGCATTAGATTTTGAAGTTGATATGATTGAGATTGATGTGTTTAATATTAAAAGTGGTGAAACAGTTGTTTTTCATGATGAGCGGTTAGAAAGGATTTCTAATGCTGGAGGTAGTATAGAAGAGTATAATATTTTGGATTTAAAAAAAGTTATTCTAGATGGTAACCATAGCATACCTTTATTACAGGATGTTTTAAAATTAATAGATAATAAGGTAGCACTTAATATTGAACTCAAAGGATCCAATACTGCCGGCAGGGTAAATTTCATCACAGATTTTTACATAAAAAAAAGAGGATGGACATTAGATAACATTGTTATCTCAAGCTTTAATTGGGATGAATTGAGAGAAATGCGCAGAATCAATCCAGAAATAGCTATTGCAGTGCTTACGGAAGAAAATCCTTTAGAGGCTATTCCTGTTGCTAAAGAATTAAATGCTGTTGCCATAAACCCTTGGTTTAAAACATTGACCGGAGATCAAACAAAGCAAATACAGAAAGAAGGTTTTAAAGTTTACACCTATACTGTAAATGAAATAGATGATATAGCTAAGATGCGTGAGTTTGGAGTAGATGGTATTTTTACCAATTATCCAGACCGAGCTCAATAATGCTTGATGTTGGTATAATTGGAGGTGGTGCAGCTGGTTTCTATGCAGCAATCCAAACTGCTATCGAGAATCCAAATTTAAAAATTGCAATTTTTGAACGTGGAAAAACTGTACTAGGTAAAGTAAAAGTATCTGGGGGAGGGCGTTGTAATGTTACTCATGCAGAATTTGACCCTAAAGAGCTTGTAAATAATTATCCGCGTGGTAAAAAAGAACTTCTAGGCCCTTTTCATAGTCATTGTACGGGAGATGTTATGGCTTTCTTTGAGGAAAGAGGAGTGCCCTTAAAGATTGAAAGTGATGGCCGAATCTTTCCTGAAAGTAATTCTTCACAAAGTATTATAGATTGTTTTTTGGATGAAGTAGAACGTTTAGGCATTACAGTTTTAAAAAACAGTTCTGTAAAGTCGTTTTTGCCACTAGAAGATAAGGGGTGGCGAGTAACCACAATGAACAAACATTACGAATGTAAAAAGTTGCTAGTAGCTACCGGAAGCAATCCCAAAATATGGAAGCAATTAGAAGACTTGGGGCATACTATAATTCCTCCTGTTCCATCCTTATTTACCTTCAATATAAAGGATAAAAGAATTAAAGGAATTCAGGGTTTAAGTACTTATGTAGAGGTAGAAATTCCTCCAAAAAAACATTATAAATCTAAAATAGTAGTACAATTACGTAGTAAGATTAATGAGCAACCAGTTTTAGAAAGTGATGGGCCGCTTTTAATAACTCATTGGGGAATGAGTGGTCCTGCAATATTAAAGCTTTCAGCATGGGGAGCAACTATTCTTAATGAGTATAACTACAATTTTCGCATAAATATAAATTGGGTTCCAGAATATACTACAGAGATGATGGAAGAAGTATTATTTAGAATTAAAGATGTAGAAGCAAAAAAAACTATTGTACGGACTAATGCGGTAGATATACCCAAACGCTTATGGATAAATTTAGTAGAAGCAACCGAAATTGATAAAACCGTTAAATGGGCTGATGCAACTAAAGAAATACTTAAAAAACTAGCTTTACAGCTTACTAAATGTTCCTTTAAAGTTGAAGGCAAAAGCACTTTTAAAGAAGAGTTTGTAACAGCAGGAGGCGTAGATTTAAAAGAAATCGATTTTAAAAGCTACAAAAGTAAAAAACTGCCTAACCTTTATTTTGCAGGAGAAGTTATAAATGTTGATGCAATTACTGGCGGTTTTAATTTCCAAAATGCATGGACTGGAGCATATATAGCTGCTAAGTCAATGGCAAAAGCATAATCTTATTGTAAAACAAGAAATAATCCAGCGGCAACTATTCCACCAATAAGCGGACCAACAACAGGAATCCAAGAATAGCTCCAACCATTGGAACCTTTGGCTTTTATAGGAACTAAAGCATGAATAATGCGAGGGCCTAAATCTCTAGCAGGATTAATGGCATATCCAGTTGTTCCTCCCAATGATAAGCCTATTCCCCAAACTAATAAGGCTACAGGGAGTGCTCCCAAAGAGCCAAGTCCTATTACCGTATTTGTATCGGTTATAGTAGCATCAGAAAAATAAAGTACAGTAAAGACTAAAACAAAAGTTCCAATAATTTCATTAAAAAGATTTATTGGCGTATTTGGAATAGCAGGAGCATTGCAGAAAACACTTCGCTTAGTACCTCCATCTTCAGTAGCATTAAAATGATCTTTATTTAAAAGCCAAACAAAAAATGCACCAAGCATGGCGCCAATAAATTGCGCCAAAATATATGAAGGAACTTCAGCCCAAGAAAATTTTCCAGCAGCTGCTAGTCCAGCAGTCACAGCGGGATTCAAATGTGCACCGCTATATGGAGCGGAAACTACAACCCCAACATAAACTGCAATTGCCCAGCCAGTAGTTATTACAATCCATCCAGAACCATTTCCATAAGTTTTTGTTAATGATACATTTGCGTTTACACCACA
>CAYTRI010000219.1:0-3414 GCA_964440105.1 uncultured Flavobacteriaceae bacterium
CTTGTATTCTGGTTATGCAGATACTACTATGAATGATTTTGACTTAATGCTTAAAGATTTAGACGCCTTTATTAAAAAATATCCTGAGCTAGATACTATTTATAAAGTTAGCTTCATTAAAAAAAGCTAGTCAGATTAAACCTCATAAATAGAATTCTGCGTTTTGGTTATCTTTAGTATTCATATAATGGAAATAAACAAACTAGTTTGTTTATCCCTACGTTGTAAAACATTTTAAATTGTCCTGAATAAGGGTTAGATTTAGAAGAGATTCTTACAAACTAAGAATGTTAAAGCACTAATTTTAGTTTTATTATGATTTTGATGAGATTTACCTTTTTACTTCTGTTATTTTTCGCATTTGGCTGTTCCAGCGATTCAGAATCCCCACCAGAGGATATGACGGAACAGGTGGAAAATAATGATCCTAATGAAGACGCCATGAATCCGGATGGTGAAGATGAAACCTCTGAAGAATCTTTTACCGGACCACATTTTACTTTAAACGTCGCAGCCGATTACAATACAATTAATAGTGATGATTGGGTGGTAATACATGATAGCGAGGGTAATTTGTTAAATATAGAGCCTTTTGAAGATAGTGATAGTTTAACCTTCGAAAGTGAAACTCCAGAAGAAATTACGGAAGAAATCACTATTACCGTATTCAAATTCAACACATTTGGTTCAGGAAACAGAAATTATCGCATTAACACATATGCACAGGTTCTCAGGGGAAATGTATGGAATTTAAAACCTTTAGTGGAATTCAACTCAGACCGAGGTATGCTCGTTACAAATGCCAATCTTACCATTGAAAACGTTCCTGGATCGGGTTTTTTTGGTTTTACCGTGTCTACAAAGAACGGTGGTCTCGGTGGAGGCGGCGGCATAATAAATGGCAATTTACAAGCTGATTTCAATTTATGGTCCAACGATAATAGGCATTTGATTTCATTAGTAGATGTCAATAAAAACAGGCGCCACATTTTTATAGAGAATTTTCCCAATAATGTTATTCTTACCATTGATTACAATGATTTTACTGATTTTGACGAAAAAGTTGTAGTCGATTCTGGATCTTTGACAGGGCGGTATACTGTATCTATTCAGGCCTTTGAAGAGAACCAAACATTTGGAGTCAATGAAGGATTTGCTCTAAATTTAGTTCAGAATCAACAATTGGACATAGTACCTCCTGAATTGGTGTACTTAAATGAGTTTAATGATTATATCACATCGTTTGAGGCATTTTTTGATACCTATGACTATGAAATACGCAAGGTCGGAGGTAAAATCCAGAATATTAGCGTTCCACAGAACGTTACTTTTAGTGTTGGTAATGAAGATATTCCCGATTTTAACTTTAACACCAATCAACAATTTAATTGGAGAGAAAGTTATTGGTCCTATAGTACCGGCCAATTTAACGCTGGACTTATCATTGCATCATGGACCATGAATTCTTCCAATGCCAATAATATACCTATTGACTTGCCAGCTATTCTACTGCAAAATTACCCCGATTTAAATCTGGAATCATTGGAATATGAATACACCAAATTGCAAATTGGTTTTGACACCTACCCAGAAAGGTTAGATAAAATGTTCATTTCCTCTGAACCGATTTTTTGGGTAGGTTTCTCGGAAGAAAGCCTGCAATTCAATAATCAATAGAGCCTTTTACTAAAAAACGCAGGAATTACCTGACTTAGATTTTTTTTAAAATCCTCTAAAGGCATAGCTTTCGCCTGTATAGTTGCCCGTTCTTTGTTTAGAAGTCTCGGCTTCAAACAGTTGCTGCTGTTCATCACTATTGGTAAACAGAGTCACCGCCTTCAAGGCAAGGTTTTCCAAATCCATATCAGGATACCTTTCGCTCAACTCATCAGGTAGTTCTCCTATTTGTTGGGATGGCGTGCCTGTTGAAAATACTAGCCAAGTCGTGCTCAGGCGCCTATCTTGCTCGTCTATGATTATGGACTCGTGACGGGTGTTCTTTGTAACCGGGTTGAGTTCAGAAGAAAATCTCAGGTCATAAATATCCGCACTCTCAACCATAAATGAAGGTCGGTCGGGTATTACAATATCCATAACCCTATCTCCAAAGGATTGGAGGCTATAAGTAAAATCATCTCGGGTGATAGTCAAGCCAAATCTATATCTTTCATAGCCATCAACGTACCCCAAGTTCAACACCCCGGATGCATTACCAATATACTCACCAAACCTGTGGCCATAATTCCAATAGGTATTTGAGCCATTAGTTTTAATACCTCCGGTAAAACATAAATTAAAGTCATTTGGTGGTAAATTTAGCGCGAAGTCCTCATCAAATTCTTGTAAAGCTGCATAATCATACTCATAATTTATATCATTTTCAGGCATCAATAGGAGATATCTGGTTAGCCCTTCCGCACCTCTTATGCTAATCAGATACTCCTGATCCATATATAAGGGTATATCCATTAGTTGTAAAGCGTTTCCAGTAATTTCATCTGCATTAGAACTTCCAGCCCTTAAGATTCCACTGGGTGTTGTGATGAGCACATTTTCAACGTCAGAAATGTTGTTGACTTGAAGATCAAAGTTTCCGTTTAAGTTGCCCTCAAAAGAATTGGGCCTATCCTCCCATACGCTTCCAATTTCTAAATCAGTATAGGTCAATAAACTATGGGATAGACTGTTTCCCGCTCCATCTGTACTATATGAAAGTTTGGTGGCGCTGAGTTTGTTTGGTAAAACGTCTTCACCCAAGGTAAAGTCAACGCTATCTAATTCTGTAATTTGTTTGTAATCAACTAAATTTCCATTTTCATCGTGAATTATTATCCAATTTTCCAATCCCTGTATCTGCGAACTTTGGTAGGTAAAGTACACTGTTTCTTCTACTGATGCTTCTGAATCATCAGGATTGTCACTAACCTCCTCCTGCTCTTCGATATCTTCACTTTGCATCTCATTTTCATTTGAACAGCTTAAAAAAAGAAGCATTAGTAGGGTGAAAGAAAAAATGTTTATGGATTTCATAGTTGTGTTTTAAAATAATGCAAGTTAGTACTTTCGCTAAAACACTGAAAAGTCTGATCCATATAAAATATATGCCAACAAAAAACATAATTTGTAAGCCCTAATCTGAAAATATTTACCCAAATAGAACTTTGAAGGAAATGGGCTTTGATTAAATACGGACTTACGAAATGGTCTCTGGTCCTATAAATTTTTTATGGATTGTTAATCGATATGAATTAACTAAAGCGAAACTAAAAAGAAATTAAAAACGTTTTACAACACGGTGTATAATTAATTGCGGGCGAAATTTCCACATGGGAAATTCCTGCAATCAATTATCTTTAAAGTCAGGCAGACATTTTCCGTTGGAAAAGTCCGCAACTAATCATACACAAGACCGTT
>CAYTRI010000220.1:0-3410 GCA_964440105.1 uncultured Flavobacteriaceae bacterium
GGAATGTATGGAGGCCGTTTAGAGGCTAATTTTCATGTAGTCGTTGGGCAAGTTTCTTCGATAAAAAATATAGGGCGTTGCATTAAAAGTGCTGGATTAGATTTGGCAAATATCACATTAGAACCTTTAGCATCTGCAGAAGCTGTTTTGAGCCAAGAAGAAAAAGAGGCTGGTGTGGCTTTAATCGATATAGGTGGTGGAACAACTGACTTAGCAATCTTTAAAGATGGCATTATTCGCCATACTTCGGTTATTCCTTTTGGAGGTAATGTAATTACTGAAGATATAAAAGAAGGCTGTTCAATAATTGAAAAGCAAGCTGAATTATTAAAAATGAAGTTTGGTTCTGCATGGCCGGGTGAGAATAAGGATAATGAGATTGTTTCTATCCCAGGATTAAGAGGACGAGAGCCTAAAGAAATCACCCTTAAAAATCTATCAAAAATAATTCATGCTAGAGTTGTTGAGATTGTAGAACAAGTATATGTTGAAATTAAAAATTACGGGCATGAAGACCAAAAGAAAAAACTGATTGCAGGTATAGTTCTTACCGGTGGTGGGAGCCAGTTAAAACATCTTAAGCAGTTGGTAGAATATATAACAGGTATGGATACCAGAATAGGTTATCCTAATGAGCATTTAGCTGGCGATTCAGATGAAGAAGTAGCAAGTCCATTGTATGCAACAGCAGTTGGCTTATTAATGAATGCATTAGAAACCAGTTCTAAAAATACCATGCCAGAGTTGGAAGAGCAAGAAGGTGAACTTGAAGCAGTGTTGGTAGAAGACCATGCACAAGCAGCAGTTTCAGGAAACACAATGCAGAAAGAACGGAAATCCATTTTTGATAAATGGTCAGAGAAATTAAAAGACTTTTTAGATAACGCAGAATAAAAATATCATCAATAAAAAGAGCACCCATGAGTAAAAGCAACGAATTTGACAATATCGCTTTTGATTTACCTAAAAACAAAAGCAACGTAATTAAAGTTATTGGAGTAGGCGGTGGCGGTAGCAATGCCATCAACCATATGTTCCAAGCTGGAATTAATGGCGTCGATTTTATAATATGCAATACAGATGCACAAGCCTTAGAAAATAGCCCAGTACCCAACAAGATTCAATTAGGAGTATCTTTAACAGAAGGTTTGGGTGCAGGAGCAAATCCAGAAGTTGGCGAGCAAGCAGCTATGGAAAGCATGGAGGATATTAAAACCATGCTTGAGCATACTACTAAAATGGTTTTTATTACTGCAGGTATGGGCGGAGGTACTGGTACAGGTGCTGCGCCAGTAATTGCTAGAGCAGCAAAAGAGATGGGTGTTTTAACAGTTGGTATTGTAACAACTCCTTTCCAATTTGAGGGAATGCCACGTTGTAAGCAAGCACAAGCTGGTATTGAAAACCTGCGCGATAATGTAGATTCATTAATCGTAATTAATAATAATAAGCTTCGTGATATTTATGGGAACCTTGGCTATAAAGCTGGTTTCTCTAAAGCAGACGAGGTGCTTTCTACTGCGGCAAAAGGTATTGCAGAGGTTATAACGCATCATTACACACAAAATATTGACCTTAGAGATGCCAAGACTGTATTGTCTAACAGTGGTACTGCTATTATGGGTTCTGCAAATGCTTCTGGTTCTGCTCGTGCTAATGAAGCAATTTCAAAAGCCTTAGATTCTCCATTACTTAACGATAATAAGATTGCTGGTGCTAAAAATGTGTTATTACTTATCGTTTCTGGCAGCCAAGAAATTACTATTGATGAAATTGGAGAAATCAATGATTTTATTCAGTTAGAGGCTGGTCACGGTGCTAATATTATCATGGGTATTGGTGAAGACGAAGCATTAGGAGATGCAATTTCTGTGACGATTATAGCAACAGGTTTTGCAAGTGATCAACAAGATGATATTGTTAACACTGAATCTAAGCGAATCATTCATACTTTGGAAGATGAGCAAAAAGCAGTTCATGATTTAACTCCAGAAAAGCCAGTCCCAAGTTTTGATATTAATGTTTCACTAGATGAACCAGTTATAAAGCATCAACTAATAGAGGAGCAAGAAATTGAAGCGTCAGAATCTGATTTGATTGAAACTACTAATTACATTAGAAACTTTAATGTGTTTTATGAAGAAGTAGTAGCTGAACAAGTTGAAGAAGTCATAGCAGAAAATCATGATGAGGATTTTGTAATTATAGAAGCAAAAAATATCTTAAATGATATTGAAGTTGTAGATCCTGAAATAGTTTCTGCTAAAGAAGAAGAAGACCAATTTGCTCTGACATTTGATATGCCTATCAGCAGTGATGAAAATGAAGATTTAAAAGAGAATACTATCACTTTTGATTTGGGTGAAGAAGCCAAAGATATAGATGTAAATGAGTATATAGAGGTAAGCCCAGTAATTGATTACGATAAGGAAGGAGAAACGCGCTATAACCTTGAGGAGTATATGGAGTTAGAAACCCAATTAACGGGAGCTAGGTCTGTTGCAGAAACCCATGAGCCTAAATTAGTAGAAGACGAACTTGTTTTTGAAAAGAAAACTATAAAAACCGAAGCTACTGCTGAAGGAGGAGATTCTTCAAAACAGGTAGATCCTTTTAATAGTTCTATTGATGATTTATTGAAGGATAGGGCTGATGAAAGAAGAAAAAAACTGAAGAATTTTAACTATAAGTTTCAGAACAAAGGAAACAATATAGATGATATAGAAAAGCAACCAGCATATAAGCGACAAGGGGTTGATTTAGATGAAGCTCCAAAAGAACAAAAGGTGTCAAGAATGAGTTTAGGAGAAGATAGTAATGATGAAATTCAATTACGCTCAAACAATTCGTTTTTGCATGACAATGTTGATTAGTAGTGTTTAGTTTATTTCCATTTTAATGGAATGTTTAGACCCGAAAGATGAAATATCCTTTCGGGTTTATTTTTTATCTTCGCAGCCCTAAATATGATAAAATGAGTTTGCAAGACAAGATAATGACAGAGATGAAAGCAGCTATGAAGGCTAAAAACACTGTAGCTTTAGAATCATTGCGCGCTATTAAATCTGCAATTTTATTGGCTCAAACTGATAAAGGTACAGACGGAAAGCTTTCTGAAGAAGATGAAGTAAAATTGGTTCAGAAATTAGTAAAACAGCGCAAGGATAGTGCAGCTATTTTTAATGAACAGGGGAGAGGCGATTTAGCCGAACCAGAATTGGCACAAGTAGCTGTAATAGAAAAGTTTTTACCAGAACAATTAACAGAAGAAGAAATTGAAAAAGTAGTTGTACAAACTATTGATAGTATTGGTGCATCTGGAATGCAGGATATGGGTAAAGTAATGGGGATGGTTTCTAAAGAATTAGCCGGCCAAGCAGATGGGAAAACAATTTCTACCATAGTAAAAG
>CAYTRI010000221.1:0-3398 GCA_964440105.1 uncultured Flavobacteriaceae bacterium
ACTGAGGCCACTCGAAGTGAGGTCACTGAGGCCACTCGAAGTGAGGTCACTGAGGCCACTCGAAGTGACATTCCCTTACTACTTTCCGAGCGGATGAACTTCACATCATGGGAAGCTGTCGCCAAAGAGCGTTCTAAGGCACGTGTAATGCGAAGTGAAGGCCTCATGTTAAAACATAAAGATTCTGCCTACCAAGTTGGGCGTAAAAAAGGAGATTGGTGGAAATGGAAAGTAGACCCATTAACTATTGACGCCGTGCTTACCTATGCCATGCGCGGTCATGGTAGAAGAAGTAACTTATTTACAGATTACACCTTTGCGCTTTGGCAAGAAAAGGAAAATGGCGAAAAGGAATTGGTCACTTTTGCGAAGGCCTATTCAGGATTAACTGATAAAGAGTTTAAAGAAGTAGATGCTTGGATTAAGAAGAATACCCTTGAACGTTTTGGTCCAGTTCGTAGTGTTACCCCGCATCATGTTTTCGAAATTGCTTTTGAAGGCATAGCGCTATCAAAAAGACATAAAAGTGGAGTTGCTACCCGTTTTCCACGTATTCTAAGATGGCGAAAAGATAAAAAGATTGAAGAGGCAAATTCTATAACTGATTTACTGGCACTAATTCCGAGCAAAGCGAAGTAATCTGCCAGTAAAGAAATCACAGAAAAAGAAGTATGAAACCAACAACACAAATAGAAACCGACTTAAAAAAAATGCATTTCGTACATGAAGAAACTCAATTATAATTCTAGAAAGCATTCTACAGATTGCTTCGTTTCGCTCGCAATTGCGTTATGAAAGGATATTGTTACATACTCACGAATAAAAATAAAACCGTGCTTTATGTTGGTGCTACCAATGACCTTAAAAGACGCGTTCATGAACACAAAACTGGTAAATATGCGAAGTCCTTTACAAAACAATACAACTGTCACCTTTTAGTCTATTTCGAAGAATTTAAACGTGTAAGCGTTGCTTTTGAGAGGGAAAAACAACTGAAAGCGGGAAATCGAAAAAGAAAAGAAGGATTGATAAACTCGATAAATCCTGAGTGGGAGGATTTGTCTGAGGAATGGTTTGATGGAGAAGGAGATTCTAAGTAACTTTTCAGACAAATTAAACAGATTGCTTCGTTACACTCGCAATGACTTATTCAAAATAGCCCAAGATTGGTTTCAACAACAAGCTTGGAAACCCTTTGCTTTTCAAAAAGAAAGTTGGACAGCTTTTTTACAAGGAAAACATGGTCTACTAAATGCCCCAACTGGGAGCGGAAAAACCTATGCACTTTGGTTTCCAATTGTATTAAATTACATTAAAAACAATCCAGATTATAAGACCAAACACCAGAAAGGATTAAAGGCTATCTGGATAACACCATTACGAGCCTTATCACAAGAAATAAAACAATCTGCAGAGCGTATTACACAAGATTTAAACACTCAGATGACAGTTGGTATTAGAACTGGTGATACCTCAACAAAAGAGCGGGCCAGGCAAAAAATCAAAATACCTGATTTATTGATTACTACTCCAGAAAGTTTACAGTTATTACTTTCATCTAAAGACTATGAAAAAGTTTTTAAAGACTGTTCTGCTATAGTTGTTGATGAGTGGCATGAACTTTTGGGAACAAAACGTGGGGTTCAAATGGAGTTAGGACTTTCACGATTAAAAACAATTTCTAAAGACTTACGAATCTGGGGGATATCTGCAACAATTGGTAATCTGGAACAGGCGAGACAAGTATTGCTTGGCCCAGAAACAGAAGCCTATAAAAACTCCGTTTTAATAAAAGCCAAACTCAACAAAAAAATTACTGTTAAAAGTATTATCCCAAAAGAGATGGAAACTTTTCCATGGCGTGGACATTTGGGTTTACGGCTTTTAGAAGATGTTGTACCCATCATCAATAAAAGTAAAACGACCTTACTTTTTACAAATACCAGAAGTCAATGTGAAATCTGGTTTCAAAAGATATTGGAAAAACATCCTGAATATGCCGGTGAATTTGCCATGCATCATGGGAGTGTAAATAAGGAAACACGGATTTGGGTAGAACAAGCTATCCGTAATGAGAGTTTAAAAGCAGTTGTCTGTACCTCAAGTTTAGATTTAGGGGTTGATTTTGCTCCCGTTGAAACTGTAGTCCAAATTGGTGGTCCAAAAGGGGTAGCCCGTTTTCTCCAACGTGCCGGACGCAGCGGGCATCAACCAGGCAAGGAAAGTGTAATTCATTTTTTACCTACGCATGCTATGGAACTAATTGAAGCTTCCGCCATGCAACAAGCAGTTAAAAATGCTGCAGTAGAAGATAGAATTCCGTATCTGAATAGTTTTGATGTATTGTTACAATACTTAACAACTTTAGCGGTATCCGATGGGTTTTATCCTAAAAAAATCTATCAAGAAATTAAACATACATTTTGTTATCAAGCTATTTCTGAAGAGCAATGGCAATGGTTATTAAATTTTTTGGTAATGGGTAGTCAGAGTTTAAAAACCTATGATGAATATCAAAAAGTTGAGGTAGAAGCTGATGGCAGATTTAAAGTAAATAATCGCGGAATTGCCATGCGACACCGTTTTCAAATCGGAACAATTGTAGGTGATGCTTCAATTTCAGTTCGTTATCAAAAAGGTGGCTATATTGGTACTATTGAAGAATACTTCATTTCTAAATTAACTCCTGGTGATGTGTTTACTTTTGCAGGGAGAAATCTGGAATTTATTCGAATAAAGGGGATGCAAGCTCACGTCCGTAATTCTTCTAAGCGTACTAGTAAAGTTCCTAGTTGGATGGGTGGCCGATTAAGTTTTTCAGCTCAAATGTCAGAATTGTTACGTCAAGAATTATATACTGCGGCCTACCCCGACCCCTCCAAAGGAGGGAAGCAAAGCACGGAAATAAAAGCTCTGAAACCAATGTTTGATAAGCAAAGGGAAGAAAGTATTGTCCCAGAACCCAGTGAATTTTTAATTGAAACCTTTAAAACCAGAGATGGGTACCATCATATTTTTTATCCTTTTGAAGGTCGTGGTGTTCATGAAGCCATGAGTAGTTTGCTTGCGTATCGCATTAGCTTGCTCTCACCAATAACTTGTTCTTTAGCCTACAACGATTATGGTTTTGAGCTATTATCAGACAAACCTATTGACATTCAAGAAGTGTTAGATAATAATCTTTTCACTACCCAAGATATGCTCTCCGATTTGCAAAAAAGTCTCAACAGCAATGAAATGGCAAGGCGAAAATTTCGTGATATCGCAGTTATTAGCGGAATGGTTTTCACTGGTTACCCAGACAAGGGAATCAAAATGAAACATTTGCAAAGTAGCTCGCAATTACTCTTTGATGTTTTTAAAGATTTTGAAGCAGATAACTTATTATACCAACAGGC
>CAYTRI010000222.1:0-3395 GCA_964440105.1 uncultured Flavobacteriaceae bacterium
AAAGAAGTTTCAATAAAAGTTCGTGATATAAACTTGGTAACTGCTGAAGACTTGAAAATAATTAGTGGAATAGGAGATAAACTCTCTGAACGTATTATAAAATTTCGTGATAGGCTAGGAGGTTTTTTGGTGAACGAGCAATTGTATGATGTGTATGCTTTAGATGCTGAGGTTGTGGATAGAGCTTTAAAACGGTTTCAGGTCTTAAACCCACCGCAAGTAAAAAGAATTAACATAAATTCCGCTTCCTCTAAAGAAATAGCAAGTCTTGTATATATTTCATATACTGTTGCCGATAAAATTGTTGAACATAGAGAACTCAACGGTGGTTTTAAATCCTTAGACCAATTAACTAATATTGATGGTTTTCCTTCAGAAAAACTCGATAGAATAGCATTATATTTGTCTCTTTAAAAAATTGCGCATGAATAGTATGTACTTCACAGAAGAACATAATCTTTTTAGGGAAAGCCTAAAAGAGTTTTTACAAAAAGAAGTAGTTCCCCATATAGATAAATGGGAAGAAACCGGACAAATTGAACGATTTATTTGGGAGAAGTTTGGAGAGATGGGCTATTTTGGTCTTGCAACACCAGAGAATTATGATGGTCTAGGTCTAGACCTTTTTTACACTGTAATTTTATTAGAGGAATTACAAAAGATTAACTCAGGAGGTTTTGCTGCAGCAATTTGGGCTCATGCGTATTTAGCAATGACACATTTAAACAAGAATGCCAATGATGCACAGAAAAAGGCATATTTGATTCCTAGTGTACATGGTCATAAAATTGGCTGTTTAGGAGTTACAGAACCTTTTGGTGGTAGCGATGTTGCAGGAATGAGAACAACCGCTGAGCGTAAAGGAGATAATTACATTATCAATGGTTCAAAAACATTTATTACCAACGGAGTATATGGTGATTATATCATCTTAGCTGCTAAAACTAACCCTTCTGCAGGTAACAAAGGAATAAGTCTATTTATAGTAGATAGAAATGCTAATGGAGTTTCGGCTAATAAATTAAATAAATTAGGTTGGCAGGCGTCAGATACGGCAGAACTGGCTTTTGATAATGTAGCTGTGCCAGTAGCTAATTTGATTGGCGAGGAAGGAAATGGCTTTACATTTATTATGGAAGCCTTTGCTTTAGAACGTTTAGTAATGGGCGTAAATGCTCATGCTAGAGCAGAGTACACTTTAGAGTATGCATTACAATATATGTCTGAGCGAGAAGCTTTTGGTCAGCCAATAAATAAATTCCAGGCCTTACGCCATCGTTTCGTTGATTTACATGCAGATATGGAATTATGTAAATACTACAATTATGGAGTAGTTGCTATGCTTGATAAGGGCGAATATGCAGTAAAAGAGGCAACTATATCAAAATTGAAATCCACAAAAATGGCTGATGAAGTTGCCTATGACTGCCTTCAATTTTTAGGAGGTTATGGATATATAGAAGACTACCCAATGGCACGTATGTTTAGGGATAGTAGATTGGGCCCAATTGGTGGTGGGACATCAGAGATATTAAGAGAAATAATAGCTAAGATTGTTATTGATAAAAAGGAATATCGAGCACCAAGAAAATAAAGAATTATTGTTTGAGAAAATAATTATGAAATAAATCTTTTTTAGATAAATTTCATTTGTATATTTGCAACCCCGTTCACGAACGGGTATCATTTAAAGAGAGGAGGTTGTAGCCAATGTTAATTATACCAGTAAAAGAAGGAGAAAATATCGATAGGGCTTTAAAGCGTTTCAAGCGAAAGTTTGATAAGACTGGAACCATGCGTCAATTACGCAAGCGTCAACAGTTCACAAAACCTTCGGTAAAACGTAGAGCAGAAATCCAAAAGGCACAATACATTCAAGGTCTTAGAGATCAAGAGGAGATTTAAAGTCCAAAAGATTCTATATAATACAAACCCGCTCAGTAATGAGCGGGTTTTTTAGTTTAATATTTAAAAAGCTAAAATCGTAACTTTGGGTATATGTCTTTAAAAGCTTTTATTTCTTATTTATCCTTAGAGAAAAATTATTCTCAGCATACGGTTACTGCCTATGAAAAAGATATTAAGGAGTTTGTTTCATTTACAACCTCAGAATATGATAAAGTTAAAATTGAAGATGTTCAATATACTGTAATCAGAAGTTGGATAGTTAAATTAGTAAATGAGGGAATTTCTAATCGAACTGTAAATAGAAAAATAGCTTCCTTAAAAGCATATTATAAATTTCTTCAAAAAATTTCAGCTATTTCTTTAAACCCCTTGTCCAAGCATAAAGCTTTAAAAACTAAAAAGAAGTTAGAAGTTCCTTTCTCAGAGTTGGAAATGGAAAAGATATTAAAGCAGCTTCCTTTTGAGAGTAATTTTGAAGGCTCACGTGATAAATTGGTAATTGAACTTTTATATTCTACAGGGATACGCCGCGCAGAATTAATAAATTTAAAATTGGGCGATTTTAATGGAGCAAAAACTACACTTAAGGTCTTGGGTAAGCGAAATAAAGAACGTATTCTACCTTTACTGCCTAGTATTCTTACGTTGCTAGATTCTTATCTTGTACATCGCTCAAAACTTCAAATTATAGTTGATAATGACTCTCTTTTATTAACAAAATCAGGTCATAAAATATACGAAACTCTTGTTTATAGAGTTGTAAATAAGTATCTTAGTATGGTTAGCCCTAAGGTTAAAAAGAGTCCACATATTTTAAGACACACTTTTGCAACGCATCTTTTGAATAAAGGGGCTGATTTAAATGCTGTGAAAGAATTATTAGGGCATTCAAGCTTGGCATCAACACAAGTGTACACACATAATAGTATTGCCGAGCTAAAGAAAGTATACTCAAACGCCCACCCTAGAAACAAAGATTAAATTCTTTGTTATTGTTTAACCTGTCTGTCTCATGCAGACCTAAAAACTCACTTTATGAAGGTAAACACGCAATCTGTAAATTTTGTAGCCGATGGAAAACTTATTGATTTTGTTCAAGAACGAATGGATAAGCTAGAAACGTTTTATGATAAAGTAATTAGTTCTGATGTATATCTCAAGGTAGAAAACACCAGTGCAAAAGAAAATAAGATTGTTGAAATTAAAGTAAATGTGCCGGGTGATAAATTTGTTGTAAAGAAACAGTGTAAATCATTTGAGGAAGCTGTTGATTCTGCGTGTAATTCAATAGAAAGAAAATTGGTAAAAAAGAAAGAAAAAAGAAGAACTTATGTTTGATTAAAATTTTTCATTATTTGTTTTGATTAAATAAAAATATATATACATTTGCAGTCCGTTAGAAATGACGGGCTTTTTTTGTGTTAAAATGGCTCTAAAAAGCCGATGTAGCTCAGCTGGCTAGAGCAGCTGATTTGTAATCAGCAGGT
>CAYTRI010000223.1:0-3381 GCA_964440105.1 uncultured Flavobacteriaceae bacterium
GAGGAAGGATTTGACTGATTGCAACCTCGATAAAAAATGCTAAAAAGTGGTGTAAACTTCTTTGAGCCTTTCCGTCAAATCTTCTGGACAAATATTAAAATAGTAATGGCATATTTATTTACATCCGAATCTGTAAGTGAAGGACACCCAGATAAAGTTTCTGACCAAATTAGTGATGCACTTTTAGATAACTTTCTAGCTTTTGATGCTGAAAGTAAAGTGGCTTGTGAAACGCTTGTTACGACTGGGCAAGTAGTTTTAGCTGGTGAAGTTAAGAGTGACACCTATTTAGATGTGCAAACCATTGCCAGAGAAGTAATTAATAAGATTGGTTACACCAAAGGAGAATATCAGTTTAGCGGAGATTCTTGTGGGGTAATTTCTTTAATACATGAGCAATCTCAAGATATTAATCAAGGAGTAGATAGAGCGACTAAAGAAGAGCAAGGTGCTGGTGACCAAGGAATGATGTTTGGTTATGCTACCAAAGAGACAGAAAACTATATGCCTTTAGCATTAGATATTTCGCATAAAATTCTTCAAGTTTTAGCCGATTTACGAAGAGAGGGAAATGAAATTCCATATTTACGTCCAGATGCTAAAGCACAGGTAACTATAGAGTATTCAGATGATAATGTACCGCAGCGAATAGATACAATTGTAGTTTCTACGCAACATGATGATTTTGATGCTGATGAAAAGATGTTGGCTAAAATAAAGGCTGATATTATTTCTATTTTAATCCCTAAAGTGGTAGCACTATTTCCAAGTCAGGTACAGGAACTTTTTGATGATAAAATTCAATATCATATTAACCCTACTGGTAAGTTTGTAATTGGCGGACCACATGGCGATACGGGCCTAACAGGTCGTAAGATTATTGTAGACACTTATGGTGGTAAAGGTGCCCACGGTGGGGGTGCTTTTAGCGGTAAAGACCCAAGTAAGGTAGATCGTAGTGCTGCTTATGCAGCTAGGCATGCAGCTAAGAATTTGGTGGCTGCAGGAGTAGCAGATGAACTCTTGGTTCAGGTAAGTTATGCAATTGGCGTGGTAGAGCCAACTTCTATTTTTGTGGAATCTTACGGAACTGCAAAAGTTAATATGACCGATGGTGAGATTGCAGAAAAAGTAGCAAACTTATTTGATATGCGACCTTTTGCAATTGAAGAACGACTTAAACTCCGTAATCCTATCTACTTAGAAACTGCTGCTTATGGTCATATGGGTAAAACCCCTAAAACTGTAACAAAGGTTTTTGAATCTCCTTACAATGGAAAAATAGAAAAGAAAGTAGAGTTGTTTACCTGGGAGAAGTTGGATAAAATTGCTGAAGTAAAAACTGCGTTTGGTTTATAACAGATAAAGCGACTTCGAGAACCTCTGTCGCCGAGATAAAGAATATATTTTTAGTTTTAAACTGGTGGCTGAGGCTCTCGATTAAAACTAATCTGATAATACTTCTATTTAGGTGGCTGAGGCTCTCGATTAAAACTAATCTGATAATACTTCTATTTAGGTGGCTGAGGCTCTCGAAGCCACAAATTACTAGGACAGGAACCTTCCAAAAACCGTTCTTTACCGTCACATTAATCGGAGTCGAGGTACTATTCTTGAAACTATTTCTAGGAAATCTTCAACAGGAATCGTTATTATTTCAAAATTTAAACTCTTTTCTATAATCCTGAACGACCTACACTGAACTTGACGAAGTGAGTCGAAGGATAATCAGTATCAAAATATATTTTAAGAAATGAATGGTGGCTGAGGCACTCGAAGCCACCAGCATAAAAGAAAGCTAAAACTAGCTCTCTTTTTTATTTGGGTTACCTCTTATTACTTTGTAGTTTTAAGAAATCAATCCAATCAACATGAAATTACAATATCGTTTTTCCTTTTTAGTTCTCTGTTTTGCTTTGTTAATAGGTTCCTGTAAGAAGACCAAGAAAGAAACTGCTGAGGTCGTTGATACCTATGTACAGGACAACTACAACAAAAAAGAGGTAGATATTAAAATGCGTGATGGCGCTACCTTACATACCACCATCTATTCTCCAAAAGATACTTCACAAGAATATCCTATCATCATGCAACGCACTCCATACAGCTCCAGACCTTATGGAGAGACGGAATATAGAAAGCAAATAGGTCCAAATATTCATCTTATGGAAGAGGGTAATATTATTGTGTATCAAGATGTGAGAGGAAGGTGGATGAGCGAAGGACATTATGAAAATATGCGCGCTTATATTCCTAATAAAACATCCAACGACCAAGTAGATGAAAGTACGGATACCTATGATACTATCGATTGGTTGGTTAATAACGTGGATAATAACAATGGTAATGTAGGTGTTTGGGGGATTTCATATCCAGGAATGTATGCCACCTATGCAACCATAGATGCGCACCCAGCTTTAAAAGCTTCTTCGCCGCAAGCGTGTATAGGTGATTTCTTTTTTGATGATTTTCACCATAACGGGGCATACTTACTAAGTTATTTTAGAGCAACATCCTTATTCGGAACACCAAGACCAAACGGAGACCAGCCTATTGATACAGCTTGGTACACGCTACCGGATTTAAAAACGGAGGACCAATATCAATTCTTTTTAGACGCAGGACCTTTAAAGAATTTGAATTCATTTTTTGAATATGATATTAAAGACCAAGCTTCTTTAGCTCCAGATGAAATGACGGATGATTATTTCTGGAACGAACTTAAAGAACATCCAAACTATGATGAATTATGGCAGAGTAGAGGTTTAATTCAGCATTTAGATAAATCAAAATCACATGTTGCTACTATGATTGTTGGGGGTTGGTTTGATGCGGAAGATTTATACGGACCGCTAGAAACATATAAGAATATAGAAAAGCATTCAGATGGTTATAATACTATGGTTTTTGGCCCTTGGGACCATGGGAGATGGGCAAGAAGGAGCGAACGGAATTTAGTAGGTAACTACTATTTTGGAGATTCTATTTCTACTTTTTTCCAAGAGAAGATAGAAACCAAATTTTTTAATCACTTTTTAAAAGGAGATGGTGATGCTAATAGTGGACTCCCAGAAGCTTATGTTTTTGACTCTGGTAGAAAAGAGTGGAAAGAATACGATTCCTGGCCACCAGAAGGAGCAACAAAGCAACGTATGTTTTTATCTGAAAACCAAGAGTTGACTGCCGAAGCTAAAAGTAATGCAGGAATAGAATTTATTAGTGATGTTAAAAAACCTGTTCCGTATTCTGAAGATGTAAAATCTGTCTTTACGCCCCGAAAGTATATGACGGACGACCAACGTTTTGCTGCGCGACGTTCTGATGTTTTGGTGTTTGAAACCGAAGTCATGGAAGAAGATTTTACTTTGGCTGGCGATATTA
>CAYTRI010000224.1:0-3327 GCA_964440105.1 uncultured Flavobacteriaceae bacterium
GTAGAAAACAATTCTTTGGGCATAACTCCTAATGTTAGTTTTAGGGTTAATTTTTGATTTGTCATTCCTCTGCGTCACCTCGAGCTTATCAAAGGGAAGGCAAGAATCCATATTAAATTAGATTCCGTATCAAGTACGGAATGACAAAAACTACATCCGTTCTGGAACAGCAACGCCTAACAATTTAAAAGAAGACTGAATAACTTCTCCAACCTTTCTAGAAAGCGCTACTCTTAGTGCTTTTTTCTGCTCATCTGCTTCCCCAAGAATAGAAACTTGTTGATAAAACGAATTGAATTCTTTTACCAAATCGTAAGTGTAGTTAGCTATTAGCGCTGGGCTGTAATTCTCAGCAGCCAACTGTATGGTTTCTGGATATAGTTGTAGTTGTTTTATTAACCCTTTCTCTTTATCGTGTAGCTCTAAAGACTTCTCGACTCCGCTCGAAGTGACATTGGAAGCCTTTCTTAAAATAGACTGAATACGAGCGTAAGTATATTGAATAAATGGTCCTGTATTCCCTTGAAAATCTACCGATTCTTCTGGATTAAATAAAATACGTTTTTTAGGATCTACTTTAAGTATGTAATATTTTAAAGCGCCAAGACCAATGGTTTTATAGAGTTGCTCTTTCTCTTCATTAGAATAACCCTCTAGCTTTCCTAAATCCTCCGAAATAGAGGCTGCAGTAGCTGTCATGTTTTCCATTAAATCATCTGCATCAACCACAGTACCTTCTCGACTTTTCATTTTTCCTGAAGGTAAATCTACCATCCCGTAACTTAAATGATATAACTTTTCGGCCCAAGAAAAACCTAATTTTTTCAATATTAAAAACAATACTTTAAAATGATAGTCTTGCTCATTACCTACGGTATATACCATACCACCTATATCTGGAAAATCCGTTACTCGCTGAATAGCTGTACCAATATCTTGCGTCATATAAACAGCTGTACCATCTGAACGTAGTACGATTTTTTCATCAAGACCTTCATCAGTAAGATCTATCCAAACACTCCCATCTTCTTTTTTAAAGAATACACCTTTTTCAAGTCCGTCTTTTACCACATCACGCCCTAAAAGGTAGGTATCACTTTCATAATACAGTTTGTCAAAATCAACACCCATATTCTTATAGGTACTATCAAAACCTTTATATACCCAACCATTCATTTTCTTCCATAGCGCAACTACTTCATCATCGCCGGCTTCCCATTTGCGAAGCATTTCTTGGGCTTCTACAAGGATTGGAGCTTCTTTTTCTGCTATTTCTTTATCCTTTCCTTCAGAAACTAATTCTTGAATTTCAGACTTGTAAGCTTTATCAAAAGCCACATAATATTTCCCAACTAAATGGTCTCCCTTTAATCCAGAAGATTCAGGAGTCTCTCCTTCACCAAACTTCTGCCAAGCTAACATACTTTTACAAATATGTATTCCTCGGTCATTTATAATTTGAGTTTTATATACTTTATGCCCTGCGGCTTTTAAAATTTCTGCCACGGAATATCCTAAAAGGTTATTTCGAATATGACCTAAATGCAACGGTTTATTGGTATTGGGAGAGGAATATTCTACCATAACTGCATCTTTAGAGTCTGCTTTTGCATATCCATAGGTAGGTTTTGAGGAAATTAAATTGAAAAAATTTAGATAGTACGAATCCGTAATTACTAAATTCAAAAAACCTTTAACTACGTTGAATTTTGAAACTTCGTCAACATTTTCTACCAAGTACTCCCCTATTTCGGTTCCAATTTGAACTGGATTACCCTTAATCACCCGCAGCATAGGAAAAACAACAACCGTAACATCACCTTCAAAATCTTTACGTGTTGGTTGAAATTCTACAGATGGTAAATCTGCATCAAAAATAGATTTAACCGCAAGTTGTACTTTTTGTTCTAAAACCTCTTGTAGATTCATCAAATTGCCTTTTCAAGCTGCAAAACTACGTTTTTATGATAAGATTAAGAGCACATATAAAGACAGACATTTATTTTTATAAAAAACTTGATTATGGAGCATATGCAGATTGCAATAACCTACTAGCTTCTTTAAACAAAGAAAAACAATGCTCCTAAACGTATCTTACAACGACAAAAAGATTACCAAAAAGGTAGACGAAGCAGTTGGCAAACCTTTTACCCTAAAAGAACGCTTTAAATTAGGGGGTATTGGTTCTCCAAAATTATTTATCACCGAAACCAGTATAGAAATACAAAACCTTTTGTTATTGGACAACAATAGAAATTCTTGTAATATAGAAATGCGCCCAAAAGGTATTATTGTGCGGTTTAGGTCTTTATTAGAGACCTATGCCTTGGTAATCCCTTATTACAAGCTTACTATTTATAAAGGTGATTTTGCTATATACTCAGTTTACAGAGACCATTATTTTATAAAGGTACAATCAGACACAAAAGCTATTCAAAAATATTTCAGGAAGCTTTTAGATTATAAAGCGGATAATGCACCTACCTCGATTGAGGATTTGTGAGTTTGGGTTACGGGTTACGAGTCTAAAAATTAAAAATGGAGTTAATTTTTTTCAGTTAATATAAAAAAGTGTTTAGAAAGCAACCAAAAATAGACGTTAAACCAAACTCGATAGACCGCAAACTTATTTTAGCAGGTTGGCTATTAATCGCTGCTAATTTTATAATAATATTGATTGCTTATGCTGCAATGCCAGAAACTATTGCGACCCATTTTAATCTTAAGGGTGAGCCAAATGGATATAGCTCAAAAGATAGTATTTGGATAATGCCAATTTTAAACTTGATTCTTTATTACGGAATGAACCAAATTACCACTAAAATAAAACCTTGGAACCATAATTACCCAACTAAGGTGACCGAAAAAAATGCACCAAAATTATATGGCATGAGTATTCGAATGCTAACATGGCTTAACTTAAGTATTACAGCACTATTTTTATTTATTACCATACAAATAATAGCACTAGGCTATTCACAAGATAATATACGTTTTAGTTGGTTGACTATGGTATTTGTTGGTTTAATTACTTTACTCCCCTTTGTTTATATTATAAAAATGTTTAACGTTCCTAAAGAATGAAAATACTCCTTACAGGCGCTAACGGATATATTGGAATGCGATTACTTCCGCAATTACTGGATGCTGGTCATGAGGTAGTTTGCACGGTTAGGGATGCTTCTCGTTTATCAGTAGATAAAGAGATTTTAGATAAAATTGAAGTTATAGAGATTGATTTTTTAGAAGATGTGGTTGAAGGTAAAATTCCTAAAGATATTGATGCCGCCTATTTTCTTATCCATTTAATGACCGTCAGCACCAAAA
>CAYTRI010000225.1:0-3323 GCA_964440105.1 uncultured Flavobacteriaceae bacterium
ATAAATATTTTATTCAATTTTAACTTTTGGTATGGAAATATTCTATTATGTTTGCGTTTCCTATTAAATCTATAGGATAATAAAATTATGATTACAGATCAATTGATTCTTGGTTCACACGAAGAAGGGAAGCGCACTTATAAAAAGGATAAGAGTTCTGAAAGTCCTAAAAGAAGTATAGCTAAAACTATAAGCTGGAGAGCAATAGGCACCTTAGACACCATATTAATTTCATGGGTTGTTACAGGTACATTGAGTTTGGCTTTTTCTATTGGAATAATTGAATTAGTTACTAAAATGGTGCTCTATTTTTTTCATGAGCGAATTTGGAATACTATTAATTGGGGAAAATAAAGAGCTATGTCAGAAGATCAACTACCAATTTGGAATGCGCAACTAAAGGGTATACCACCACAAGAAATTATCGCATGGGCTTTGCAACATGGTCAGAAACCTGTTGTGACCACTAATTTTCGTCCTTACGAGGTAGCAATTCTACATGCGGTAACGGATGTTGATGCTAACGTTCCTGTAATTTGGTGCGACACAGGATATAACACACCACAAACATACAATCATGCCGAAGAACTAATTTCAAGATTAGGGTTAAATGTAAAGCTTTATGTGCCAAAGCAAACAGCATCACATCGTGATGTGGTAATGGGTATTCCTGATGTTGATAGCCCTATCCATAAAACATTCACGGAACAGGTAAAACTAGAACCATTTAGAAGAGCTATGCAAGAACACCAGCCAGATGTATGGTTTACGAATTTGCGTAAAGGGCAGACTGCACACAGGGATTCTCTAGATATTTTAAGCTTAAGCAAAGATGGAGTGCTCAAAGTAAGTCCTTTTTTCTATTGGAATGATAGACAGTTAGACGATTATTTAGCAACTTATGAATTACCCAACGAATACAAATATTTTGACCCCACTAAAGTTTTGGAAAACAGGGAATGTGGATTACATGTATAGATAATTGTGAAACGAGCGTAATGTTTTTTCCAAATAAGATAAAAACCAAAAAGATTTGAATAACATTTTACAAGAAATAGAAAAACCTAAAACGGATATTAACTTTTTAGAAGTAAATACTTTGGAAAGTGAAGCGATTTACATTTTTCGCGAGGTGGTCGCTCAATTTGAGAAACCTGTACTCCTTTTTTCTGGGGGTAAGGATTCTATAACACTAGTCCGTTTGGCTGAAAAAGCTTTTTGGCCTGCAAAGATTCCTTTTCCTTTAATGCACATAGACACAGGTCATAACTTTCCAGAAACTATAGAGTTTAGAGATAGATTAGTGAAAGAACTTGGGTTAGAACTTATAGTTAGAAATGTACAAGATGCCATTGATGAAGGTAAAGTTATTGAGGAAACAGGTAAGTATGCTAGTCGAAATATGCTGCAAACAACCACCTTATTAGATGCTATTGAAGAATTTAAGTTTGATGCTTGCATTGGAGGAGCTCGTAGAGATGAAGAAAAAGCACGTGCTAAAGAACGTATTTTTTCGGTTCGTGATGATTTTGGACAATGGGATGAGAAAAATCAGCGCCCAGAATTATTTGATTTACTAAATGGAAAGATAGAATTGGGACAAAACGTTCGTGTTTTTCCAATTAGTAATTGGACAGAGCTTGATGTATGGAGTTACATTGAAAAAGAAAAAATTGAAATTCCATCTATATACTTTGCGCACTTAAGAGATATTTTTATACGGGATGGTCTTATTTGGTCTGCAGAAGATGACGTGGTATTTAGAACCAAAGACGAGGAAATACAGAAAAAGATAGTTAGGTTTAGAACCGTTGGGGATATGTCCTGCACTGCTGCAGTTGAATCTACTGCAAATACAATTGAAAAAGTAGTAGCTGAAATACGTGATTCCAAAATATCTGAACGTGGTGCGCGTATAGATGATAAAAGGTCAGAAGCTGCAATGGAAAAAAGAAAACAACAAGGTTATTTTTAGTTTATGGAGGTTTTAAAAATTGCTACCGCAGGTAGTGTGGATGACGGTAAAAGTACTTTGATAGGAAGATTGCTTTACGATACCAAATCATTGACTGATGATAAATTGGAGGCTATTAGAAAGAGTAGTGAAAAAAAGGGATATGACTACTTGGATTTTTCATTAGCTACTGATGGTTTAGTGGCTGAGCGAGAGCAAGGTATCACAATTGATGTGGCGCATATCTATTTCTCAACTCCCAAAAAGAGCTATATCATTGCAGATACTCCTGGTCATATTGAGTATACCAGAAATATGGTTACTGGTGCTTCAACATCACAGGTAGCAATTATTTTGATAGATGCTAGAAAAGGGGTGATTGAGCAGACGTATCGTCATTTTTTTATCAATAACCTACTACGTGTTAAAGATGTTATTGTTGCCATAAATAAAATGGATTTGGTGGGGTATGACCAGGCTGTTTTCGAAGATATAAAAGCTAACTTTCAAAAGCTCAACGCGAATAGCAGTTATGTTGAACAAAATGTAAGTTACATTCCAGTAAGTGCTCTAAAAGGGGATAATATCGCCGAAAAGACAACGGCAATGCCGTGGTATCAAGGAGCTACAATTTTAGGACATTTAGAAGAGTTAGAAGCTACAGACATAAATGAGCATAATTTTACTCGTTTTCCCGTACAAAGTGTTATTCGACCCAAAACTGAAGAATTTCATGACTTTAGAGGTTTTGCAGGTAAAATTTATGGAGGAAATCTACAAGTGGGAGATGAAGTTACTGTTCTCCCATCTTTAACAAAATCGAAAGTAAAAGAGATTTATTTTTACGATAAAACTTTTGATAGTGCTGGTCCAGGAAGTTCTGTGAACATAACTTTGGAAGATGAAGTAAATATTACTAGAGGTGATATGCTGGTTAAGAAAGACGAAGAACCTAAGATGGATAAATCTGTTAATGCTACAGTTTGTTGGATGGATAACAAACAATTAAGACCGGGAACAAAGTATTTTGTTCAGCATAATAGTAATAGAGTCTTGTCTAAAATTTCGGCAGTTAAGAATATTATTTCTACAGATTTTTCCGGTGACAAAACTTCGAAGGGTAAATTGGAACTAAATGAGATTGGAGAGGTAGAAATTAAATTAAGCAAACCAATTTTTTATGACTCTTTTACCGAAAATAAGTCTAATGGGTCGTTTATTTTAATTGATGAACAAACCAATACAACTGCTGGAGTAGGGATTATTAACTAATAAAATATTTATAAGGTTTTAGAATACTTCATTTATATTAACCTAGTAATCCGATAGGAAAAATTATTAATAAAATTTAGTACTCAATCTCTATAGT
>CAYTRI010000226.1:0-3307 GCA_964440105.1 uncultured Flavobacteriaceae bacterium
CCTTATCATTTTTGATGATACCTTTTCTACAGTAATGACCAGTAGCTACATAATCTGCACCCAGTCCTAAGGCAATCTTTAAAAAAACATCAAACTTAATTTCTCTATTACAAAGAACATCAGGATTTGGTGTACGTCCTTTTTCATATTCATTAAACATGTAGTCAACAATGCGCTCTTTATACTCAAGACTTAAATCGACTGTTTGAAAAGGAATTCCTAATTTTTCTGCAACAATTAAAGCATCATTACTATCCTCTAACCATGGGCATTCATCAGAAATAGTTACTGAATCATCATGCCAGTTCTTCATAAAAAGCCCTATCACTTCATAACCTTGCTCTTTTAGCAAATATGCAGTAACACTAGAATCTACTCCACCAGATAATCCAACAATTACTTTCTTTTTCATTTTGTTAAAATTCTTTGCAAAAATACAAAATCAAGAAAAAGAAAGAACAGGTAATATTTTATAGAAACAGGTCTTTAAAACATTCAAGAACAATAAGATATCTCAAATAAAAACTAAATCATTTTGTTTTTTATTTTTCAATTAATGTTAAACATTTATTAAATATTGTTTAATCAAAGCAACCATTTATTGAACAAAATATCTATATAGGGATTTCAAAAATATACTGAAAATCAATTATTTAGAATCTATTAAAGTAACATGTTGATTATCAGTGTCAAATTTAAAAGTTTAAATATTTTCAAATTTTGTTAAACAATTATCTAAATCTATTTCAATGAAGCATTTATCAAATTTTTTAAAACTTAGCCTAAGTTTAACCGTATTCTTATTTGTCTCGTGTTCGGATGATGACAATGGAGATATCGATATGAATACGACAACAATTGTTGACCTAGCAGTAGCGACTAACGACCTTAGCATTTTAGTTGATGCTCTAACAGCAGCCAATTTAGCTGGCACCTTAGAAGGAGATGGTCCTTTTACAATATTTGCTCCAACTAATGATGCCTTTGCGGCATTTTTAGAAGCAAATAATTTTGACTCATTGGGTGACGTTCCAAATGAACTCTTAACACAAGTATTGTTGAACCATGTGGTTAGTGGTGAAAATCTTTCAAATTCACTTTCTACAGGGTATATATCAAGTTTGTCAACTGCTGGAGCTGATAATAGAAATTTAAGTTTATATGTTGATACTGCTTCTGGAGTAACTATAAATGGTGTCGCTGATGTTACTATGCCTGATGTTCAAGCTGATAATGGTGTTGTGCACATTGTTGATGCCGTAATCGGCTTACCTACAATAGTAGACCACGCTGTTGCCAATAGTGGATTATCGTCACTTGTAGGAGCTTTAACAGCAGATGGAAATACCACTTTTACAACGTTACTTTCAGATACTACTACAGATTTTACTGTATTTGCCCCAGTAAATACAGCTTTTGATGCATTCACAAACCCTAATAGTAATGATATTAATGATGTTTTATCATATCATGTAATAGCTGGTACTGCTGCATTTTCCGATGAGTTAATGAACATGTATGTTTCAACAGCCGCTACTAATGAAGATGGTGATGCTTTAAGTCAATACATTAATACAGACGATGGTGTTAGTATAAACGCAGGGAGTAATGTTGCAATAGCGGATATTGTTGCAGTAAATGGTGTTGTACATGCTGTTGATGCGGTTATTGATTTACCTACAGTAGTAACTTTTGCTGCTGCA
Source organism: uncultured Flavobacteriaceae bacterium (assembly GCA_964440105.1). Taxonomy (GTDB): domain Bacteria; phylum Bacteroidota; class Bacteroidia; order Flavobacteriales; family Flavobacteriaceae; genus Croceitalea. Next base: position 1,704 of record CAYTRI010000226.1, read on the forward strand.
GACCCTAATTTCTCAACATTAGTTCAAGCACTAACGGAATTAACTCCTAGCGTACCTTTTGTAGATGTTCTTTCTGCACAAGATGGAAGTGGTGATGACCCATTTACTGTTTTCGCGCCAACAAATGATGCGTTTGCAGCTTTAACTGAAATCCCAGCCGAAGCCGATTTAATTCCAATTTTACAGCATCATGTTATTGCTGGGGCAAATATTCGTTCTGGTGATTTAACCGCAGATGGAACAACTGTTACTCCGGCTACTCTAGAAGGAGACACATTCTCAATTACTTTACCAGGAACTGATGGGAACATTGCAAATGTAACTGATGGTGCAGGCAATGATGGTATCGGTCTTATCGCGGTTGATGTGCAAGCTAAAAATGGTGTAATCCATGTTTTAAATACAGTTTTATTACCAGATACAACAAACTAAAAAAACAGAGGCTACCATAATGGTAGCCTCTTCTAATTAACCTTAACACTATAAAAATGAAAAAAATCCTCACATTTAAAAAATTATTACTGCTAACACTTATATCGGTATTCGCATTCTCATGTGATAACGATAAAGACGAAATGATGGAAATGATGGCGTCTCAAAGCACAATTGTTGAGACTGCACAGGGCGAAGATTCCTTGAGCTCACTTGTAGCAGCATTAGCAAAAGCAGATGAAAATGAAGATTCAGATTTAATCGGTACGCTAAGCGGAAACGGGCCTTTTACGGTATTCGCTCCAACAAATGAAGCTTTTTCAGCTTTACTACAAGGTTTAGAAGGCTTTGATTCTTTAGAAGATTTTGATACTGAAGAAGAAAAAAACCTTTTAGCAAAAATTCTTCAATATCATGTTGTTGCTGGAATAGCGGCAGCTTCTACAGATTTATCTGAAGGCCAAACAATTGCTACAGTACAAGGAGAAAGTATTTCTATTAGTCTTGAAGGTGGTGTTTTTATTGGAGATGCTACTGAAGATGACGCTGAAGTTATTGGAGCTGACGTGGAAACCTCAAATGGGATTGTTCATGTAATAAACAAAGTACTACTTCCTCAAGAGGTTCTTAATGCACTATCGCCACCACAAGATTTGGTAGACTTAGTAGTTGCTACTGAATCATTATCAGCATTAGAAGCAGCTGTAATAAAGGCTGATTTAGTAGAAACTCTAAAAGGTGAAGGCCCTTTTACAGTATTTGCTCCAACAGACGATGCTTTTACTAGTTTATTAATGGCTTTAGGAGATGACTATAATTCATTAGACGACTTTGATACGGAAGAAGAAATTGCTTTACTAAAGGATATTCTTTTATTCCATGTAATACCTGCAAAAGTATTAGCTGCTGATTTGGCAGAAGGTGAAGTTGCAACAGCTTTAGCAGAAAATAACATCGAAATTATTGCAGAAGGAGAAACTTTTGTAATTGGTGATGCTTCTGATACAAACGCAGTTATTACTGCTACAGATATAATGGCGACAAACGGAGTAGCACACACTATTAATAAAGTTTTACTGCCACAATCTGCTATTGATTTTTTAGCTACTCTTGAAGCAAAAAATATAGTTGAAATAGCAATTGCTACTGATGACTTAAGTATTCTTGTTGAT
>CAYTRI010000227.1:0-1808 GCA_964440105.1 uncultured Flavobacteriaceae bacterium
GCATTTAGCAATAAAAAAGCCCTTTCTCAACAGAAAGGGCTTTTTTATTAATCATTGGGTAATAATCTATAATGACCATGCCTTACCTCCAGTAAGTTCATTTACATCACCGCAAGCTATATACTCGCCAGGTAAAGGAAGATAAGCTAATACCTCTTCTCCAACATATTCAGAAGACTTGTAAGCCCATGTGGCCATACTTCTAACATTGCCAGCAAATGCATAGCAAGCAACATCTTCGTCTAATTCAGCAGATTCACCAGCCATCATCGCTTGCATATAGTCTCCAATTGCTTTTCCTTGAGCTTCTTCTTCGTCATCAGACATTTTCTTAAGGTATTTAGACAGAGCAGGTTCAAAATCTATACCTTCAATGTCTGCTAAATTTTCTTTGCCAGCATCAGTCATGACTTTGTTCATAAACTTATCCATGAGTATTTGCATAAATGCCTGCTGATCTTCAGGAAGTACACTTTTTACAAATTCATCAAGAAACACATGAACATTAACTTCAGTAGCTGAAGGAGTATCAGTTTTTGGTAAAATCACATCTACCATTTGAGCTATAGCATAACCTTTATCTTTTTCAAAATAACTAGGTATCCATTCTGCGTACGAAACTTTGTCTTTACAACTTTGTAGTACTCCTAAAAGGGTTGGAGTAGCTACTGCGTAGCCAAATACCATTCCCATATTCTTAAGTGCTGATCTTCTTTCCATTAGATGTTTCCTTTTTTAAGTTCTTGCGCAGCATGATTTGCTGCTCTTGCCGTAAAGGCCATATATGTTAGTGATGGGTTAACACATGCTGCAGAGGTCATAAAAGAACCATCGGTTACATAAACATTCTTACAAGCATGTACTTGGTTGTATTCATTTAAAACTGAAGTTTTTGGATTCCTGCCCATTCTTGCAGTACCCATTTCATGAATGCCAAGGCCAATTGCATAAGAATTATCATAAGGTTCTATATCACGAGCTCCAGATTTTTCTAACATTTTAACTGCTTGGTCCATCATGTCTTTTCGCATATTTAGCTCATTCTCTCTTATCTCAGCATCAAAAGTTACTGTTGGTAATCCCCATGAATCTAATTTGTCATAATCTAAAGTCATTTTGTTATCATGGTAGGGTAAAATCTCACCAAAAGCCAACATATTCATATTCCAGCCTCCTGGACTCAATATAGCTTCTTTATAATTTTTACCATAATTAGCTTCTGCAACCATATCATCATAATCACCTCTACTAGCTCCTCCTTGATATCCGTAACCTCTAGTAAACTCTTTCATGGTATTGTCACCAACATTTCTAAACCTTGGAATATAAATACCATTGGGTTTTCTTCCTTTGTAGTATTTGTCGTCATAACCATCTATTTTGCCTCGAGCTCCAACTTGAAAATGATGATCCATAATATTATGACCAAGTTCTCCAGAATCATTACCTAGTCCATTCTTAAAACGATCAGATTTAGATTGCATTAAAATTGAGGTTGATGCAATTGCAGAAGCACATAAGAAAATTACTTTTGCATTAAACTCATACTCCTCTTTAGTTTCTCTATCAATAACTTTAACGCCAGTGGCTTTTTTAGTTTTAGGGTCGTAAATAACTTCTGTAACTATAGAATCTGGCCTAAGTGTCATATTGCCAGTGGCTTCTGCGGCAGGTAATGTTGAAGAAACACTACTAAAATAAGCGCCAAAAGGGCAACCTCTAATACAGCGATTACGATATTGACATTTAGAACGGCCATCTCCTTCAAACTTTTTATCACCCGTTATATGAGCAACACGACCAGCAGT
>CAYTRI010000227.1:1908-3270 GCA_964440105.1 uncultured Flavobacteriaceae bacterium
TCTATAGCTATGCCTACCCCACATAATAGAACGCCCGCCTACGTGATAACCACGCATCCAATCAAAACGCTTGGTTTCATTGTAAGGATGTTCTAAATCATTAACAAACCAATGCTTGGAGGCTACTTTTGCAGTATATCCAGTCCTGTTTTGTTTCTCTTGTTTTGCCATATCTTCCTGTGTGGGCTGACCAGCGTTAGGAAAATCCCAAGTATCCATATTGGCAGTAGGGTAGTCTTCACGGTGTTTAACCATAGGTCCACGCTCTAAAACCAAAGTCTTTAATCCATTCTCACATAATTCTTTTGCAGCCCAACCTCCACTGATGCCAGTTCCAACAACAATCGCATCATACGATTCTTGTTCTTCATTATAATAGAATTTACTCATGTATACGTAATTGTTTATCCTCTAAATGTATTAAATATTAAATTAATTTTCTACATTTAATCCCTATGTTTATTATGAAATTCACACTATAACGTTATAGTAAATTCTAATTTAATAAGTATTTTTTAGAATCAAGAAAATGAAACGAAGAAGTTTTATTGAGAATAGCACAAAACTTGTTATTGCTCTATCACTATTAGGAATATATGCATGCAAACAAGATGCTAAACAAAAAAAAGAGAACGAAACTAAAGCGGTTGTAAATACAGCTAGTGCCAATCCTTTTTTTGAGCTTTCATTAGCCCAATGGTCTATAAATAAAATGATTAGAGAAGGTGGAGTAGATCCCTATACTTTTGCTGAAAAGGCAAAGGGTTGGGGCTTTACAGGTTTGGAATATGTAAGTCAACTATATAGAGATGAACTTGAAGCCGAAAACTATTCTGATGAGGCAATGCAAAACTTTGTCGATAAAAATAATGCTGAAGCAAAAAAGCATGGTCTTAAGAACCTGTTGATAATGATTGACGGAGAAGGCCCACTAGCTTCTGAAAATTTAGCAGAAAGAATAAGTGCTGTAGAAAATCATTATAAATGGGTGGATGCCGCTGCAGCTATGGGGTGTCATTCTATTAGGGTTAATTTACAAGGAAGTATGGAGTATAAAGAATGGGTTGCTGCTTCGGTTGATGGATTAACACGGTTAGCAAAATATTCAAAAACAAAATCCATTAATATTATTGTAGAGAATCATGGTGGTCCTTCTTCAAATGCTTCATGGCTTTCTGAGGTCATGAATATAGTAGATATGGAAAACTGTGGAACGCTACCAGATTTTGGGAACTTTTGTGTTAAGCGTAAAGATGGATCATATTATGGGTCTGAATGTTTAGAAGAATATGATAAATATCAAGGTGTTAAGGAGTTAATGTCTCATGCAAAAGCTGTAAGCGCTAAAGCCTATGATTTTGA
>CAYTRI010000228.1:0-3244 GCA_964440105.1 uncultured Flavobacteriaceae bacterium
AGCATTCCATTATTGGCATTCCCGCTGCACCAAAAATATGACCTAACCTAGGTTGCAATGCGGCACTACCAGAAGCCATAAATTGTAGATTTCCACCTAGGGCTTCTTGCCACTTACTAAAAATTAATTTGCGTGCTATTCCCAATTGTTTCTCATACCACCAACCGTTTTTGCCATAAGGTTCAAATTTGAACCCAAGCTCAACGGCCCAAAAGAATAATTTTTTCTTTACACCGTCTAGGGCAGTACCTTTTGCAACAATAGCGTCATAAACTTTTTCCACCAACCGTGGTACCACGGTCATAAAGGCAGGATGTACTTCTTTTATATTATCACTTATCTTATCCATGCCCTCAGCAAAATGAATTTCTAGACAATTGTATTGTGCAACATAAGAAAAGGTTCTTTCGAAAATATGACAGAGCGGAAGAAAACTTAAAACTTTTTCACCATTCTTAATTGGGATTCTCTTTACAGCAGAAAGCACATTTGAAGTAATGTTGTCATGAGTAAGCATTACTCCTTTTGGTCTACCAGTAGTTCCTGAAGTATATATTAAAGTAGCTAAATCTTCAGGTTTAACGTCAGCTTTTCTTTTATCTAATTCCTCTTGGTTTGAATCGTCTTTTCCTTTTTCTAAAACCTCTGTCCAACTATTACAATTGCTCAGCTCATTAAAAGAATAAACATCTTTCAATTTTTTTAGCTTTCCGCTAATAGATAACACCTTTTGCAATACTTCATCATCAGAAACAAAACAAAATTTTGCTTCAGAATGATTAAGTACATACTCGTAGTCTTCCTCAGAAATTGTTGGATAAATGGGAACATTTTGGGCACCAGTTTGTAAAATACCAATATCGCAAATACACCATTCTGTTCTATTTGTAGAAGAAATAACTGCAATCTTATCGTTAGCCTTTACCCCAAGGCGTAAAAGACCTCTGCTTAATGCATTAGCCTTATTAATGAATTCTTTAGTAGAGGTTGCCTGCCACTTTCCGTCATATTTAGTGACCAATGATTTTTCTAATGGAAATTTTTCTAATTGATAATAAGGAAAATCGAAAAGTCTAGTTACCGTCTGCATACTAAGTTTCTATTAAGTAATTGCAAAATAGGCAAAGCAAGCGGGATTTTAAAATGACTTTTCTAAAAAAGAAGCTAAATAATTGATAATCTTATAGTAAATGAAGTTTCATTCCTTCATGGGAAGCTTTAAAACCAAGTTTTTCATAAAAAGCTAATGCTTCTGGGCGTTTTTTGTCTGTTGTTAATTGAACAACATGGGCTCTTTTTTCTTTTGCTTTTAAAATGGCCCACTCAAATAATTTTTGACCAATACCTTTGCCTCTATAATCTTCATGAACTCGTACTGCTTCAATTTGAGCTCTTATTCCACCTTGATAAGTTAGATATTGAATAAAAGAGAGTTGTAATGTTCCAATTACTTTATTATTATCCTCAATTACCACTAATTCTTGATTAGGGTCATTTGAAATATTTTGAAATGCTTCATAATACTTTTCAGGCAAGGGATTTTGATAATTTTCGCGAAGTTTACCTAATTTATCGTTTGCAATCATTTCAACTATTGCAGGAACATCAGATTTAATAGCCAAGCGTATAGTCATTAGTTAAGAAATTCTTGATTTTATAAACTTAAATTGACCATTATGATTTGATTCATGTTCGCATACATGAAACCATTTACAATAGTTATTGGTTGGACCCCAAGGCCAATCATTATCAATAGCTAATAACCAATCATCATCACGCTTTTTAAGTTCTTCGAGTGTATGATTTCTTACTTTAGTCATTTTCTCTAGGTAATAGTCAAAAGGTTTTCCTTTTATCTCTTTACGAGCTTTTGCACCTAACCCAGACGCAACAGACCATTTTTCAGAATCTTCTTTAGACCAATCACCCCAAGATTTATTCTCAAAGGTGTGAATTTGATAAAAACGTTCAGTGGCTGCCAAGTGCATTAACATAGCTCCAATGCTATTTGCATCATCATCTACCAAATAATCAAGATCCGAAACGCCCATGCCTCTTACAGGTGCAAGAATAACCATACGCATCCAATTCATCATAGACACCAAAGTACCAACTTGTGGTGTATAGCCTTCTTTTGGTCCTACAATGTTTACATCGCTGTCTTGACTAAAACTTTGTAAAGGATGCAAAGGTTGTAGATGAGGCGCTGCCATTACTGCAGTGGTGCCAAGAGCTCCAAGAGTTAGTAATGATGATTTTTTAATGAAACTTCTTCTGTTTACGGATGGCGTTTGTTCTTTCATGGTTCTAGGTTGAAGTTAGAACCATGAATTTACGAATTCTGCTCTACCCAGACTTTAGCATTAACAAAAGCTTGTGCGTTGTCTATAAACAATCGTTTTCAGTATGAATTTATCAATCATAGAAATTTGCATTTCGATTCAATTGTAAATAATCATACTTGAATTTGGTAAAGTTTTTATCCCATTCCTTACCTTTCTTAAGTTGATTCCAATCAATTTCGTGATAGCTTAGATGAATTCTATTGTTTACTATAAACCTTCCATCAGGAAAAATTAGAACAGCCCAATATCGATGAAAACCATCTTCATTATGAAAAAGTTTTCTAATAATTCCAAGTGGGTCCTTAAAGAATAATTTGGTATCCAATGCGCTTGAAGAATCCATGTTATACTTGAAGAAATGATATGCATTGATATTCTCTTTATTTTTATTTGATACGCATTTTTTTGTATTTCTAATAAAACTTTTAAAAGTATTTTTATTAGTGTGATGTTTACATGTATAGATTATAGAATCATTCCTTGGATAATTAACTTTAGAAAATAAAGTATCCCGATAATGAATTAAAATTTGTTTACTAGTGTCAACATTATTTCTATTAGATAATAGACTAAAAAGCTGATTTTTAGATTTCTCCTTTAACCTATCCATCTTATAAGAAAAAAATAACCTATTCGCGATGGTGTCTCCTTTCTTATATGAAAATGCATAGTAAAGCTTACTATTATTTTTTAAAATAAACTCTGATTTTGAAATAATTTTAACTTCTTCATCAATATAGATAGTATCCTTTACTTGCGCGTTAACGTTTAAAATAATTATGAAACCTAAGATTAAAAATAAACTTCTCATTAAGAATTGTTTTCAACCCAATTTCTTGCATTTACAAAAGCTTCTAACCAAGGAGATACTTTATCATTTGCTCTCTCTTTTGGATAAT
>CAYTRI010000229.1:0-3239 GCA_964440105.1 uncultured Flavobacteriaceae bacterium
TTTCTTGGTTGCAGTTAAAGAAGCATTAGAAAACCCACAAGAATTATTGATGGAAGGGGATGTAAAGAAAGCGTTGGAGTTGTAACTTTTTTGATTTGGGAATATAATTAATAACTATATGGCTGTTAAGGTTAGTCATTAATCATAATCTAAATGACGGAAGAAATAGTATACGGAAAATTTTGGGACAGATTCGGCGCTTACATTATAGATGCTATAATAATTGGAATCCCTTCTTTTGGACTTAACTACCTTAATTTTATTACTTTAAAGAGTTTTTATCTCTATTTGCCAATTGCTTTAATTGGACTTTTTTATAAACCAATAATGGAAAGCAAGTATCAAGCTACATTAGGAAAAATGACTCTTGGCTTAAAAGTGACAGATTTAGAACTGAAAAAAATCAGCTTTGAAAAATCACTTTTAAGAAGTTTAATTTTTATGTTGCCTGCCTTAATTTATTTGCCAGTTCAATTTTTGGCTTATGATAATCCTAGTCTAACTGAATTGAATGGGTTTTGGGAATTTTCTCAAGCAGTACAATCCACTTATCCATTGGCTGGAATTTTTAACTGTTTCTTTTCAATTATCTTCCTTGTAGATTTAATAATGCTCATTTCAGATGATTCTAATAAACAAAGGAGTTTGAAAGATAGATTGGCTAAAACTCTTGTAGTAAAAGAAAAATAAACATTATCGATAGTTAACAATATACTTTTAGATAATCCTATTACACACTTATTTGTTCTTCAAATACAAACACTTTTTATCATAATCAATAATCGCTTTCCCTTTTTTAAGAATATCAGCCCCAATAATACCATCTACAGGTAAAGCTTTGTGAGCGGTTAGTGCTTCATTAACATGTACTAGGTCAAAAAGCACTATTTTTTGCTTTTTCTTTTTCCAATCTCCAAGTTGCACTTCATTTTTATTAGAAACCAAAGTTTCCATTTCGGTTGCACCTGCTCCAGCAGCTTTTATTTCTGTAGCTTCAGAAATTAAATGGAAAAACTCAATTTTATCCATTCCAATACAAGTGTTAGAAGCACCAGTATCTAAAATAAAACGTCCAGAAACTCCATTGATTTTTGCGGATACTTCAAAATGATTTGTTTCCGTAAAAACCAAGGGTATTCGTGTGTATTTTTTTGCTTTTAAATATTTTTTGAGTGATTTCATATTCTGATTTACTAAAAGAGTGTGTTTAAAAAGCCGTATCTAATGTCATTTCGAGTGGTTTTTTGAACTAAAGGTCAAAAAATTGTATCGAGAAAAGTTCTTTTTGAAAATTTCCGTCACACTGAGCGTGTCACACTGAGCGCAGTCGAAGTGCACTTGGAATGACTATAAATTCTACTTTTTAAATCCCATCTTTTGTCTTCATAAAGATAAACCTATTTTTGCCATATGATTATAACGGATACGCATACTCATTTATACAGCGAGGCTTTTGACGATGATAGGGCAGCGATGATTTCTAGAGCTATGGATGAAGGAGTAAAACGTTTTTTTATTCCGGCAATTGACTCTACATATACGGAATCAATGTATGAGTTAGAAAAGTCATATCCAGATAATGTTTTTTTAATGATGGGTTTGCATCCAACACATGTAAAAGAGAATTATGAGGAAGAACTAGCACATGTTGAGCAACAGTTAACCCATAGAAAGTTTTTTGCTGTTGGGGAAATTGGGATAGATTTATACTGGGATAAAACGTTCTTAAATCAACAACAAGATGCTTTTAGAAGACAAATTAAACTTGCTAAGAAATACAAACTGCCTATTGTTATCCATTGTCGTGATGCTTTTAATGAAATATTCGAAATTTTAGAAGAAGAAAAAGGGGATGACTTATTTGGGATTTTTCATTGCTTTACGGGAACATTAGAACAGGGAAATCAAGCAATTTCTTATGGCATGAAATTAGGTATTGGTGGCGTTGCTACTTTTAAGAATGGAAAAATAGACCAGTTTCTGCATCTAATTGATTTAAAACATATTGTGTTAGAAACAGATTCGCCCTATTTGGCTCCAGTCCCCTACAGAGGAAAGCGTAATGAAAGTTCTTATATACTTAAGGTATTAGAAAAATTGGCTTTAATTTACGGTCTTAGTGAGGAGGAAGTTTCTAGAATTACCACTGAGAATTCTAAAGAAATATTCGGTATATAGTTTAATAAGATGCAACAAAAACCAAACATACTACTCATTTATACAGGCGGTACCATTGGTATGGTTAAGGATTATGAAACGGGTTCTTTAAAAGCTTTTGACTTTGATGAACTGTTAAAACATATTCCAGAACTCAACCAATTAGATTGTAATATTGATAGTGTTTCATTTGAGAACCCTATTGACTCCTCCAATATGAATATTGATTATTGGGTGGATATCGCTTCAATTATAGAAGCTAATTATGAAAGTCATGATGGGTTTGTGGTATTACACGGAAGTGATACAATGAGTTATTCGGCTTCCGCTTTAAGCTTTATGCTAGAGAACTTAGCAAAGCCAGTAATTTTTACTGGATCGCAATTGCCCATTGGTGATTTAAGAACAGATGCGAAGGAAAATCTAATTACCTCAATTCAGATTGCTTCCTTACAAAAAAAGAATTCTCCAGTTATTAAAGAAGTTGGTCTTTATTTTGAATATAAATTGTATCGAGGAAATCGTACTACAAAAATAAATGCGGAACATTTTGAGGCTTTTAGCTCTCCTAATTATCCAGAGCTTGCAGAGTCTGGAGTGCATTTAAAAGTCAATTCTTCTTTCCTACTGAATCAAAAGGGAAGGAAGAAAAAATTGAAAGTTCATAAAGGCATGAGTAGTGATGTTGGATCTTTAAAGTTATTCCCTGGAATAAATGAAGCTATTTTAGATGCAGTACTTGCAACAGAAAATCTTAAGGTTCTGGTTTTAGAAACTTATGGCGCAGGTAATGCGCCAACAGATAAATGGTTTATTGATAAGCTAAAAAAAGCAATCGCTAAAGGTTTGCAAATAATTAATATTACGCAATGTGCAGGAGGTAGCGTTACAATGGGTCATTATGAAACAAGTGAGCTGTTAAAAAAGATACAACTTGTTAATGGTAAGGACATTACATTTGAAGCTGCAATTACAAAGGCAATGTATCTTATAGGCAGTGGAGTTTCTAATACGCTGTTTAAGACTATTTTTGAGACCTCTTTACGAGGAGAAATGAAGTAAAATTAACTCCTCAAATTTCT
>CAYTRI010000230.1:0-3184 GCA_964440105.1 uncultured Flavobacteriaceae bacterium
GAATATTCTGCTCGTTTTGGTGTTGATGGTTATAATATCATCCAAGAACAGGAAGCCTATGATTTTTATAAACGATGGAATGAACCAGATTTTCCGCGTTTTTTAATCATTGAAATTCAACATCCAACACCTTATTATGATGATTCCTATGCAGTTAATTCTGCCAGCCAGGGTCCTTACGGAGATGCAATAACCTATGAATTAATTCCACATATTGAAAAAGAGTTTAGAGGAATGGGAGAAGGTTGGTCGCGATTTTTATATGGAGGTTCTACTGGTGGTTGGGAGGCTTTGGCGGTTCAAGTTAAATATCCTAATGAATACAATGGCTGTTTTGCTGCTTGCCCAGACCCCATAGATTTTAGCGCGTATTGTTTAACTAATATCTACGAAGATAAAAATGCCTACTACTACAAAAGCGAGAATAAAAAACTAGAAGTGCCAGCACGTCGCGATTATTTGGGGCAAATAAGCTCAACGATTAAAGATGAAAATCATTTAGAATTGGTTTTAGGCACAAAATCTAGATCAGGACAACAATGGGATATTTGGGAAGCTACCTACTCCCCACAAAACGAGGAAGGATATCCAGAGCGAATATGGGATAAAAAAACTGGGGACATTAATCCCGAAGTGGCTAACTATTGGAAAGAAAATTTTGACTTAAGACATATTTTAGAACGAGATTGGGATAAACTAGGGGAGAATTTAAAAGGCAAGATTCATATCTACTGCGGAGATATGGATAATTACTATTTAAATAATGCGGTTTATTTAATGGAAGACTTTTTAGAACAGACTACAGACCCTTATTATGATGGTGAAGTTTTATATGGAGATAAAGCAGAGCATTGTTGGAACGGTGACCCTGAGTTACCTAATCACATTACTAGAATGCGATACAATAGCATGTATGTTCCAAAAATAATGAAACGTATTGCAGAAAGTGCGCCTGCTGGAGCGGATTTAACAAGTTGGAGGTATAAATAATTTAATGAAAAATACATACTTAAATAGTTTAGTTATTGTAGCAGCTTTTGTCTTTTTTACTTCCTGTAAAAGCGAGAAAAAAGAAGCTGAAAATACAGCGGTTGATGCTACAAGTGAAAATGAATGGACTTATCTTTTTGATGGCACAAGCACTGAAGGTTGGCGAGCTTATAACGGAGATGCTTTACCGGAACAATGGGTAATAGAAGATGGTGCTCTAACCTTTGACACCGAAAAACGATTAGAATCTGAAAGAAAAGGAGGTAAAGACATTATATATGGAGCAGAGGAGTTCGATAATTTTGAATTATACCTAGAATGGAAATTACCTAAAGGGGGCAATAGTGGCATTCTTTACCATATAAAAGAAGGAGATTGGGGGCCACCAGAAGTTGCTCCAGAATACCAGTTGTTAGATGATTTGGGCTGGGAAGAAATTAATGATGCTAAGCTAGAAGAGTGGCAGAAAACAGGTGCTGATTATGCCATGTATGTGCCAGATACAATTCAAAAAATTACAAAACCAGCAGGGGAGTGGAATACCTCTAGAATTAGATTTACACCAGATTTGGTTGAACATTGGTTAAACGGGAAAAAGATAGTTTCTTTTACCCCATGGAATGCTGATTGGGAAGAACGCAAACAAAAAGGGAAATGGAAAGATTATCCAAAATATGGTACATTTAAGTCAGGCTATATTGGCCTACAAGATCATGATAGTCCTTTGTGGTTTAAAAACATTAAAATAAAACGTTTATAGCAGCAGTATGGAAAAAAGAGAATTCTTAAAAAAATCGAGCTTATTTGCAGCTTCTACTGCTGTTATTCCTTCAGTGGTATTTTCTTGTAAAGAGAAAGAAACTAAAGAAACAGTGGTAAAAAAAGAACGCATTCGTACTGCACATATTGGAGTAGGTAATATGGGTGCCGAAGATTTAAGAGATATTTCTTCGCACGCTAAAGTTGATGTCGTTGCGCTTTGTGATGTAGATTCTAATAAGCTAAAAGAAGCCTCTGAAAAGCACCCTAGTGCTAAACTATATGCAGATTATCGTAAAATGCTTAGTGATATGGAGGATGAAATTGATGCGGTAATCGTATCCACACCAGACCATACACATGCGCCTGCTTCTATGATGGCTATGGATATGGGTAAATCCGTTTATTGCCAAAAACCACTAACACATCATGTATCTGAAGCTAGACAAATGCGAAAACTAGCCAAAGAAAAAGACTTGGTAACACAAATGGGCATACAAGTGCATTCTTTCTATGATTACAAGCTAGCGACTTTATTAATACAATCTGGTATTATTGGTAAAGTACATACGGTACATGCGTGGTCCCCTAAAAATTGGGGTTATGATGGTCCTATGCCAGAAGGGAGCGATCCTGTACCAGAAAATTTAGATTGGAATCTTTGGTTAGGAACGTCCGCCGAACGTCCTTATAAAAATGAGTTGTATCACCCTGGTAATTGGAGAAAACTAATGGACTACGGTTGTGGTACTTTGGGTGATATGGGGGTTCATATTTTTGACACACCATACAATGCTTTGGCATTAGATGTGCCTAAAACGATAATGAACAGCTGCAGAGAACCAAATGGATTCGGATTTCCAGAGAATAATGTGGTCACCTATGAGTTTCCGGGTACGGAGTATACGACAGATGAATTTAAGTGGATTTGGTACGATGGGCCAGGAGCTCCAAACCAAATTCATGAAGATTTAATAGTGCCTAATGCAGCTGCAAGTTCAGAAAGCAGCTCTGAAGAGGCGGAATCGATGGAGGATAAAATGTCTTTAGAAACCAAAGTAGCAACTGAAGGAAAATTACCAGACCAAGGTGCTATGTTTGTAGGTGAAAAAGGACGGTTATTACTACCACATTTTATGCAATTACCCATGAAAATTGTAGATGGTAAATATGTAGATATCTCTGCAGAGATTGCAGCGCTTACAAAAGCAAATAATATGGGTGCTCCTATCCGTGATTATGCTTCTGAAGGACCAAAACACTACCACCAATTTATAGATGCTTGTATGGGAAAAGATGAGGTTACCGCACCATTTTCGTATGCAGCCCGCTTAACGGAAACTATTTTGTTAGGGGTAATAGCAGGGCGTTTTCCTAACCAAACCTTGCATTGGAATAATGAAACTGCACAGTTTGATGAAGATGAGGCTAACCA
>CAYTRI010000231.1:0-3172 GCA_964440105.1 uncultured Flavobacteriaceae bacterium
TTCCATTATTTGGTTTTTTCTATAAGCGGGTATGTATTTTAGTAAATAGAAATGACCCCAAAAGTAGAACGGCAGTATACCGTAGGGTTCAACATCGGTTAAAGCAAGGGTTGAGTATATGTATTTTCCCAGAAGGTGGTGTGCCAGGTGAAAATGTGGTGTTAGATAGCTTTAAAGATGGTGCTTTTAGAATGGCAATTAAACACAATATACCAATTGTTCCAATTTCATTTTTAGATTGTAAAAAACGCTTTTCTTGGACTTTTTTTAGTGGAGGACCGGGAAGACTTAGAGTAAAAGTACATCACTTTGTAAATACTCAGTTATTAGGTGTAGAAGACACTTCTACCTTAAGAGAAGAAGTACGAGAAACTGTTTTAAACGAGTTGCTAGAAAATCCTTAAAAGCGATACCCTATACTAATTCCACCTTTGCCAACTATGGTATAATCCCTATCATTATTAAAAAGATTACGCCCTACTCCTAGGCTTATTTCTGCAACAAAACCTCGCTTAGTTAAAAACTTAGCTCCAGCACCTATACCTAAAGCAAAGTCTGTTACGGTTTCTTCATTACCGTCAAAAAAGAACTCATCTCCGTTAGTACTAGGGGTATAAACAAAATCCTCAACGGAATTTAGCATCCCAAAACCTTCAACAAAAAACCCAGATGCCGGCTTCTTCCCAAAATATTGTCGATAATATGGTGATATGTAGTAGTTAATATCAATATCTGAGTCATCATAGGCAAAAAGAACATCCACACCAAACCCAGATTCTTCGTTTATTAAATACTCATAATCTAGCTCTACTGCTCCTAAAATAAAAAAGAGACCATTAATCTTTAGTTCGTTTTTATCTTCTAAAGGATTGTCAATGCCCTTATTTTCTTGTGAAAACGTAAAAATACTGAATGTTAAAAAGCTAAATAAAAGGAAATTTTTGTTCATAGTTATATTCATTTAATTAAAAACACCTCGCCAAAGTAACGAGGTGTTTTTGGATGCCGCTAGCGCGACACAACCTAACCAACTTTTTTAACCGTAATGGTCATATTTTAATTAACTGCCGCGGGACAAGCTCTCGAGACATATAATAGAAATACAGTCTTCTCATTTCCAGACAAGCTCCTGAGAATTAAACTCCACAATGTGGATTAAAAACTAAATCGAACCCCACTATAAACCCCTACAGAGTACGGATTAAAATTACCCGCAGTTTCTGAAAATGTATTTAATTGATATTTAACAACAGGCTCTAAGTTAATTTGAACCTTAGGTGAAAATTCATAACTAAATCCAACTCCGAAATTGGAACTAAAGTTTACTGAATTTACATTGTTGGCTTCTCCAATTTCAGTAACAAGACCTTCAGATTGTAATGAAATAGAATTATCTACTAAAAACAATGAACTAAAGCCTCCAATAAGATTAATGCCTACTTTTTTATCTACTAGAGTATAATTTAACTCTAGAGGAACTTCTAGATAACCTAATTGTTGTGACATGCGGCCATCTCTTGCTGGGCTTTGTGCTGAAAAATCATCAGTATTTGAATTTACAAGTGTATTATCACTTGCTTTTTTGCTCTCTACAACTATAGTCCTAGAGGTTTGTGAGAAATTAATATTATCAATAGTAGCAGTACTATTTGTTGCTAAAGATGAAGAAAAAACTACTTCATTAGTATCGTAACCATAGTCCACCTTATGTATACCAGAACGTACCTTAAAACGCTTACCTAAATCATAAGCAACAGTTAAGCCGTAACTTAAGTTGATATTACCAGATTTAGAATTTTCTGCAAAATTAGAATGAATAGGCGACCCAGTACCTACCGCATCAAAATAAACTGGAGCAATAGATGGGCCAACAGACCATTTGTTTTGTTTGTTTTCAACTATAGCAACGTCCTCTTCTTTTTGCTCTTTAATAGCATCAAAAATTGATTTTTTATCGTCTTTTACCTCAGAATCAATAGTAGTTGTTGCAATAGCTTCTTTTTTATCGGATAATTGTTTGTCAAAATTTTCTTTTTGATTTGAAATAATATTTTCTTTTTTGGCGTCTATGTCTGCAGAAACTATAGAACTTGTTTTAGAGTTCTCTGTGGATTTTTTAAAACCGAATTGATTTTTTTCGCCTTGCTCTTCTTTATTATCTAGCTTCTGATTTTCTGCTATAACAACTTGCTCTTTACCTATACTATTATGTTTTTTCGCCTTGTTATTAACTATTTCAACAATTTCATTTTTGATGTTTGAGTTAGAATTAAGAGTGCTGTTGGACTTATCAGAATTCGTATTTGCTATTTGAATTTCGTTAACCTCGTCACCTTTTCTATCTTCTTCGACTTCAGCTACTCTAGTATTATCTAGCTGATTAATAGTATCATTAACAAGATTTTGATTCTCCTTTAAATCATTTGATTTTTTGTTAGCAGGCGATTCTATATCTGTAGTTTCGTTAACCGGAATACTATTATCCTCAAATGGATTTACAACATAAAATAGCATAGCCAATAATGCTGCTACACCTCCTAATTTCCACCAAATAGGAACTACCCTTTTCTTTTTCTTTCTATCCAAGGATGCCGCGATTGATTCCCAAACTTTCTCGTCAGGAATCTCACGGAAGTCTTTCAACTTCTCTTGGTAGAGTTTTTCTAAATTATTTTTTTCCATTCTTAATACACTTAAGCAATGTTTATATTTTCTTTTTCTATTTTTTCTTTTAAAATCATTTTAGCTCTAGCTAAATTTGATTTTGATGTTCCAGCCGATGTTCCTAAAAGCTCACTAATTTCTTTATGGGTATAACCATCAAGAACATATAGATTAAAAGTTAGGCGGTACTTATTGGGTAGTTCTTGAATGTAACCTAGTAATGTTGATAGTTTAATATCCTCAGTATAATCACTTTCAATATCTACCTCTTCACCCATATTTTCAGAAACCACATTTAGGTACTGTTCTTTTCTAAATTTTTGTAAAACAGTATTCACTGTAATGCGTTTCATCCAACCCTCAAAAGAGCCTTTGTTTGTAAACTGTCCAATCTTATTGTAAATGGTCATAAAACTATCATGGAGGTTATCTTCCGCTTCAGTTTTATTACGCGAATACTTAAGGCACATTCCAAAAAGAACTCCAGAATATTTTCGGTAGAGTTCTT
>CAYTRI010000232.1:0-1338 GCA_964440105.1 uncultured Flavobacteriaceae bacterium
GGTTGATGGTTGATGGTTGATGGTTGATGGTTGATGGTTGATGGTTGATGGTAAAATATAATTAAAATGAATAGGCATAAAATTCTATGAAAACAGCAGTGGAACTTTCATTTAAAAATCAAATTTTACAGGGAATTCCTAATGAGCTTCCAGAAAAGAAGTTCTATCCTAAAAATGGAAACCCCGCTCCTAAACGCAAAGAAATTCTATCAAAAGAAGAAAAAAAGCTTGCGATAAAAAATGCATTGCGCTATTTCCCAAAAACTTGGCACAA
Organism: uncultured Flavobacteriaceae bacterium; assembly: GCA_964440105.1. Lineage (GTDB taxonomy): Bacteria > Bacteroidota > Bacteroidia > Flavobacteriales > Flavobacteriaceae > Croceitalea. The sequence goes on from CAYTRI010000232.1 coordinate 275, forward strand.
AGAATTAGCATTAGAGTTCGCTCAAGAACTAAATGATTTTGGCAGAATCTATATGCTTCGATTTAAGCCAGATTATAGTATTTATGCAAGACCCTTAAGTGATTATCCTTCTACAACTAGTGAAGGGGCAGCCATCATGCTCATGATTCAGAATAATCTAGACCCTGCTGTAGCGCAACATCCGGAAGAATTAATTACTTATGGTGGAAATGGAGCAGTTTTTCAAAATTGGGCTCAATATCTGTTAACCATGAAATACTTGGCAGAAATGACCCATGAACAAACATTGCATATGTATTCTGGGCATCCTATGGGGCTTTTTCCTTCTTCAAAAGAAGCACCAAGAGTTGTAGTTACCAATGGAATGATGATTCCTAATTATTCAAAACCTGACGATTGGGAAAAATACAATGCGCTTGGTGTAACCCAATATGGACAAATGACTGCTGGTTCTTACATGTATATTGGACCGCAAGGTATTGTACATGGTACTGCAATTACAGTAATGAATGCTTTTAGAAAAGTATTAGACAAAGGAGATTCACCTAATGGAAAAATCTTTTTAACTGCTGGTCTCGGTGGTATGAGTGGCGCGCAACCAAAAGCTGGTAATATTGCAGGTTGTATTACTGTTTGTGCAGAAGTAAACCCAAATGCAGCTAAAAAAAGACATAAACAAGGTTGGGTAGATGTTCTTATAGATGATATTGATAAACTTGTTATTAGAACTAGGGAAGCCATTTGCGCTAATGAAGCGGTTTCGATAGCATATATCGGTAATATTGTTGAAGTATGGGAGCAATTCTATGAAGAGGACATCTACGTACATTTAGGTTCTGATCAAACTTCATTACACAATCCTTGGGCAGGTGGTTATTATCCAGTTGACTTATCTTTTGATGATGCTAACCAAATGATGGTTGATAATCCAAAGAAATATAAAGAAAAAGTTCAAGCCTCTTTACGAAGACAAGTGGAAGCTATCAATAGACACAGTGAAAAAGGGACTTACTTTTTTGATTATGGAAATGCCTTTTTACTAGAATCATCTCGCGCGGATGGTA
>CAYTRI010000232.1:1438-3104 GCA_964440105.1 uncultured Flavobacteriaceae bacterium
CAAGATATTTTGGGCCCAATGTGTTTCGATTATGGTTTTGGCCCTTTCCGTTGGGTATGTACCTCTGGAAACCCAGAAGACTTACAAAAAACAGATGCCATTGCGCTTAGAGTAATGGAAGAAATAAAAGTAACTGCGCCAGAAGAAATTCAGCAGCAAATGCAGGATAATATTACATGGATTAGGGAAGCTGAGCAGAATAAATTGGTCGTGGGTTCTCAAGCACGAATTTTATATGCTGATGCAGAGGGCAGAATGAAAATTGCAGAAGCATTCAATCAAGCTATTGAAAATGGAAATATCTCTGCTCCTATAGTTCTGGGTCGTGATCATCATGATGTTAGTGGAACGGACTCCCCTTTTAGAGAAACAAGTAATATTTACGACGGCAGTAAATTCACGGCAGATATGGCAATACATAATGTAATTGGAGATAGTTTTCGAGGTGCTACATGGGTATCTATTCATAATGGTGGCGGTGTTGGCTGGGGCGAGGTAATGAATGGAGGGTTTGGAATGTTATTAGACGGCTCCCAAGAAGCAGAAAGGCGATTAAAAAACATGCTTTTTTACGATGTAAATAATGGCATTTCTAGAAGAAGTTGGGCTAGAAATAAGGAAGCTATGTTTGCCATAAAACGTGAAATGGAACGTACGCCACAGCTCAAAGTCACTTTGCCTAATCTAGTGGAGAATGAGCTTTTAGATAATTTATTTTAATTGCTATGGCATATCAAAACCCATCTAAAGAAAACTGGACTGGTAGAGTTTCTAACCGAGAACTTTACCTACATGAAAAGATTAACCTCTGTCCTATTTTATCGCTCCAAAAAGCCAAAGAAAAAACGGTTGCACTTTTAGGTTATTCTTCTGATGAAGGTGTAAAAAGAAATCAAGGAAGAGTTGGGGCAAAAGACGGTCCTAGTGCGATACGACTTCAACTAGGAAAAATGCCCAATCATTTATCAGACAAAGAACATGTAATAGATGTTGGAGATGTTTCTTGCGAGAATGAAGATATGGAAGCTTCGCAAAAACTACTAACAGAAAAAGTAACGCTACTACTAGAAAAAAATACATTCCCAATTCTGCTAGGAGGAGGTCATGATATTGCTTATGGACACTATAATGGGGTCAAAAACTATTTGAAATCAAAAAAACCTACTTCTAAAATTGGTGTCATAAATTTTGATGCACATTTTGATTTACGTTCAAATGAATCTGGAAATAACTCAGGCACTCCTTTCTTTCAAATCGCCGAAGAAAATAAAGACTTTCATTACCTCTGTTTAGGCATTCGAGAAGATGCTAATGATGCGCAACTTTTTAAAACAGCAGATAAACTAAATGTAGAATATATACTGAGGGATTTATTTTCTATGAATCATTTAGATGAGATTCATTCACAACTGGATACCTTCTTAAAAAAAGCAGATGCTGTTTACATTACTATAGATTTAGATGGGTTTTCATCTGCTTTTGCACTAGGGGTTAGCGCAGCTTCTCCAATGGGTTACACTCCATATATTGTAATAGCATGTCTTAAAAAAATCTTTGCTTCAAAAAAAGTAATTAGCATGGATATTGCGGAAATGAATCCAAAATACGATAGGGATAATCAAACCGCTAAACTAGCAGCTTCTTTAATCCATCAAGTAATTCATAC
>CAYTRI010000233.1:0-3085 GCA_964440105.1 uncultured Flavobacteriaceae bacterium
GTAAAATTTGGTGCTGACTTAAATGCATACACTAGCTTTGATGAAACCGTATATATTCTTCCCATTCCTAGCGATGATCCAGAAAAACTAGAAAAGGGTTTTCAAATTTTAGAAGATTGGGCTCATAATACCACATTATCGGAAGAAGCTATTGATGGAGAACGTGGTGTTGTTCTAGAAGAATTACGTCTTAGGCTTGGAGCGGATGAGCGGATGCAACGTATAACCTTACCTAAAATGATGTATGGCTCCAAGTATGCAGATCGACTTCCTATTGGCACTAAAGAAAATCTTGAGAATTTTTCTTATGATGATGTTCGTAATTATTACAACACCTGGTATCGCCCAGATTTAATGGCAGTTGTTGCTGTTGGAGATTTGGATGTTGAAACCATGGAGAAAAAGATTAAAGACCACTTTTCAGGAATTCCAAAAGCTGAAAATCCTACTAAAAGAGAAGCTTATGAGCTACCAAATCATGAAGAAACTTTTATAGCTATTGCATCAGATAAAGAAGCTGCTTTTAGCCGCGTACAAGTAATGTATAAAGATAGATATGAGGCACCTGAAGTTAAAACGGTTAGTGATTACCGTGAATCTTTGGTGAAAAATCTATTTTCCACCCTAATTAACAATAGACTTGGGGAATTGAGAAATAGTGCAAATCCACCATTTGTTTTCGGGTTTTCATATTACGGTGGGACATTTGCTCGAACAAAAAATGCATACCAATCCATAGCTAATACAAGCCCTGAAGGACAATTACAAGGTCTACGTGCAATTTTAGAAGAAAACGAGAGAGTTAAACGGTTTGGTTTTCAAAAAGGTGAATTTGAACGAGCAAAGAAAAGTCTACTAGCACGTTTAGAAAAGCAGTTTAATGATAGAGACAAACTAGAAAGCAACAGAATTGTTGGTTCTTATGTAAGTAATTACCTAGATAATAATCCTATTCCAGGGATTGAGTGGTCTTTTGATATGACAAAAAAATTACTCCCTACAATACAGTTAGAAGAAATAGGAGCTTTAATTAATGACTTTTTGCATGATGACAACCGTGTTATAGTTATTACAGGGCCTGAAAAAGAAGGCTTAAAACAAGTTACTGAAGATGAAGTAAAAGCATTATTAAAAGAAGTTGAGACTGGTGATATAGTTGGTTATGAAGATGAAGCAGTAAGAAATAAATTAATCGAAAAAATGCCTGTTTCTGGTGATATTACTAAAACAAATAGTAATAGTAATTTAGGAACTACAACACTTGTGTTGAGCAATGGTGCTACATTAACATATAAAAAGACAGACTTTAAAAATGATGAGGTTTTATTTAGTGCTTATAGTCCAGGAGGTACAAGTTTGTATTCTGATGCAGATTATATAGCTACCTCATTCGCAAATGGTGGCCTTTCACAAGCAGGGATTGGAGGTTTATCTCTAACAGATATCAATAAGTTTATGAGTGGTAAAATTGCTAATGTATCTCCATCTATTGGTGCTTTTAGTGAAAATTTTAGAGGTTCTGCTGCACCAAAAGATTTAGAAACCCTATTTCAAATGGTACATTTATATTTTACTGATTTGAATAAAGACGATGAAGCATATAATTCCTTTATTACAAAGCAGAAAAGCTTTTTAGGAAATCTAATGGCTAATCCGCAATTTTATTTTCAAGATCAAATAGGAAAAGTTAGAAATGAAGGTAATCCAAGATATACAGGCTTCCCAACTGCAGAAAAAATGGATGCAGCCGATTATGATTTAGCTTATAAAAAATATCAAGAGCGTTTTGCAGATGCTGGTGATTTCCATTATTTCCTTGTAGGTAATGTTGATGAGGCACAGGTAGCAGATTTTGCTAAAAAATACCTAGCTTCTTTACCTGGCAAAAACAGCAATGAAGATTATATTGCTACAAAATTTAGAAGAAAAGATGCTTTTCAAAAACATATTGTAAACCGTGGTAAAGACCCAAAAAGTAATGTATCAATAGTGTGGGAAGAAGAAATTCCATATGATAGCAGTACGGCAATGGTAGTAGCTGCACTTGGTGAGGTTTTAACTATTAAATTGGTTGAAAAATTACGTGAAGAAGAAGGTGGTGTTTATGGTGTTGGTGCTCGTGGTCGTTTAAGTAAAATATCTTTCTCTAATCTTACATTTAGCATATCTTTCCCATGCGGACCAGAAAATGTAGATAAACTTGTTGCAGCAGCACTTGCAGAAGTAAAGAAGATAAAAGACGAAGGAGTTACTGAGCAAGATATGGCTAAAGTGAAAGAGACTTATTTAGTACAGCGTAAAGAAGCCATAAAAACAAATAGGTTTTGGTTAGATAATCTTTTACGTGCCCATCAAGAAGGTCGAAATGCGGACGCGTTATTATCTTATGAAAAAGACGTAAATAATCTTAAAGCAAGTGATTTGCAAAAAGTTGCAAAAAAGTATTTAGATGATAATTACTTCTTAGGTATTCTAATGCCTGAAGAAGAATAAAAAAATATTTCTAATTATTATTTAAAAGGCCATCAAGAGGTGGTCTTTTTTCTTTGCTAAGAAGCCAGTAAAATTAAAAAATATTGACACTGAAGATATATTCTGTAAATTAGTAGCAAACCTATAAAACACTTACGATGAAAAAATTAGTTGCACTTCCTTTAGCACTTATAGTATTAAATACTTTCAGTTGTAAAGAAGTCAAGAAAGAAGCTGAAAATGCTTCTGAAGAAATGGAAGAAGCAGTAGAAACTGTTGTGAAAGAAATTCAGGTAGAATCTATCAAATTTCAAATGGAACCCAAAAATGATAGTGGAATAGCTGGCGAAGTTACTTTTACGGAAGAAAATGGAGAAGTAAAGATGATGGCATCATTAACTGGACTTACAGAAGGTGAACATGCTATTCATATTCATGAAAAAGCTGATTGTTCTTCAGCTGACGGTAAATCTACCGGTGGTCATTGGAATCCAACTTTTCAACCTCATGCGGCATGGGGAGCAGAAGGTGGTTACCATAAAGGTGATATTGGAAATTTTAAAGCTGATACAGATGGTAATGCAACAATAGAATTTGAAACCCCTGAATGGTG
>CAYTRI010000234.1:0-3079 GCA_964440105.1 uncultured Flavobacteriaceae bacterium
AGAGGTGAAAGGTTTTAAATACTAAAGAAGATTCAAGAAAGAATTTAGCTATTCATCCATTTTTTAAAATCACTTGTTTTTTGCCTGCTAACTATAAACTCTTTATCTCTGGCGTTAGAAATAGAAAGTTTAACACGATGGTTAAAGTAAGGGTTGATTTTTTCAATTGCTTTTTTTGAAACTAATTGTCCACGATTAATTTTGTAGAATTGACTATGTTCTAAGGTGTCAAATAATTGGTCTATAGATTCATCAATTATATATCGCTTATTTTGGGTTACTCCAAAAGTGATACTTTCTTCGGAATAGAAATATAAAAAGTCTGAAACCTTAATTTGAACTAACCCACTACCTTCCTTAACTAATAAGCCATCTCTTTTAGGTTCTTGCATACTATTTAAAAGCTGCTTTAAAATAGCTGGAGCTATGGCGGCGGGCTTACTGGATTTAGTGAATTTGTTTAAGGCATTATTTAATTCTTCTTTTTGAATAGGTTTTAATAGGTAATCTACGCTATTTACTTTAAATGCTTGGATCGCATACTGATCAAAAGCAGTTGTAAAAATTATTGGTGCTTGTACATCTAATTTCTGGAATATCTCAAAACTCAATCCATCTGCTAATTGGATGTCCATAAATATTAAGTCAGGAGTATTATGTTTTTCAAACCATATTACAGCATCTTCTACAGTATCAATAATGCCTAATAATTGATATTGGAAGCTACATTCTTTTAGCATGTTTTGCAGTTGATTTGCAGCACGCAATTCATCTTCAATTATAAGTACCTCCATGATGTTTTTTTTGATCAGATACGTTTAGTAATGGAAGAGAAACACGAAATTGATTGTCCTCCTTGCTTATTTTAATTGATTTACCTGCGATTAAATGATATCTCTTTTCAATATTCTTAAGTCCAACTTTTGTAGATGGTAATTGTGTAGATTTTGGTTGCATCTTATTGGAGACAATCAAATTATTATTTTTCACTTCTACCTTGATTACTAATGGTTTTGCTTTAGAAATAACATTGTGTTTTATTGCATTTTCTAGTAAAAGCTGAAGGCTCATAGGAACTATCATGCTGTCTAATGAACTAAGCGGGATATCCCAATTTAACTTTAAGTTTTCTCCAAATCGCTCGGACTGGATATGGATGTATGATTTCGCAAATTTTAACTCCTCTTTTAAAGATGTAAGATTAACGTTTCCAGACTCCAATATAAACCGATAAACATCCGATAGTTTATCCACAAATTCTTTTGCGTCTTCCTTTGGGTTTTGGTCAATGATATCTCTTAAGGTATTCAGTGTATTGAATAAAAAATGTGGTTGCGCCTGATTCTTTAAAGCATCTAGTTCTGCCTGGACCACTGCTTGCTTTGCTTGTTCTTCTTCCCTAATGGATTTTTTAAGTCGTATATAATAGTAAATGGCTTCGTAAATAGCCATGGTCATTGTACTTATTATGATAACAGGTAAAAGAACTTTAGAAAAGCTTTGTGCATTATAGTCTTTTTTAAAGATAAATGTCAAGATTTTATTTCCAATAAAATCAACAAGTATAACAGTTCCTACAATGGCAAGAAACAATAGTGCAAGGCGCTTTCCAACATCTTCAAATTTGGTGTACTTCTTCCGTAAAAGAATAATAACCTTCCTTATAATAAACCAATTACAAATGGTAAAAAACAAGGATACAGTCCAATTGATTATTGCTTCTCCAAAAGGAAGACGAAAGAATGATTTGCTAAAAAGATAATCAGTAACAAAGCTTAGAATAATAATCCCAATGACCATAAACCAAAAGTCATTAAAACCTAAATACTTTATTCGTTTTTCGTTTTTAACAAACATGTTTAGTTTAAAGTTGAATTAATGCTATTCCTTGCTTTGCTTGGTAAAATGTATACCCAATCCAGCCTGCATATAGTAGTCCAAAAATAGTTACTATTAGTAACTGGTTTCTAGTACTTGCATTCCATTTTTTAGATACCCATAAAGCAAATAAAGGTATTACCTGTATGGCATGCAATCCAAAAAAATGTGCAATCCTTAAATCGCCAGCAATTGTGCTCCAATTTACTAAAGGTAGACCGGCACCTCCATCTGCTACTCCAACATTATGCCCCATTTGACTAATCATTTGTCCGCCAACCCAACTGCCAACTACTACAATAATCCAGCCTAATAAAATAGCCCATTGTACAGTTTTGCTTGTGTCTAATTTTAACCGTACTGTTTCGAAGATAAACAATACCATTATTATCACGTTTATAGCAATTAAAATCCCCATTGCTGCAAAAAGAATACCGTCAAATGGGTTAGAGATATTATAGTGTGACTGTACACCTCTTGCCCCTTGATAAATGATAATAGCAATTTCAATTAATAAGGTTAAAGCAACTATATTGGTGATAATACTTTTTTTCCTTTTTGAGAAAGGGTATAGGGTTGTTAGAAACCCTAAGGTAAGAATATAGATGCCACCAGAGATTGAAAATTTTAATGGCTTAATCCAAACGTTGATGCCCATAAGTGTTCTATCATCAATGGCTAAACCAATTAGACATATTATAGTAAATATGAAGTGTATAATTACAACCCAATACAATATTGGACTCGATTTTTTTACAGTACTTAGGACTTGATTTAAAGTTTTCATTTTTGATTTTCTTTAATTGTTTTGACTAACATGAATGCTAAAAAGCCAACAGGACCTAACATAAAAGTTCCAAATAAAATTGGGGCCATAAGCAATTGATGAATTTTTAATTCTTTGTTTTTATCTAACATCCACATTCCTACTAAAAGATCAAAAGCTAGATAATGTACCCAGCCTGCTAAGACTGCGTTTTCTTCGGTGAATAATGCCATAACAGAAGCAAGACTACCAAAATCCATTCCTCCACCTATCTGTATCGCTAGAAAAATATAGACTGCATAAACTAATGCTAGGAGGATTGGGATTATTTTAAAATCGATTAAGAAACGTGTTACTTTCCATTTAGGAAGTAAAATCATTAGAAGCCACATGGGCATAGCAATCATATTTGCTAAGGAGAAAATTTCAGTTGGT
>CAYTRI010000235.1:0-3071 GCA_964440105.1 uncultured Flavobacteriaceae bacterium
ATCTAACATCTAACATCTAACATCTAACATCTAACATCTAACATCTAACATCTAACATCTCGTTATAGAGTTTCACATTCAAAATTCCGTTTCTTATTCTGCTTTGGTGCTTGGGTTTTACCACCGCCAGCTTTTTCATTCAGCATCATATTAATGAGCTTCGCTCTTTCAGCTTGGATTGCAGTTCGTTGCATTTTATCTTTTTCTAAATCAAAATATACTGCTCCTTCAATCATTGTTTTCTCTGCTTTTGCATAGACGGACATCGGGTGATCTGTCCACAATACTAAATCAGCATCGTTTCCTGGTTTTATACTACCAACACGATGGTCAATATGCAATAATTTCGCAGGATTCAAAGTCACCATTTTCCAAGCTTCTATCTCAGATACACCACCATATTTCATGGTTTTACCAGCTTCTTGGTTTAGTCTACGAATCATTTCGCGGTCATCACTATTAATTGCCGTTACTACGCCTTGGCTTGCCATAATAGCCGCGTTATAAGGAATGGCGTCATTAACCTCATACTTGTATGCCCACCAATCACTAAAAGTGGAACCGCCTACACCATGCTCTGCCATTTTATCAGCTACTTTATAGCCTTCTAAAATATGAGTGAAGGTATTTACCTTAAAATTGAATTTATCGGCTACTTTCATTAGCATGTTAATTTCACTTTGCACATAAGAGTGACAGCTAATAAAACGTTCTCCATTTAAAATTTCGGCAAGCGTTTCTAGTTCTTCATCATAACGATAGGCTTGTCCACTCTTCTTTTTAGCATCGTATTCTTTTGCCATTTGAAAGTAGTTTTCAAAAACCTGTTCTACACCCATTCTAGTTTGTGGAAAACGCGAAAAACTTTGCCAATTGGACTGTTTTACATTTTCCCCCAAAGCGAATTTGATGAACTTTGGCATATCTGGAAATTTAAGCCCATCAGCATCTTCTCCCCATTTTAGTTTGATGATGGCTGATTGTCCTCCAATAGGGTTTGCAGAACCATGCAGCAATTGAAATGTAGTAACACCACCACCCAGACTACGATAAATGTTGATGTCTTCCGGGTCAAGCACATCGGTCATACGTACTTCAGCAGTAGAATTATGCCCTGCTTCGTTTACCGAAATTGCGGCGACATGAGAATGCTCATCAATAATACCTGCTGTTACATGTTTGCCTGTAGCATCGATAACTTTAGCACCACCAGCACTTAAGTCTTTCCCTACCTTATTTATTTTCCCATTTTTAACGAGTACATCTGTGTTTTCTAGAATGGCTTCGCCAGTCCATACCGTAGCATTTTTAAACAGCATACTTTCTGGCCGTGGTTTGGTAGCGTTTCCATAGCCTATATTAGGATAGGTAGTTGCTACAAGCTCAGGTTTTACAGCAGTTTCTGCAGCTTTTTTGGCTGCCTCTTCAAAAGATGCTGTTTTTACTGCTCTAAATGTGGATTCTTTTCCATTAGGTAAAACTAGCTTTCCTTTAATGTTATCAGAATCAGAAGTTACAACACCAGTCATTCGGTACATTTTTGCTCCTTCATCCGTTGAAAAAGAAAGATTTACCCAGTCATTTTTGTATGCTAGTTTTGATTTTAACTTGATGGTATCTTGTTTAACCTCAATCTTTGGTTTACTAGCTTCTCCACTAATAGCCATCTTATAAGTTGTACCACTCGCAGTTAAATTATAATCACCGCGAATATCTTTTTGGTCCTTATCATTAATAACATTTTTCTGTCCTTGCACCCAATTTTCATAAAGCGTAGTGCTCTTATCAAAAATATCTCCAGAGCTAATTAAAAAATTAGCTTGTCTGCCTGTTTGTAAACTACCTACATGACTAGAAGCTCCTAATATAGCCGCTGGCGTTGTAGTTAATGCTTCTAAAGCTTTAGTTTTAGAAAGCCCATGATTAATAGCTTTCATCAACATCTTTTTAAAATCTGCAGGAGATTTTAAATCATGTAAAGTCAGTGAAAACTGTATTCCATTATCTGCTAACACTTTTGGATTTGTAGGCGCTAAATTCCAATGGCGCATATCTTTTAGGTTAACATACTGTGCTGCATATGGGTCTGAAACATCATATGCCTTAGGAAAATTAATAGGAACAATTAATCTTGCATTAGTGTTTTTAATAGCATCTATACGCTGGTATTCATCACCACCAGCAAGAATAGCATATTGTATTCCAAATTGGTCACCAATTTTATCTGCTCTTACGACATTACCATTATTACCTGCTGCGAAAATTTGTGGTAAGTTTTTGTTTTCTATTAGTGCTTCAATAGAACGGTCTTTGGTTGAAACGTTTCCTTTTGCATACCAATCCATATCATAATACAATTGGCGCATTAATGAAGTTGCACCCATTAATGAAGTAGGGTAGGACTGTCTTTTAGCAACACTCTTAGAGAAAGAAAAATATTGAGCAGAAGCGTCTTCCAAAATTCTATCCGCATCGCCTCCATTATCGTTAAGTGCAACTAAAACTCCTGAACCTCTTGCAATACCATCTTGGATATGGGCGTTAACTGCTCCGAAACCAGCTTTACGAAGTTCTTTTGCTTTTTTAGCATCGTACTTAAACTTTTCTACAGCGTCATTCTCAGGCATTATATGGTCATTCCAATAAAAACCTTCACGAGTAGCCTCATATTGAGGAGAACGACCTCCACCAGGTGTTCTTTTAGGTTTCTCTACTCCAAAAGCAGAAAAAGCATCTACAAAAGAAGGATAGATAGACTTACCGTTTAGATTTTCTACCACTGCATTTTTTGGAATTGATACAGAACTACCAACTTGAACAACTTTTCCATTTTGGATAAGTAAAGTTCCGTTATCAATAACCTGAGTTGGAGTCACGTAAATTTTTGCATTGGTAAATGCATAGTAGTTGTTGTTTTTTGATTTTACACCATCATTTTCGGGAAAGTAATCTTGTGCAAATAGTGAAGCACCGCACCAAAGCAGGGCGAGCGTTAGGAGTCGCAATTTCATAATATGTTTAGATTGTAATTAGTCCTTCTAAAGGTAAGTGAAGCGGTGTTATTTTACAAA
>CAYTRI010000236.1:0-3066 GCA_964440105.1 uncultured Flavobacteriaceae bacterium
ATACCTCTTTTTAAATCCATTGGATTTGCACCAGCAGCAACGTTTTTTAAACCTTCTTTTACTATTGCTTGTGCTAATACGGTAGCTGTTGTTGTACCATCACCAGCTAAATCATTAGTTTTAGAAGCAACTTCTTTTACCATTTGAGCGCCCATGTTTTCTAAGGCGTTCTCTAACTCAATTTCTTTTGCTACGGTTACACCATCTTTAGTTACTTGTGGTGCCCCAAAAGACTTACTAATAATTACGTTTCTACCTTTTGGTCCTAATGTTACTTTTACAGCATTTGCTAATGCATCAACACCTCTTTTTAAGCCGTCGCGTGCATCTATATCAAACTTAATATCTTTTGCCATTTTAATAATGCTTTGTGCCAAAAGCTCAATGCTTTAGGCGTTAGTTAATTTTTGTTTTAATGAATATATTTTTCGTTTAATCGTATTAATATCTGTGTTTAGTTCTTTAAAAGATTCTTTATCAATATAATTTAAATCATTTGAAAGAATAATTAGATATTCAACTTCAGAAGCTGAACCTAAAGCAATAGTTAAAAAACGTTTGAACTCTGCATCAGAATCTCTACCGCAGCCTTCGCTAATATTTGTTGGTATTGAAGATGATGCTCTACGAATTTGAGAGATGATTCCGTAAATTTCTTTGTCAGGAAATGATTTGGTTAAATCATATATTTTTAAAGTAAATTCATGACTTAATCTCCAAATATCATATTTTTTGAAATCTCTCATTTTTTAAAGCTTAGGGCATATAGCTTAAAGCAGATTTATACAATTGCTAAAATGTCACTTTCGCGCATCATTAGGTAATCTTTACCTTCTAATTTTAATTCGGTTCCTGCATATTTTCCATAAAGAACAGAATCACCAATTTTTACAGTAATTTTTTCATCTTTAGTACCAGGACCTACTGCAACTACTTTACCTTTCTGTGGTTTCTCTTTTGCAGTATCTGGAATAATGATGCCAGATGCGGTTTTTGTTTCAGCTTGCATAGGTTCTATTAGAACTCTATCTGCTAATGGTTTAATGTTAACTTTAGCCATTTTTATAAATTTTAGGTATTTAGTTTAAATTGAATATTAGCTAATTGACAGAAATTATGCCAACGCACAAAAACTGACAATTTATAAAACAAAAATGCCAGCTTGTCATTTAAGCTGGCATTTTGTTTGTTTTCAAATAGGTAAACTATTTTATTGAAGCGTATCTGAAGGATTTGTTCCACTAGATGTTGGAACAGCTTCTGGTACTTCTTCTGGAACCGTTTCAGGTACCGTTGTTTCAATATCGTCACCGTTAAGTAATTTGGAATCTGCTTGAGTATAATTCCCTTTCAATGCTACATTAGATAGCAAAATTAAAACGATTAAAAGTGCAGAAAGCGTCCAAGTACTTCTGTCTAAAAAATCACCAGTCTTTTTTACACCACCTGCAATTTGAGTTCCACCACCACCAAAAGAAGATGACAATCCGCCACCTTTAGGGTTCTGTACCATAATTACTAAAACAAGTAAAAGGCAAACAGCGATAATTAAAATTAAAAATATTGTAAACGTACTCATGATATCAATCTTTATCTTTCTTCAAATTCTTCACTTTCCGAATTTGGTCTGCAAAGAAACCACTTTTTTCCGGATATTTCAAACTCATAATCTTATAAGCTTGAATGGCTTTTTTATATTTTTTTTGCTCTAAATAAACCTTCGCTAAAGTCTCTGTCATTAATTGGTTTTTGTCAATTTTAATTGACGCTTCAATATCAACTTTAGATTCTAATGATGCCGTTGGAATAATTTTGGGCTTACTTTCTATAAACTTATCTAGAAGTTCAAATTTCTCCTTTTTTTGAAGCTCATTTTCTTCTCTTTCAATTGGTTTGGGTGTTGCTAATTGTAACCACTCGCCAAAGGAATGTTTTTCACTTTTAGTAAAAGGCAGTGGCTTGCCTAATTCTAAATCTTCTTCTAGATTTTTGTCTTTACTTTCAACAATCGATTCCTCAATGTTTTTAGATTCAAACAATGCAGGGTCCAAAATTTGTTCAGCATCTTTAATATTTTGGGGAAGAGGACTTTTCTCTTCAGATTCTCCTAAAAACACTTCTGTTTCGGGATTTGGTATAATTTCTTCTGAAATAGTCTCTTTATCCTCTAAAGTTGAGGTTCTTCCAAGAATACTATCTGCTATACTATTTTGAGTAAATTCTTTTGAAGTGATATAATCAAAAAGTACTTCTCTATCAGCAGTGTGAGCAGCAGTTACTTTTAAAGCATTATTATATTTATAACTATCCAGATTTTTAAGCCCTTTTAAATGCAAAGCACGCGCTGCCTGAAAATAAGGATATTCCTCTAAAATGCCTTCTAACTCCCTTGTTTGTTTTGGAGATAGAATAGTATCTGATTTTTGAAGAATATGTATAAAATCTGAAACGTTCATAGTACAATTACCAGTCTGCTAATGATTTATTAAAAATATCTTGTGTTATACGCTCAAATAGCTCTTCATGAGCTTCACTTTTTACGGATTCCAATAATGAGGTTCCTGGAAAATCATAGAAAAAAGAAAAACGTTGCTCAAAGTCAGAATCTTCTTTGGTCTTGTTATAAAAACGAACCATTACAGTCATGGTTAGTCTATTTTGAGCAGCTGTTTGATTAGCTGTCGCTGTCATTGGAGCAACACGATACTCTACAATTTCACCTTCATATAACAAATCACCATTATTGTTTGTCAAATTTAGGCTTGTAAGAGTAGTTATTAAATCTTGTAATGCATTTGTAAAATCTCTATCTAAACCGGGTTCGATAGTAGAGCCAGGGCTTTGGTCGGCAAAATTTTGAAAAAAGTTTACTTGAAAACTTTCTGCGGTTCCAGTACTAGCACCAGAAAAGTTATAGAACCCGCAGCCATTAAAAAGGAAGATTACTAAAACCGCTACTAAACTTAAAATTCTTTTTTTCATTATTCTATTTTCTCGATTTAGCTACAAATCATATTGTTTAATTTTTCGGTACAAAGTTCGTTCCGAAATTCCAAGTTCTGCAGC
>CAYTRI010000237.1:0-3044 GCA_964440105.1 uncultured Flavobacteriaceae bacterium
AAACACCAAACAAACTGGGCTAGGAACTTTGTATTCTTTTAAAAATTCTAAAGTTCCGTTTTCTGTATCTCTCTTAAAAACAACAATATTGTCACTTTTTTGATTGCCCACCAATAAGAAATTTCCTGTTGGGTCTAAGGTAAAATTACGAGGAGAATTACCTCGTGTAGATTCATTCCCTATTAAGCTTATTTTTCCATTTTCAGAGTCTACAGAAAAAATAACAATGGTGTTCTTACCACGATTAGAGCTGTACAAAAACTTTCCATCACTAGACAAATGAATATCTGCACACCATTTTGGGTCGTCATTTGTATTCTCGTTTTGGATGGTATTATAACTCCCCTCATCGTCTCTCTTTAATACTACAATTGAAGCATTGAGTTCATTTAGCACATAGAGATATGCTTTATTTTTACTAAAAACAAAATGCCTAGGACCAGCATCTTTCCCCATTTCTATTGTATTCTGATGGGCAGGCACCCATCCATAGGGTTGTTTTGTATATCGTTTTAAAGCATCTAAACCTAAGTCCGCAACAAAAAGTCCGTCCTCGTTAAAATGAGATTTATGGACGTGAGCAACTTTAGTTGTATCTAAAGTATTATGCTCTATAAGCTGGCGTTCGCCAAGGCTCCCTTCTTCAGCAAGGTCAAAAATTGCAAGATTTCCTCCTGTATAGTTAGAAATAGCTATTTGCCCATCTCCAGAAAGTGCTACATGACATGGGTGAGCACCACCTGTTCCTTTGCTATTTAAAAGTTCTAATTCGCCATTATTTAATGCAAAAGAAGTAACTCCACCACCTATAGAATCATAGTCTGCAGTTTCTTGTACTGCATAAAGATTCTTTTTATCCTTTGATATTGCCAAAAATGAAGGGTTAGGCAACTCCGCTTTTAATTCTAGTGAATCTAAATCACCGGTTTCTGGATTAAAGCTTAATTTATAAATGCCCTTACTATCACCATCTGTATACGTGCCTATAAATAAATCGATAGTTTTCATTGAAGTCTGTTTCTCATTACAAGCAAAAATTAATGACACTATACATAGTAAAACGAAAGATTTCTTCATTTTTGGTTTAGTTTTAGTAGCCCTAAAATAAAGATTCTTAATGTAAGGTTGATTTTATTTCTTTTCTCAGGTACAATCCTGTAACAATTGTAGCTAAAACATCGGCTATTGGAAAAGATAACCAAACTCCTAACTCACCAAAAAAATTAGGCAAAATCAAAAGAAGAGGGATAAAGAAAAATCCTTGTCTAGTAAGTGTTAACAGCAATGCCGGAATTGCTTTCCCAATTGCTTGAAAATAAGCTGCACCTATTAGTTGCAAGGCAATTATTGGGGTAGCCAAAAACACCATACGCATGGCTAAAGGCATGTGCGCTAAAACAAATGCATTAGTTTCTAAATCTTCTAAAGGCAAATCTGTGCGGTCGCTTAAAAACAGACCTGCTATTTCTGAAGGAAAGACCATTAAAACCACAAAAACTAAAGAAGCAACTATTGCTGCATACTTAATTGCAGTATAAATAGAGGCTTTAACCCTTGCATGCTTTTTGGCTCCATAATTGAACCCTGCAATAGGCAAAAACCCTTGTGTAACACCAAAAACAGGAAACAAGGCAAACATGAGCATCCTCCCAATAATTGCATAAACCGCAATTAGTGATTCTCCACCCAAGTTGAAAAGAATATTATTCAATAACAAGTACGTTACACTGGTTACCGCTTGTCTTGCCAAAGTAACAAAACCTAATGACCCTATTTCTTTTAAAATAGGCAGGTTCAATCTAAAATGAGGTAAGCTAATTTTTAGCTCCGAGTTTTTTGATAGGAAAAAGTAAAAAATATACCCAAAGCATAATAGGTAGCCAATTGTAGTTGCCCAAGCTGCTCCATGCATTCCCCAATCAAAAACATAAATAAAAAGATAATCCATTACTAAGTTCCCTACTGACGGAATTATCATGGCAATCATGGCAAATTTGGGTTTTCCTTCGGCCCGGATTACCGTATTTCCCATCATACAAAGCGCCAAAAAAGGAACACCATAAAGGACTATGGTGTAGTAAATCTTAGCAGGTTCAAAAATTGTTCCTTTACCTCCAAAAGCTGGGATGAGACTATCTGTATAATATAGCCCAAAAACGACCATAACAATAGTTACCAATAGTGTTAGGCTAATCTGATTGCCAAAGGTTTTAAGTGCTTTTTCGCTATCGCTAGCACCAAGAGCTCGAGAGATTATACTGGACCCACCAATACCAATGGCCATACCTAAAGCAGCTATAAAAAACGAGACTGGCAAGACTACATTTATAGCAGCAATAGCAATTGGGCCAATCCAATTACCTACAAAAATGGTGTCCACAAGAATATTAAGAGACATTACAAGTATCCCTATTGATGCAGGAACCGCTTGTTTAACAAGTAGTTTTCCTATAGGTTCTGTGCCTAGTTCTTCTGAAGATACGTTTGCCAAAAAATTGGTTTTAGTTTCGCAAAACTAAGCTAAAAGCATAAGACAGCTAATAGAACATCTTAAAGGTTATTCTATTTTTTTTCCAGGTATTGCCTGCCCGTTTTGATTTAGAATTAACTCAACTATCTCACCTTGCTCATTTGAATTAAACTCCACATTTGCTTCTACAACTTTTAGAAAAAATGTGTTGTTGGATGAAGGGTATATTCGAAATCTTGGTTGATTGGTTGCTTGCAAAAACAGTTTACTTTTTTCTCTTGTTATAGTAATTTTAAACTGTGGTGCCAATTCATAAACTCCTAAGTAATTATCTAGGGTTGTAATTGGTACATCAACAACTTCGGGGCTTTCTTTTTTCTTTGGAGCTTTTAATTCGGATGAACCCTCTAAAAAATACAGTCCTATATCATCTACACTTTCTGTGCTATTGGTTAGTACAACAACACCTTTATTATTCACTTTATTAAATCCCGAAAATGCCCTGTATCCACCAGTGCCTCCATTATGCCATATAATATTGCCATTGTCTGCGTAATGCCATCCTAAACCGATT
>CAYTRI010000238.1:0-3043 GCA_964440105.1 uncultured Flavobacteriaceae bacterium
TTGTAACAAATCAATTATTTTAGATACTAACTCTCTGAACAAAATAACCAACGACAATGTTCAAACACTTTATCAATCTTCAGTGGAAATCCTTTTTTAGGTCCGCTTCTTTTAAAACCGAAATCTGGTTTAAAATTTTAATGGCTCTAGGAGCTTTATATTTCATATTTGTTTTCCTAGCACTTGGCTTTGGAGCTTATTTTATGATTGAAGAAGCAGAAATGGGAGACCCGCTCCGTGTAGTAAATAAGTTTATGATTTACTATCTGGCTTTTGATATGGTATTCCGCTATATGCTGCAAAAAATGCCAGTAACCAATATTAGGCCACTACTTTATTTGCCTTTCAAGAAGAGTCAGGTGGTGCATTATTCTTTAGGAAAAACAATAGTATCCTTTTTTAACTGGACTCATGCCTTTTTCTTTATTCCTTTTAGTATCATTTTATTAACTAAAGATTATGGAGTAGCAAACGTTATTGGTTGGCATTTGGGTTTTATGGCCTTAATCTACTGTAACAACTTTATAAATGTATTAGTAAATAATAAGGACAATGTCTTTTACCTAATAGCTGGTGTTTTTATTGCTTTAGGTGTTTCTCAATATTATGGCTGGTTTGATATTACTGCTTACACAGCACCATTATTCGACTTTTTGTATGACATACCTGTTACCGCATTAGTGCCTTGGACTATTTTACTAGGCTTATTTGGCGCTTCCTTTAACTACTTTAAAAAGAACATGTATTTAGATGGTGGTTTGGCTACCAAAACAGCAGAGGCTAAAACGGAGAACTTGGATTGGTTAAATCGTTTTGGCAACTTAGGCACATTCTTAAAGAACGACATTAAATTGATTAAGAGAAACAAGCGTGCGCGTACATCCGTGATAATGGGCTTCTTTTTTATCTTTTACGGGTTATTGTTTTTTACGCAATCTATTGAAGCTTACGATAATAATTTCATGAAAATTTTTGCTGGCATATTTGTTACAGGTGGATTTTTATTCAGTTTTGGGCAGTACGTGCCAAGTTGGGATAGTAGTTACTATCCTTTAATGATGAGCCAGAACATACAATACAAAGAGTACCTAAGTTCTAAATGGTATTTGGTCATCATTGCAACAATAGTGTCAACAGTTTTAGCAACGTTTTATCTTTATTTTGGGTGGGAAGCTTATGCCGCCGTTCTCGCAGGAGCTATTTACAACCTGGGTATAAATTCGTATTTGGTTTTATGGGGCGGAGCTTACGTAAAAACGCCTATCGATTTAACATCAAATAAAAAAGCTTTTGGTGATAAGCAATCATTTAATGCAAAAACCTTATTAATAACACTGCCGAAGTTATTATTACCTATTATCATTTATACAATTGGCCACTTTGCAATTAGCCCTACAGCTGGTTATATTTTTGTAGCCGTATTTGGTCTACTGGGTTTTGTGTTTAAAAACAAGATGTTTGAAATCATTGAAAAAATCTATAAAAAAGAAAAATATAAAACGCTTGCGGCATACAAGCAAAAAGCATAGAAAAAAATATTAAAGAGGGAAAGAACCAAAAATCCACAAACTTTTTTGGACTTGAACTTGACATTTGAACTTGAATTTTAATATATGATTACAGTAAATAATCTTTCAAAAACATACGGTAAGCAAACCGTTTTAAATATAGAATCTTTAGAAATACCTAAAGGCCAAAGTTTTGGTCTGGTGGGGAATAATGGAGCAGGAAAAACAACCTTATTTAGTTTGTTGCTAGATTTAATTCAACCAAGCTCGGGTCATATTATAAGTAACGATGTTCAAGTAGACCAAAGCGAAGCTTGGAAGCCTTTTACATCGGCATTTATTGATGAAACTTTTCTAATAGGCTATTTAACACCCGAAGAGTACTTCTATTTTATTGGCGAATTAAGGGGAAGAAACAAAGCAGATGTAGATGCCTTACTGTCTCAGTTTTCAGATTTCTTTCATGGAGAAATTTTAGGTCAGAAAAAGTACTTAAGAGATTTATCAAAAGGAAATCAAAAAAAGGCAGGTATTGTTGCTAGTTTTATTGGAAATCCTGAAGTGGTAATTTTAGATGAACCGTTTGCAAACTTAGACCCTACTACTCAAATTCGACTAAAAGGAATCATTAAAGAATTGGCAGAAAAAGAAGATGTAACTGTTTTGGTTTCTAGTCATGACCTTCAGCATGTTACTGAAGTTTGTGAACGAATTGTGGTTTTAAATAAGGGCGAAATTGTAAAAGATATTAAGACTTCTAAAGAAACGCTTAAAGAGCTAGAAACCTTCTTTGGAGGATAATCTATAAAATACCTTCACTTTATCGGTAAGCCCTATACTAAATAGGGCTTTTTTTAGTTATCCTAGTTAGGAAAGATTTTCAATTTGAAGTTTTATTTTAATCGTATCATTTCGGGAGTTGTTTTGGTTATGCTTATTGCAGCATGTTCAACCAAAAAAGACGCCTTTCTAAATCGTAATTGGCATGCGCTAAACACCAAGTACAATACGTTGTACAATGGCAATCTTGCTTTTGAGAAAGGGCGCGAAGAATTGAACAATAGCTATCGAGACGATTTTTGGGAAGTACTACCAGTAGAACGTCTAGAAGTTACTGAAGAAATAAAGCTAGATTCCGAAGACAACAATCCCAATTTTATAATTGCAGAAGAGAAGGCTACTAAAGCTATTCAAAGACATAGTATGAATATTAAAGATGAAGAGCGCAATCCGCAAACGGACGAAGCCTTTCTTCTTTTGGGTAAAGCGCGTTATTTTGATCAGCGTTATATCCCTGCACTAGAATCTTTCAATTATATCCTTAAAAATTATTCGCAGAGCGATAAGTTAAATGAAGCTTCTATTTGGAGGGAGAAAACCAATATGCGATTGGACAATCCAGAATTGGCAATTAAAAATTTAAAACGTCTCTTTAAGTATGAAACTTTAAAAGACCAAGAATATGCAGATGCAAATGCAGTTGTTGCTCAGGCATATTTAGATTTAGGAGCTGCAGACACTTCCATTCAAAAATT
>CAYTRI010000239.1:0-3022 GCA_964440105.1 uncultured Flavobacteriaceae bacterium
CATCAACCATCAACCATCAACCATCAACCATCAACCATCAACCATCAACCATCAATCATTCCTTACTCACTTTTTTAAGGATAGGCCGTTCTGGTTTTTTCGCCTTAGTATTTGGCTTTTGTTTATTGGAACTTGGTGTTGGATTACCGCTCCTTTCTTGTTCTTCTGTATCTATATCAACAGTATCATCGATACCTCTAATTTTCACTAATTCTATATTGTTATCATCTTCATCAAAAATTTCTTCTTTGCTCATGATACGTTCATCACCACGCCAAATAAA
This sequence comes from uncultured Flavobacteriaceae bacterium, assembly GCA_964440105.1. GTDB lineage: Bacteria > Bacteroidota > Bacteroidia > Flavobacteriales > Flavobacteriaceae > Croceitalea. The sequence goes on from CAYTRI010000239.1 coordinate 284, forward strand.
ACCTTTTAGCTTTCTACTATCAATTGGTAAATCTTTTTCGGGAAAAATATCACCATCTGGGTTTATATAAAAAATAAGCTCATCGATATCGCTATTCACCATATGCATTCTTATTTTGCTGCATATGGTTTTGTCAATACCTATTAGCTCTTGGTCATCATTGTACATATAATAGATAACCTCAGTATTTTTAACTAAATCAATGATTTTTAACTCATTATCAATAAATTTTCCAAATAAATCTTTCCCTTTAGCTTGATTATATCCTGTTTTACTTATGGTATCTAGGGATACAACAAAAGCGTTATTAATCACTTTAAGCGAATCTAATTTTTCTGTTTCTAAGTTTGATATTAGATGAATACTATCGCCAGTCATTTGATTATCAACATTCCACAAAATTGGGTTAGTTATTAGCTGAGTAATACCTGTTTTTTGTTCTGAATGAATCGAGTCACATTTACCTGCTAAATCCTTTTTAAAAATTTTAGCGTTTCTAAATGCTCTTAAAATACGTTCTTCAGATTTTCCGGTAACCATTAAAGTATCTCCATGTATGTATATAGAATCTTGCTCTACAAGATTTATAGCCACAGCTCTTTTTGTAGCAAATACAGAATCCTTTTCTTTGAAAACTTCAGCGTAATGTGCGCGAATAATTCCTTTATTAATGGTATCGGTAACTACTATGTTATTAGTAGCAGAGGCAAAAGAAGTAACTTTATCAAAATAGACACTATCACCTTCAATAATTCGGTTACTGTAATTGATTTTAGTGTTTTTTACACCATAACCTTGTTCTATTTTAGTGTCATAAAAACCACGCTCACAGTAAATAGTATAATCCTCACCCACAATGGTAGAAGGACCATACATATATGCATTTTTTGATATTCTATAATAATCTAATTGCTCAGAATCAATCGTGTATTCCGGATTATCTACGTGAACATTTTTTCTAAACTGTACTTTTTTTAGTTCTGTAAAGTAAGTTCCAATAATACTGGTAAGGACATTAACAGAATCTACTACTTTACCACCAGAGCGGTAGTAAGATTCTTGTTTTTCTCTATCAAAATAGAGCGTATCTGTGGTTAACGTCATTTGACCATCAGCAAGATTTACTTTTTCCCATGCTTTAGCAAGTTTGGTTTCCCCGCTATACATCATTTTACCACTATTCATTTCAATAGAATCTCCCTGTTGTAAGCGCACATTGCCAATAGCGCGCATTCTATTTTCTTTACTATACACTATAGCGATATCACACCATAAATCTGCCCCTTGGTGTTCAAACTGTACTTGGCGTTCGTCATCACGATTAAAGATAATCGCACCTGGGAATTTTTCTTCGTCCTTAGTAGAATTAGCCCCGTAGACAAGATTTATTTGCCTACCCTCTGGTTTTTTTTCTTCCTGAGCTATTAAAACAGAAGCAATACATAAAAAAATGATAAAGAGTAATTTCTTCAAATCCATGAGAATTTAGCCAAAAGTAGGATTTTTGGATAAGGTATACATTCGGATTTAGAAAGGTTTGGGAAACCTACCTATGAATCGTCTGTGTCCTATCTGGTCCTACAGAAACAATTTTAATAGGAATATTCAATTCTTTTTCTAAAAATTCAATGTAAGTATTTAATTCTGTTGGGAATTCAAATACCTTTCTCATTTTGGTCAAATCTTCTTTCCAACCTTTAAATTCCGTATAGATTGGCGTAACATTCTCCTCTTCTATATTAAAAGGTAAATGCGTGATTGTTTCTCCTTTATATTTATAGGCAGTGCAAACTTTTAGGGTTTTAAACCCAGAAAGTACATCACCTTTCATCATGCTCAATTGCGTAACTCCATTTACTTGGCATGCATACTTTAGTGCAACTAAATCTAACCAACCACAACGTCTTGGGCGCCCAGTAACCGCACCAAACTCATGACCAATGCGAGCCATTTCTGCACCTGTATTATCAAATAATTCTGTTGGGAATGGTCCGGAACCTACTCTGGTTGTGTAGGCTTTAAAAATTCCGAATACTTCACCAATTTTATTTGGAGCAATACCTAAGCCCGTGCAAGCACCTGAAGCTGTGGTGTTTGATGAGGTAACATATGGATAGGTTCCAAAATCGATATCTAATAAAGAACCCTGAGCACCCTCAGCAAGGATAGTTTTTTCCTTAGTTAACGATTGATTAAGATATTCTTCACTGTCTATAAATTGCAATTCTTTTAAACGCTCAACAGCAGAAAAGAATTCGTCTTCCATTTCTTGCAGGTTGTATTGGATATCTACATTGTAGAAACCAATCATAGCTTCGTGTTTATTAGCTAAAACCCTATATTTTTCTTTCCAATTAGGTAATTCTAAATCCCCGATTCTAATACCATTGCGTCCGGTTTTATCCATGTAAGTAGGACCTATACCTTTTAAAGTAGAACCAATCTTTGCTTTTCCTTTAGATGTCTCAGAAGCTGCATCTAACAACCGATGTGTTGGTAGAATAACATGAGCTTTTCTTGAGATAATTAATTTAGACTTGTAGTCTAAATTAAACTGTTCTAAGCCGTCTAATTCTTGGACAAAAACCACAGGGTCTATAACAACACCGTTGCCAATAACATTGGTAGAATCTTCATGGAAAATCCCAGAAGGGATAGTTCTTAAAACGTGCTTTATACCATCGAATTCTAAAGTATGTCCTGCATTTGGCCCGCCTTGAAAACGAGCAATAATATTGT
>CAYTRI010000240.1:0-2967 GCA_964440105.1 uncultured Flavobacteriaceae bacterium
ATTGCTTGCGGATTAGAAGCAAAGAAAAAAGGGCTTTCCTATTTAATTATAGAAAAAGGACCCATTGTTAATTCACTCTTTAACTACCCAATAAATATGCAGTTCTTTTCTTCATCAGAAAAGTTAGAGATTGATGATATTCCCTTTATCAGTAAGGAGTCTAAACCAAAACGTAATGAAGCACTAGAATACTATCGTAGAATTGTGACTTCTAATAGTTTAAATATTCAACTTTTTCAAAAAGTTGAAAAGATTGCTAAAAAAGACGAAGAATTTATAGTTAATACAAGCAAAGCAAACTATAGCGCATCAAATATTATTATAGCAACAGGTTTTTATGATTTACCTAATTCACTCAAGGTAAAGGGAGAAGATTTACCAAAAGTATCGCACTATTATAAAGACCCTCATTTTTATGCAAGTCAAAAATTGGCAGTAATTGGCGCCAGTAATTCTGCTATTGATGCAGCATTAGAATGCTACCGAAAAGGAGCCGAAGTAACACTTATAATTCGTGGACCAGAAGTTGGGCAACGTGTTAAATATTGGGTGCGACCAGACATTATCAACAGAATTAAAGAAAATAGCATTAAAGCCTATTACAATGCTACCGTTAAAGAAATCAAAGAAGAAGAAATTATAGTTGACACTCCTGAAGGTGAAATAAAGTTAGAAAATGATTTTGTCCTTGCCCTTACAGGGTATATGCCCAACTTTGAATTTCTAAAAAAATTAGGCGTCCAACTTTCCAACGATAAAAAATTATTACCCACCTACAATCCAGATTCTATGGAATCTAATGTTAAAGGACTTTATTTGGCAGGTGTTATTTGTGGAGGTATGGAAACACACAAATGGTTTATAGAGAATTCTAGAATACATGCGCCATTAATTATTCAGAGCATAGTTTCACGTAAAAATTAGTTATCGGTTAATTATTGAATTTGATTGATTGTAATCAATTGGGTAATTGGCGACTAATTTTCTATAAATTAGTGTATGGACACATTAGCTCAATTTCATTTAGCAACCCAGTACCTAGCCATGGCTGGGAAAAGTTTTTTAGAACCCAAAGATGATGATAGCCATACCAATGTTGGTTTTTTTACCAAAGACTATACATTAAGAACATGGAGTTTAGATGATTCAGGCACCTATTTAGCTTTTAGTTTTGATGACTTTGCCTTGCAATGGAGTACTACTGAGGATAAAATTTCTTTTTCACTCGAAGGCAAAAGGCATGATGATATTTTGGATTGGATTTCAAAAATGACAACTGTCTCTAAATTTGAAAAACCGTACAACTACGATTTACATTATGAGCTACCTTATAATTTATCAAATAGTTTTAAGTTTAAATTGCCTAGTACCAAAGAATTAAACCAATTATTGCAACTACGCATTTTGGCACAAAAAACAGTGGAAACCTTTCTTAAAAGCGAAAAATTAGAATCCGAAATACGTATTTGGCCTCACCATTTAGATACTGGTGCTTTTGTGGTTTTGAATGATGAATCAGGCCGATCGATTGGTCTTGGTATGGCTATTCCAGATACTGTATCTGAAAGCCATTATTTTTATATAAGCGGATACAAAGGTCATGATGCTATTGAAACAGGGAGTTTTTCCAAATTAACTTATGGTCAGTGGAAAAATGAAGGTTTTAAAGGAGCTATTTTGATTACACTGGAAACTACCTCTCAGCAAGTCATTCAATTTTTTCAAGAAGCTTATAAAATGCTAAAAAAATAGAACTAATAGAAATTAACACAGTAAGGTTTTGCAAAACTTATTGGTAGCGATTACTAAGTTTTCATAACTATTCTTCATAGCAACTTCTAAACTTTCTGTTTCATTAGAAACTGCGGCAATATAGCTTAACCCCGTCATTTCCTGTTCTTCTATACTAAGCTTTACTGAACCACACAACGCAGCAACAGGAATACCTTTTCTTTTTGCAGAAGTTAATACTCCAGCGATTGTTTTTCCAGAAAGTGTTTGTAAATCCAACCTACCCTCGCCTGTAATAATCCAATCCGCATCTTTAATAGCATTATCAAAATCGGCAATCTCTTTAATCAACTCAATTCCAGATTTTAGTTTGGCATTTAAAAAAGCTACTGCTCCGCCACCTAAACCACCAGCTGCTCCTGAACCTTCTATATTTTGGACATCAATTTCTAAATCTGACTTTATAACCTTTGCCAAATTTTTGAGTCCCGCATCTAATAACTTAACTTCTGTTGAGTTTACTCCTTTCTGAGGACCATATACATGAGCAGCTCCGTTAGGTCCATAAAATGGGTTAATAACATCGCAGGCAACGTTTACTTTTACGCTCTCTAACCTTTTATGAATTGAAGCTTTTCTAATAGTAGCTACGCTATCCAAGTTGCTACCTATTGGTTTTAGTATATTACCATCACTATCTAAAAATTCGTACCCTAAAGCCGATGCCACTCCTATACCTCCATCATTAGTTGCGCTTCCGCCAATACCTATAATAATTTCTTTGACCCCTTTATTCAAGGCATCAACAATCAATTCCCCAGTGCCAATTGTAGTGGTATGCATACAATTCAATTCACTCTTTTGGAGCAACTTGTACCCAGAAGCTTCAGACATTTCAATAAAGGCAGTCTTTTTATCACTAGAAAGCAAATAACTAGATTGTATTTGTCTAAATAACGGATCCAAGACTTGTAAAGCAACTAAATCTGCATTTAAATAGTTTCTAACTACATCGATAGTACCATCACCGCCATCAGCTAAGGGTAATTTTATAATGTTCACTTTGGGAAAAACTTGTTTAATTCCCTTCTCAACAGCGTTGCAAAATTCAAGACCAGTTAACGAACCTTTATATTTATCAGGAGCTAGTACAAATTTCATATGTTTTGAAATTAGTAAACAATTATAATTAAACAAAAAAGCAGGTAAAACAACTGTTTTAAATAAAGGGATTGA
>CAYTRI010000241.1:0-2946 GCA_964440105.1 uncultured Flavobacteriaceae bacterium
CCCAAGCGCTAGTCCAATGTTCAAAATCGACTTCGTCAATATCATGAAAAATGGAGATTCCAGCATTGTTGACCAATACATCTATACTTCCATAGTGAGAAACAAAATCTTGAATAAGCACTTCGGTATCTTCTTTTTTCGAGACATCATATTGAAACAGATAATGCCCCTCACCGGGTAATTCCGATAGTGTTTTCTGTGCTTGTTCTGTATTACTTCTGTAATTGATTCCAACTTTAGCACCTTTTTCTGCAAAAGCAATAGCGGTGGCTTTGCCAATGCCGCGAGATGCTCCGGTTATTAGTACGTTCTTGTTTTTAAAGTTCATTTTTTGATAATTCTTTTTCAATCATATTGATTGTAGTTGAGATAAAACCTTTTAAGTTTAGCTCATTAATGACCACATAATCTTGATTGTGTTTGTGATGCCATATTTGGTTCTCCAATTCCATCAAATCATTTGAGGAAAGGTTAAACTTGAATGGCGACTTTTCTTTGTAGGTATCCAAAAGATTATTTCTGTCAAAAGGTAATTTTTTGGTGAGCTCTCCATTTGCCAAGGGAAATCTTTTCATTAAAAAAGGCATTAGGTTTTTGGTGTAGTTGTCTGACCTAAAAAGAATATCTTCCTCGCAGTCAACAATTAAAGTTAACCAATTGCCCAGTTGTACTCGGATTACTTCGTTTTTTAAAATACTCACCTTACCGGAATTCACAATTTCACTGGAAACTCCAGTTCTAGCATCAAATGAATTGAAAGTACCGATGATAATTAATAATTCATCCACTCTATCTGTTTTTTCCGTCAACGAATCTGCTCTTATGATTTGCGTAAGTTCTTTGCAGGATTGGGTGACCTTTGCATTGATACTAATGGATTCTTCCAAGGCCTTTAGATTATCTTGAAACTCTTCTTTTAGTCCATTGAGCAATTCAACTTCTTTTTTGTCTTCAATCCGAAGTTGATTCCAGGTGTTTATTTGAAGCGCCAAAAGGATTCCAATAACTACAAGGATAATTTCGCCAATAGCATATAAAAGATATTTTGAGAACTTGTTCTCTGAAAGAAGTTTTTGACGAATTTTTCTAAAGAATTTGATCATGGTTTATGTATGATTTTTACTGTTTGGCCTATCCAATCTTCATTATAGTTTAATAATACATCTGGCTCCACTCCTTTAGACTCAAATTCTAAGTATTCTTTATGCCTTTTTGAAGTCATAATTGCTACAAATTTGCCACAACCTAGATTATTAGAAATATTCTTTCTTAATTCATATGTTAAGGTTCCTTGTGTTCTGTCTCCAAGAATTTTCGTATTTGGTAACTGGCTTAGTTTTATAGTAAACTGCTCTGCATTACTTGCAGTATTATGGTTGATGAGTACATATAAATTATTTTGCTGCGCATAAGAATTTAGTATCTCTAACAAGATGTTAGAATTACGTTCACCACCACCAGTATTATCTCGCAAGTCTACAATAAGATTGTTCTTTGTTAGTGTATTTTTTAGTGTTACATAAAATGCTTCAGCATCTGATAATTTTGGGTAAAATGAACTAAAACTACCTGTTTTTATATAAGTGGTTTCAACATTTAACTCTCTCCTAATAAATAGAGAGTCTCTTTCAGGAGCAAGATGCCAAGGTTTGGTTTCTAGGTCTTTTTTTAGGCCTAGCTTTAAAAACATACCATGTTTTATTCGCTCAGAAACAGCTACTATACGTCTACTTTTCTGTTGGCCAAAGATTGCCAATAATAAATCCTCACCAAAGGGGAGTAGGGTATACATAATTTCACCTGCTTTCCAATTAGAGAGTTCAGATTTAAGAATTACACCAACATATTTTTCTTCTTCTTTATACACTCCTAAAGTCACATATTTGGGCAATTCATAAATACCTTCTATAGCGGAAAATGGTTTGGTTTTTAGCTTTTGTGAGAGGCTATCTAAATCGATTTTAGTTTGTTGAATTTCAGGTCCGTTTTCACCCTCCATACCAAAAACATTTATATGATTATCATTTAAACCAAGTGCTAACTTATTAAGTAGTACTAAACACTCATAATCAGATGAAGTGTTTGCTATCATAGGTTTTATATATTCATATATGTTCTCATAACTGGCTTTATTGTCTTTAAAAGCAGGCGTTTTTCGAAGTAATTGATTCAGCTGAATAAAATCTTTTTCACAATCGCAATCTTGAGTGTAACCAGAATTACAAATGAGTAAAACAATTAAATAAGTAGTGTATTTCATTTTTACTTTTTATAATCCAACTATAGCTGCTTCTGCACAGCGCTCTCCATCCATAGCTGCCGATATAATACCACCTGCGTAACCACCACCTTCACCACAGGGAAATAAGCCTTCAATTTCTGGGTGTTCTAATTGTTCAGTTCTGGGGATGGTAATTGGCGATGAGGTTCTAGATTCTACCCCTACAATATTTGCTTCCTCAGTGTAATAGCCCTTCATTTTTTTGCCAAATTGAGCAAAGCCCTTTCGCAAACGACCACCAATCAATTTTGGAAATAAGGAATGTAAAGGCGATGAATTTAGTCCTGGTTGATAAGAAGTCGGGTTCAAATCTTGAGATAGTTTTCCTTCCACAAAATCTGTTAAGCGTTGCGCTGGTGCAGTTTGTGTTCTTCCACCTGCTGTAAATGCCAACCGTTCTAAGTTTTTCTGATATTCCAAGCCTTTTAAAACTCCAAATTTCTCATAAGTTGGTAAATCTTCATCCACATTAATTTCAACCACAATCCCTGAATTGGCAAATTTGTTATTCCGTTTTGAAGGCGACATTCCATTAACCACAACTTCACCTTCTGCCGTTGCTGCCGGAACGATAAATCCACCTGGGCACATACAAAAAGAATATACACCACGGTTCTTAACTTGTTGAACCAAACTATAGGCCGCTGCGGGTAACAACTCACTTC
>CAYTRI010000242.1:0-2925 GCA_964440105.1 uncultured Flavobacteriaceae bacterium
TATGCACTTCCAGAAATTCCTGAATATGAAAATAACAATTGGAAATTAGTAAATACCGGTCCTTTTAATTGGAACAGTGATAGTTCTAGACAGGTAGAAAACTTTACGGATTTTGGACATTTTCCATGGGTACATCCTGGTTTATTGGGTGACCCTGAGAGACCTATTGTTCCTGATGTTGAAGTCTCAAGAAAACATTCTGTGCTTCATTATTCTATAGTACGACCAGAGGCATCAAATAGTGACGATTTTCCAATTTTTGCCAATGAAGAAGTTGTAAAACCTGAACGAAGAAGTGTTTATGAACTGCACCTACCTTACACCATTGTTTTGCGTTTAGGCTGGGGCGGTGAAAAAGGCATGGTTTATTTTTTTACATCGCAACCTATATCTAAAAATAAATGTCGAGGCTTCTGCATTATTGGTCGTAATTATAACCTTGATGAACCCGATACTGTATTACAAGAATTTGAGCAAGTCATTTTTGACCAAGATAAACGTATCGTAGAATCTCAACGACCAGAACAAGTACCATTTGATTTTACCAAAGAGTTGCACTTAAAATTTGATAGTGTCGCTATGAATTACCGAAGGTTAATGAAAAAGAAGGGTTTGAGTTACTAGAACCTTTTACTTAAAAATAATTTTATGAGAATATTTGTTATCGTTTTTTTATCCGTATTTCTACATTTTTCAGTCCTTGGTCAAGATAAAATTTTAATCGAAAACGTAGTTATTTGGGATGGTTTAAGCAATGCCTTATCCCAAAATAGCAGTGTACTGATTGAGGGTAATATTATAAAAAGAATTGCAAAAAACATAAAAGCTCCAGATGATGCCTTACGAATTGACGGAGCGGGAAAAACATTAATTCCTGGACTTTCCGATGCACATGTGCATTTATCCGCCACAATGAGTGGAGGAGAACTTAGAAACAATACTCACTGGATGTATTCCGCAATTAGAACCGCCAAAGCTGCGGAAAATTTTTTAATGTTAGGTTTTACCACGGTACGCGATTTAGGGGGTCCAGTTTTTGGTGTAAAAAGAGCTATTGATGAAGGGTTAATTCCAGGGCCGCGTATTTACCCTTCAGGAGCATATATTAGTCAAACATCTGGGCATGGTGATTTTCGTAATGCTAATGAGCCAAGTGTACTTTTATCTGGAGGACAAAGACTTCCTTCAGATTTTTTAGGATGGTCTTTTGTAGTAGATGGAGAAGCTGAAGTTCTCAAGGCAGCTAGAGAAAATCTTAGAAAAGGAGCTACCCAGCTTAAGGTTATGGCAGGTGGTGGAATTGCCTCAGATTTTGACCCCATTCATTCCGTGCAATTTACTTCTAAAGAATTGGAAGCAGCAGTTCAAGCTGCAGCTGATTGGGACACCTACGTTGCCGTTCACATTTATGAATCTAAAGGAGCAATACGTGCTTTAAACGCTGGTGTTAAATGTTTAGACCATGGACATCTTCTTAATGAGGAAACTATTAAGCTGATAAAAGAAAAAGATGCATGGTTAGTACCTCAAGCTTTTTGGAATGATACCCCAGCAAGTTTTTGGGTACCAGGAATGGATACTATTCCAGAAGCCTTGAATAAAAAAATAAAACCTGTTTTAGAAGGCACCGATAATGTTTTTAAGCTAGCTAAGAGGCATGATGTCAACGTTGGTTTTGGTTCTGACGCTTATGGCGATTTGGGTTACGAATCGTATGCCTTAACTGAATTTACTTCGAGAACTAAATGGTATTCTAATTTAGAAATCCTTAAACAAGCTACTACAGAAAACTCAAAGCTATTTTCACTTTCAGGTAAACTCAATCCTTATGCTAAGGGCAAGATCGGTGTAATCGAAGAAGGTGCTTATGCTGATTTATTGATATATAATGGAAACCCTCTAGAGAATATGGAGGTAATAGCAAATCCGAAAGAAAATTTAAAACTTATAATGAAAGACGGAAAAATCTATAAAAATGAGTTGTCAAGTATTTAATTATTATTCTAACTTAGAACTCTGTAAAACTTATATTATTTACTCGATAAAACTACCAGTCATGAGATTATTAAAATCAAGATTATTTCTTTTATGCATCCTTCTGTTTGTAATTTCTTGTAAAGAAAAGGAAAACAAAGCAACTCCCCCTGAAGAAAGTGTTATTCTAGATGATGCTAAAGAAAAACTAGGTGGCCTGGCATTATATACGGTTAGAGATGCTATGGGCGAAGATTCCAAAGCAACTTTAAAAACTGTTGCTGAAACTGGTTATGCCAATGTAGAAGCTGCTGGTTATAAAGATGGACAATACTACGGTATGGCTCCAGAAGATTTTAATGCATATTTGAAAGAACTAAATTTAACGCCCGTTAGTACGCACCAAAGTAGCGTTACCCTTGAAAATGCAGAAACTGAGATGGCAGCAGCAAAAGCAGCTGGGTTTGAATATTTTGTAGTACCTATTCCTCCAATGGGATTGTTTAATTACGATAATGAAACTAATACGATGAGTATGACAGGTGGGGCCAAAAATTTGGCTAATATTCTTGATAAATTAGGAAAGAAGGCAGATGAAGCAGGACTAAAACTGTTATATCACAATCATGATTTTGAGTTTGTAGAGGATGAAGATGGCATCGTACCCATTGATTATTTATTGGAAAACTGTGACCCAAAATATGTAAATTTTCAAATGGACTTATTCTGGGTTACAAAAGCTGGTGCCGATCCCCTAGCCTACTTTGAAAAATATCCAGGTCGTTTTAAAATGTGGCATGTTAAGGATATGGACAAAGAAGGAAAGTTTGCTCCTGTAGGTAATGGAATAATTGATTTTGCCCGTATTCTTGCTGAAAAGGAAAAGTCTGGAATGAAATATTATTTAGTTGAGCAAGATATGACCTTTACTATGAAGCCTTTAGAGGCTAT
>CAYTRI010000243.1:0-2884 GCA_964440105.1 uncultured Flavobacteriaceae bacterium
GTCTAACGTCTAACGTCTAACGTCTAACGTCTAACGTCTAACGTCTATTTAGATATTTGGAATCACCAAAACTTGGTCTGGATGAATTACATCTGGATTCTTTAAAATATTGGTATTTGCATCAAAAATCTTGGTGTACTTCATTGCATCACCATAATAATGTTTTGCAATTTTACTTAAAGATTCTCCGCTAGCAACGGTATGTCTGTGATAAACAGAATCATCACCAACTGAAATGTTAGCTTTAACATCAGAAGCATTTTCGCCACCGATAGTCTTTATTTTATCCCAAAGCAAATCCTTTTCATAAGGAGTATTTGCTTCACCTTTAATCTTTAATACGCCTCCTTCTTCAGAAACATCTCCATTTTTTATTCCAAGCTGTTGACCTAAGTCTAATACTGCCTGATATTTTGCTTTAGCACTCATAATTGTCTTTTTAATTTTAATGGTTATTAATAAGAAACAAGATAGGTATAAAAGTCACATTTTGACTTAAAATTTTATTAATACTTGGGAAAACTCAATGTCTTTATCGCAAAGCTTTGCGAAACAACAATTTAATTGTATTTTTGCGCTCCTTTTTAGCGAATAATCAAGAGAAAAAGGGAATAAAATAATCATAACTACTTCTGTAGTTATCGTTTAACTCTTGTAGAACTGCAGAATACAAATTTTAATCAGCAAATGGCTGAAGAGAAAAAAAAAGCTAAAGCAGCAAAAGCTGTTGAAGCAACAGAGGCAGCTACCGAAACACTACAAGAGGTAGCACCAAAAGAAGAAACCCAGACTGCCGAAAAGGAAGTTCCAAAACAAGACCCACAAGAATTTTTAAAAGAGTTTGATTGGGATAAGTATGAAGAAGGCATTGAGCGTGTTGATGATTCCAAATTAGAGGAATTTGAAAAGCTTGTTGCAGAAAACTTTGTAGATACCGCAGATGCTGAGGTAGTAGAAGGACATGTTGTGCATATGACAGATCGTGAAGCTATCATAGATATTAACGCAAAGTCTGAAGGAGTTATTTCTTTAAACGAGTTTCGTTACAATCCTGATTTAAAAGTTGGCGATAAAGTAGAAGTACTTATCGACATTAGAGAAGATAAAACAGGTCAACTAGTTCTTTCGCACAGAAAGGCGAGAACTATCATGGCTTGGGATCGTGTAAATGCAGCTCATGATAAAGAAGAAATCGTAACTGGTTTTGTTAAGTGTAGAACTAAAGGAGGTATGATCGTCGATGTATTCGGTATTGAAGCTTTCTTACCAGGTTCTCAGATTGATGTTAAGCCAATCCGTGATTACGATCAATATGTTAGTAAAACAATGGAATTTAAAGTGGTTAAGATTAATCACGAATTCAAAAACGTTGTTGTTTCACATAAAGCACTTATTGAAGCTGATATTGAAGAACAGAAAAAAGAAATTATTGGTCAGCTTGAAAAAGGTCAAGTATTAGAAGGTATTGTTAAGAATGTAACTTCTTACGGTGTGTTTATTGATCTTGGCGGTGTTGATGGATTAATCCATATTACAGATCTTTCTTGGAGTAGAATCAATCACCCGAATGAGATTGTTGAATTAGACCAGAAATTGAATGTTGTTATCCTTGATTTTGATGATAACAAATCTAGAATACAACTAGGCCTTAAGCAATTAGAGAAACATCCTTGGGATGCTCTTGGCGACGAGATTAAAGTAGGTGATAAAGTAAAAGGTAAAGTAGTTGTAATTGCAGATTACGGTGCATTTATTGAAGTTGCTGAAGGTGTTGAAGGCTTAATTCACGTTTCTGAAATGTCTTGGTCTACACACTTACGTTCTGCACAGGACTTTGTAAAAGTTGGTGATGAGGTAGAAGCAGTTGTATTGACACTTGATAGAGAAGATAGAAAAATGTCTCTTGGTATCAAACAAATGACTCCAGACCCATGGACAGATATTACATCTAAATATCCTGTAGGTTCTAAACACAAAGGTATTGTTAGAAACTTTACCAATTTTGGTGTCTTTGTAGAGATGGAAGAAGGTATAGATGGTTTAATTTATATCTCTGACCTTTCTTGGACTAAGAAGATTAAGCATCCTTCAGAATTTGTAAATGTTAGTGACACTTTAGAGGTTGAAGTTCTAGAACTAGATGTAGAAGGAAGAAAACTAAGCTTAGGTCACAAACAAACTACAGAGAATCCTTGGGATAAATACGCAGAAGAGTTTGCTGAAGGTACACTTCATAAAGCAGCCGTAACGGATATTGTAGATAAAGGTGCTACCGTTGTATTTAATGATGATATTACTGGCTTTATTCCATCTAGACATATGGAAAAAGAAGATGGTAAGAAAATCACTAAAGGAGAAGAAGTTGAATTTAAAATTATTGAGTTCAATAAAGACTTCAAACGTGTTGTAGCTAGTCATACAGCTCTATTTAGAGAGCAAGAAGAGCGTAATGTAAAAACCGCTAAAAAGAAGATGGCTAAAGCTGCAGATGAAGCAGCAACTACTCTAGGGGATGCTAATTCTGCATTACAAGAGTTAAAAGACAAAATGGAGGCAGACGCTAAAAAATAGTCTTTTTAATATCGATTTTATAAAAGCCCTTGATGAAAATCAAGGGCTTTTTGTTTGTTACTATGCTTGTTATTTAGAATTGTTTACTTTTGTAACCCGAAAGATTCGGGAATTCTATGAGTCAAAAAGTACTGCTTTCCGCCAAAGAAATACACATTATACTTCATCGATTGGCTTGTCAGTTGCTAGAAAATCATCTAGATTTTGCAAATACAGTTTTAATAGGGATTCAACCTAGGGGAATTTATCTTGCTAACAGGTTAACTAAACTTTTAAAAGAAGATTACAAAGTTAAAGATGTAAGCTTAGGCTC
>CAYTRI010000244.1:0-2839 GCA_964440105.1 uncultured Flavobacteriaceae bacterium
CTACTACCTACATGACCTACAAAACGTCTACCATATTTATCTTCACTTACTTGGAATCCTAATCCGTAATAGGTTGATTTGTCATTGACTAATTGAGCGCTTAATAATTCTTTAAAGGTTTCTGGTTTTAACAATTTCTGTTCTAAAACGGCTTTACCAAGTTTGGTAATGTCTTCACTCGTAGATAAATAACCACCACCTGCTAGCTTATAAAAATTATTTACAGGGATAGCATTTTTAAAGCCGATTGGAGTTTTAGTGTAAAATATCGCTTGGTTCTCGACTCCGCTCGAACTGACAGCATTATCCTTTTGAAGTGCAGGAAAAGTATTGGTCATTCCCAAAGGACCAAGAATTTTATCTTTTACATATTTTTCAAAAGGAACACCACTGGCTTCTTGCATTGCCAAGGAGAGTAACACAAAATCAAAGCTATTATACAAATACCCTTTCCCGGGCTCAAAAACTAGTGGGTCATTCTCAAATACTTGGATACTTTCTTTTATAGTATATGGTAGGTTTAATCCAAATTCCTTTCCCCGATAGGCACGAATACCAGCGGTATGACTAGCAAGTTGTTTTAGGGTAAAATCAAATTGTTTAGCAGGGTAATAAGGTACATGCTTATAAAAAGAATCATCCCAACCTAGAATACCTTCCTCAACCATTTTACCAAAGGCAAGTCCTGTTATGCATTTTGATATACTAGCGGTTCTAAAAATAGTTTCCGTTGGCTTTACTCGAGTTCTATTTTCAATATCAGCATAACCAAATCCTTTTTTAAGCAGCGTTTCCCCATTTTTTAAGATGGTTATTGCTAAACCAGGTATCCTTTTCTCCATAACAAGATTATGCAAAACAGCTTCACTCCTATCCATACCTGACAACCCCTCTAAAGATTTCACTTTTAGAGTATTGGCAAAAAGGTTTTTAAAATATGTAACTAGTGAATTCACATTATGATTTTGTCATTTCGAATGTAATGAGAAATCTTTAAGATTCCTCGTCGCTTCGCTCTGTCGGAATGACAAAAAGCAGAATAGTTAATCCCTAAATAGTAATCTCCCGTTAAAAAGTTCTTCTACTTCAATTTCAGGCGGACGGTTACTACTTATAACATCTCCATAACCTCTAATGGTACCAGAAATTCGTTGTTGAGGGTTCACAAAAATATCGTTGGAACCACGGTGATTTAATCCAACATTTTCAGCCATTAAACTTTCCGCTTCAATCCTTGAATCTCCAGCAGCAATGTTGATTGATATGCTTGTAGCTGTTCCAGCCAGTTTAAAATAAGCTATTCCATTTGCCACTACTGAAACTGTTTCAGCATTTAGTGCTAAATCAAAAGAGCCATCAGTTGTCTCCGTTTCTGGGTTACTAAAGCTTTCAGATATTAAACTCAAATTAGTATAGTTTAAAATCCCATCGCTAGAAATTAAGCCCCCAGTACTACTTCTTATTTCTGAAATGTTTGGAGAGGTTATGTATATAGTAGATATTCCATAATCACGAACATAATTACAACTATTTTCATTGCGCAAAATCAATCGACTGCCTTCAACTTGTGCAGTGATATCATTTAATAAGAATTCGCCGGTTTCAATTTCTATTTTTTGTGTCGTGCCTTGTTTTATAACCACATTCAAGTTTTCAAAAACTGTAATCGTCGTGAATGCAGCTACGTTAACTTCAACTCGAACAATGTCACCCGAATTTTGAAAGCAGTCGGAGGCGTTTTCGGAGTTGCAGCTTAAAATAAAAAGAGAATTGACCAGTAATAGAAATACACAGAAAAGGCCTCGACTCCGCTTGACCTGACCGCCATTTTTGATTAAAAATCTATTATCTAACATATATAATTCTATAATCGTATTCCTATTCCAAATTCAACGGCTTCGGCTGCAGCAGCGTGTGATTTTAAGGTGACACTACCAAACATTTTATCTCCAAAATAGCGTTTTAATCCTACTCTATTATACACCTTACCTTCAAAATCAAAAGGGTAATACACGTAATACCCCAATTGCGTGATAACGCTCATTTTATTAATGAATAATTCATGACCCACAAATAAACCTACCCTTTTAAAATCAGTATCAGCGGCAACATCCATTTCAGGAAAAGAGGTACTTTGAAAACGAATTAATTCTTTTAAAAAATTAGAAAAGAAAACATCTGCACCTAATTGTAGGGCACTTTTTCTACCTAATCTTTTATCTGCATAAGCCGAAAAAATGGCAAAGCCATACTGCCCTGAACCTATAACATCGCTTTCATTAATACCAGCTCTTAGCACCAAATTGTATTTTATGGGCTCCGTTAGCTTTTCTTTAGGTTGTTTTGGAATGTAATCATAAACTAAACCGCCATCTAAATCATAAGTCAGACCAAAATTTAAGGCAGCTGTATTGGTTGATGTATTTGGTGCTCTAAAATTTGCATTGGAATAATGGATAAGCGAAAGACCAGCTTTAAAACCTAAACCAGCTATTAAATTCTCTTTATGATAATTCAACATCATCATGGTAGAACTTAAAAAATCTGACCCGTAGGCATTATTTCTAAAGTTGGTGTTTTTATCGTAAGGGTTGGTCGTATATGCTATTCCCTGCCCTATTCTAAACTGTACATTACGTTTTAGAAAATAAAAATTATAGTGTGCATACAAACCAAAATTCTGACCCAAAACTGGGTTTTTCATGTTTTGATAGGCAAAGGTAAACCCAGTATCAGGATACCCATAGTCACCCTCCCAAGCTTCTTCTCCGTAACGTTTTCTATTAAACCCAAGAATAAAACCCCCAGGGTGTTCTGTTATTAAATGTGAAATATCTGT
>CAYTRI010000245.1:0-2829 GCA_964440105.1 uncultured Flavobacteriaceae bacterium
TTTATTACCAGAGCTAATTCATGAAACTATTTGTTACAGGAATATCTACCGAAGTTGGAAAGACCATTGCCTCAGCTATACTCGTTGAGGCTTTACAGGCCGATTATTGGAAACCTATTCAAGCGGGAGATTTAGATAATTCAGACAGCCATAAGGTTAAAGATTTGATTTCAAACCCGAAAACCAAAATCTACCCAAACAGTTACTCCCTAAATACGCCAATGAGTCCGCATGCAGCTGCAGAAATTGATGGTATCAAAATTGATTTGAATCAAATTGAGGAACCCAATACAGATAACCATTTGGTAATTGAAGGAGCAGGAGGATTACTAGTTCCGCTGAATGAAACAGACACTATATTTGATTTAATAAAATCGGAATACAAAGTAGTAGTGGTTTCACGTCATTATTTGGGCAGTATCAATCATTCGCTGTTAACTATTAATGCCCTTCAAGACAAGGGGTTTAAGCCAGGTATTATTTTCAGCGGTGATGCCCATGCTACAACTGAAAGTATTATTCTTAAAAAAACAGGCGCAGTTTTTCTGGGTAGGATAAATGAAGAAGAAGTGTTTGATAAAAAAGTTGTCAAAACCTATGCGGATGCATTAGCAAAAAATGTTCAATTTTTTATCAAATAAAGATGATTCTTCTTATTATCAATAGTATATAAAACGTCGTGATTACCTAGTTCACGCTCTTCTACTATAAAGTATGCATTTTTAAAAAGAGAGTCTGTTTTCTTTAAGGTTTGACCACTATACATTTCTAAATAAGCACCGGTAACATAAAACTCTCCTGGTTTGTGAGGGTCAAAAGCCCCTTTTTTAGAATACAAATACAAGGGAGTTTTGTTTGTTTTTTCGAGAATAGTTTTTGCGTGTGCTTTAAAAATGCTTGACGTACTGGCGCTATTTTTCATAGGAAATGCTAAGGATACAAAAAGTAATTTGGCAATGACCACGGTAAAAAGCGAAAGTATAATTCGAGTTTTATAAACGTTTGTTTTTATTTGCGCTACAAAAACCAAAACACATAAGACACCAATAAGAGGGGCAAAA
Organism: uncultured Flavobacteriaceae bacterium; assembly: GCA_964440105.1. Taxonomy (GTDB): domain Bacteria; phylum Bacteroidota; class Bacteroidia; order Flavobacteriales; family Flavobacteriaceae; genus Croceitalea. The sequence goes on from CAYTRI010000245.1 coordinate 1,062, forward strand.
TAGGAAATGCCCTTAACCGGATTCAAATAGGATACGAATGGCAAAACAAAACAGGCAAAAGCAACGATAAGGGTCAAGGCTGAAAGCAAGTAAAAAAAGAGCTTTCTTTTCCATGGTGCCGAGCTTTTCTTGTAAAGAAAGATATAGACAAAAATGCTAATAATTAAAGGGTAAAAAAAGTAAGCATATCTATCTCTTGAGCCAGTAGAAATCCAATAAGGAATAACATTGAGTACAATGGCTAGTAGTAAGAAAAAAACGTAGGGATTCTCTTTTAAATAAGAACTTGTTTTTTTTCCGAATAGAAATACCAACAACAGAGTAGCAGGAAAAAGATTGCCCAATAGTTTTAGAGGAAAAGCAAAAAAATGGCTTAAAAAAGCATTGTTTTTACTGTTTAAGATTGATTTTTTTTCAGTGAGAGACCACATTCCTTCAATGTAAGCGAAAGCATCTTCCCTTTGATGGTATATATAGAAATAACCAAAAACAGCCCCTAAAAAAAGTACAAAGAAAAGCAGGTGGTATAAACTGAATAACTTTTTCCATTCTCGCTTATAACCAAAGTAGGCTAAAAGAGTGCCTCCTAAAAAAACAATACTTACAACACCTTTAGAGAAAAATGCAAGGGTGGTAAAAAAGTAAGCAAAAGCATATAAGAGAAAAAGATTGTTTTTCTCATTAAAATGAAAAACTGAAAAAGTTGCTAGTAGCACAAATAACGAAAAGAATATATCTATCTCAGCAGTTGTTGAGAAGAAAAAATACAAATCAGCCGACACCAAATAAAAAAACGTAGAAATCAAAGCAAATTCTTTGTTGACATATTTTCTCCCCATAAAAAATATAACGATTCCCGTAATTATGAATGATAAGGCACTTGGCAATCTATATCCAAATTCAGATGATATGCCAAAAAGTTTTGCACTCTGCGCCAGTACTATATTCCATAAAGGAGGATGGTCGTAAAAAACATCACCAAAAAGGGTAGTCACCACATAATTGCCGCTAAACAACATCTCTAAGGCTATAAGGGTTCTTCGTGGCTCTTCATTATTAAAAGGTGGTACTCCTAAATTAAGAAAGGTTGAGACTAGGTAGCCTAGTATAAAAAAGATAACTAGGTGCTTAAAAAAACGTTCGCTGTTTAGGTAGATGATTAGATTGTTCATGATACGTTTCAAAAATAGGCTATTAAAAAAATATACATTTGCTATGAACTTTTGAATCGTGTTTTCTAGGCATTAATTGCCATCTTTGCAAGATAGATAAATTAAGAGTTCCGTGTCTAAATCATTAAAAGAGCGTGACCAAAAACACCTTTGGCACCCCCTTACGCAGCATCATACGGCAGCTGCACCAACACCTATAGTAAAAGCAAAAGGAGCCCTAATCTTTGATGAAGAAGGTAACTCGTACATAGATGGTATTGCTTCGTGGTATACAACAATGTATGGCCATGGTAATGAAGACATCATAGCTGTGGTTACCAAACAAATGCACCAGCTTGATTTTGTACTATTTAGTGGTTTTACCCATCAACCAGCAATTGAACTTTCTGAGAAATTAGTAGCACTATTACCCGCTAATCAATCGAAAATATTCTTTAATGATAATGGATCTACTGCTGTTGAAGCTGCTATAAAAATGACACTCCAATTTTATCATAACCAGGGTGATAAAAGAGATACTTTGATCGCATTCGAAGATGGATTTCATGGCGATACCTTCGGGGCAATGAGTGCTTCGGGAATTTCGTCATACAATG
>CAYTRI010000246.1:0-2810 GCA_964440105.1 uncultured Flavobacteriaceae bacterium
GGGAAGTTCATAAATTAGATGTCTGGGAAGAAATCCATTACGATAATCAAAGAACAACTTTTGAGATTATCACCAATAATGAAGATTTTGAAAAAAGAGTAGATTACAAAACAACGGAAGGTAGGGTATTTGCGAGTGAGTTAAAAGATATTCTATTTCACATTATTAATCATTCAACGCATCATAGAGGTCAAGTATTAGCAGATTTTAGGGCTAATGGAATTACCCCTGCAGATTTTGATTATATTACATACAAACAATAACCAACTGATAACTAAAATAATTTAAAATGGATAATATTAATAAGAATAAACTCTTTTTTGCAGCTTGTATTTCACTTGTTGTAACCTCTATGACTTTTGCAATACGGGCAGGTATATTAAATCAGCTAGGACTTGATTTTGAAATTAACAATAAGCAGCTTGGTTATATTAATAGTATGGCATTTTTAGGTTTCCCTGTTGCAATGTTAATTGGAGGACTTTTATATAATGCACTAGGTCCAAAAAAGTTATTAATTATTGCTTTTGTGTGTCATCTTTTAGGATTAGTAATGACAATTTATGCTGGTGGATTCTGGACTTTGATTATTTCCACCTTCTTTATTGGTTTTGCAAATGGATCTGTTGAAGCTGCATGTAATCCTATGATTGCAGATATGTATACTAACAATAGAACCGCCATGTTAAATAAGTTTCATGTATGGTTTCCAGGTGGTTTAGTGATTGGCGCCTTGGTTTCTAAGTTTATGACAGATGCTGGTTTAGGGTGGCAATTGCAAATTGCAACAATGTTAATTCCAACTTTAATTTATGGTTTTTTAGTGTTTACTCAGAAATTTCCGAAGAGCGAGAATATAGAGTCAAATACTTCTGCTAATATAAAAGCATTAGGTAATCCTTTATTTCTTTTTATGATTGTTTGTATGACACTTACAGCGACTTCTGAATTTATACCGCAGCAATGGGTAGAAACTATTTTAGGTAGCTCTGGTGCTAGTCCAATGTTAGTTTTAGCGTTAGTGACCGGAATAATGGCTTTAGGTAGATTTTTTGCTGGTCCAATTGTTCATAAATTAAACCCAATAGGAGTGCTACTTATGTCTGCTATTATAACAACAATCGCCATATATTTTATGAGTATTTCAGAAGGTGGGATGATTTATGTAGCTGCAGCGCTGTTTGCTTTAGGGGTGTGTTATTTCTGGCCAACAATGATTGGTTTTACCTCAGAGTATACAGCTAAAACGGGTGCTTTAGGAATGTCTTTAATGGGTGGTGCAGGCATGTTCGCTACTTCTATTTGGAATCCTATAATTGGTTCTAGACTCGATTCTGAAAAGGCAAATGCAATAAGTACCGGTCTTGTTGGGAAATTAGCAGATATAGAGGCAGGTAGAGCCGTACTCAGTTTTATGGTATATTTTCCTTTAGCGCTAGTAGTTCTATTTGGAATTTTGTTTGTAATGAGAAAAAGAATCGAAAAGCAAAGAATAAATACAGCACATTAAAAACATTTTACTAAGAACAATTTATTTTTAAATCAATGCCAAAAAAAATTAGATTAGGAATTTTAGGAGGAGGAGGAGATTCATTAATTGGAATCTTGCATAGAGTTGCTTCCCAAATTAATGATAATTATGAGATTGTAGGGGCTGTTTTTAACCCAGACCTTAAAGCTAGTGTGGCTTTCGCTGAACAAATAGATATTCCTACAAATAGAATCTACAAGGATTTTGATTCACTTATTGAAGAAGAACTAAAACTTCCTGAAGATGAGCGAATTCAAGTTTGTTCTGTTCAAACGCCAAACTTTTTACATTTTCCAATGGCAAAAAAGTTATTGGATAATGGATTTCATGTGATTTGCGAGAAGCCTATGACCATGAATTATGAAGAGGCTAAAATACTGGAAGAGGCACATCAAAAGTCGGGTAAGGTATTTGCATTAACGCATACATACACGGGTTATCCAATGGTAAGGCAAATGCGTGAAATGATTAAATCTGGAGTACTTGGTAAAATTCATAAAGTTGATGCTAGATATTACCAAGGATGGATTAATACAATTATCCATGATAAAGAAAAAAGGTCAACAGTATGGCGTTTAGACCCAACAAAAGCTGGAATCAGTTCTTGTATGGGAGATATTGGAGTACACGCTTTTAATTTGGTCGAATATACTACTGGATTGCAGGTAAAGTCTTTGTTATGTGATTTTAACTACCTCTATGAAGACAATCAAATGGATGTAGATGGAACTGTATTAATTAGAATGGATAAGCATGTAAAAGGTGTAATACGCTCTAGTCAAGTAGCAACAGGAGAAGAAAATGGTTTAGCTATAGCTATCTATGGAGAAAAAGGCGCTTTTAGATGGGAACAAGAAAAACCAAACTTCTTATACAAGATGAGTGATACAGAGCCATTACAAGTATATAAACCTGGTCATGCGTACAACTCAGAATTATCTTTGTCGGGAACTAAATTACCAGCTGGACATCCGGAAGGTATTTTTGATTCTATGGCTAATATATACTTAGGTGCTGCAAGAGCAATACGGGGAGAAAAATATAATGATGGTGAATATCCAACTATGAAGGATGGTGTTCGTGGAATGAATTTTATTGAAGGCACTGTTGCCTCTCATAAACAAGGAAATGTTTGGATAGATTTGGATTAGTTAACTATTCTTACACCCTGCCTCAAATATATAATGACCTCCTTTGTGAGGTCATTATCTTTTAAAGAATAATTCAAACCGCTCAAAAACAATTATCATACTTTCTCTTGGCACTCGATTAAATGGTT
>CAYTRI010000247.1:0-2800 GCA_964440105.1 uncultured Flavobacteriaceae bacterium
CGTAAAATGAAAGAAATTTATGATACTGGAATTATTGGCGAAGTGCATACAGTAAAATGTTGGACCAATCGTGCTATTTGGCCACAAGCTTTGCAAACACCAGCTAAAAAAGATAAAATTCCTGAAGGACTAAACTGGGATTTGTGGTTAGGTACTGCAGAAATGCGAGATTATAATGATGCTTATCTTCCTTTTGATTGGAGAGGTTGGTCAGATTTTGGAACAGGAGCATTGGGTGACATGGCTTGCCATATTATGGATCCTGTATATAGAATTTTACCCATTTTATACCCTAATCAAGTAGAGTGTAGCGTTTCAGATTCTTTTAGTGGTAATTTTCAATATGCAGAATATCCTAAGAGTTTTCCTAACTCCAGTAAAATTCATTTAAAATACCCGCGAACGGATGGGAAAGGTTCTATTAAAGTTACATGGATGGATGGTGGTCTATTACCTGAAAGACCAGACGAATTAGGTGATGCTGAAGCATTAGGAAACTGGGACGGTGGTGTATTATTTATTGGAACAAAAGGGAAATTAATGGCAGATTGTTATGGGGCTAATCCAAGGTTACTACCTCTAACATTAAACGAGCAATTTGAAGTTGAGCAAACCATAGCTCGCGTTCCTGAAGGACATTATTTACAATGGGTTAATGCTTGTATGGCAGGATATGGAAATGCAGAAACCAGCTCTTCGTTTGACTATGCTGGTCCATTTACAGAAAGTATCCTCATAGGAAATCTAGCGCTAAAATCTTATTTTGAGGTAGACCCAAGTGTTGAAAACCAAAGTTTCTGGGGAGGTGGAAAACAATACTATGGTAGAAAGCGCTTACAATGGGATGCTGCTAATATGAAAGTTACCAACTTTGAGCCTGCCAATAAATATGTAAAACGCACCTATAGAGAAGGCTACTCTATGGGATAGTTGTAGGTATCACTTATATAATTTGAAATTAAAAGAGGTTTCCTTAAAAGCCTCTTTTAACACTTTTGTGATATTGAGCGCAGTCGAAATACTATAAAAGTCAAATAATTGAAGCTCTTGACTCCACCCGAAATGACAGAAGAGCAGACTTTTTAGACATCCTCTTTTTTATAGGTAATTCTTAGGTTAACTCCTTACTTTTGCAACATGTTAGCAGATAAAAATGAACAACGAACTTCCATAGAGGAACTAGGGGAGTTTGGCCTTATAAAACATCTTACCAAAGGTTTTGAGATTAAACAAAAATCAACCCTAAAAGGGATTGGTGATGATGCAGCTGTACTAAATTTTACGGATAAAAAGACAGTGATTTCTACAGATTTATTAGTAGAAGGAGTGCATTTCGATTTAAGTTATATGCCGTTAAAACACCTTGGTTATAAAGCTGTAATCGTAAACCTATCCGACATTTACGCAATGAATGCAATAGCTACTCAGATAACGGTTTCTATTGCAGTATCAAATCGTTTTCCGTTAGAAGCTTTAGAAGAATTTTATGCTGGTGTTGCAGCTGCTTGCAAAGTTTACGGGGTTGATTTAATTGGTGGCGATACGACCTCATCTACTAAAGGCATGCTAATTAGTGTGACTGCAATTGGTGAGACTGATGAAGAAAAACTGGTATACCGTACAGGAGCAAAAGAAAATGATTTACTTGTTGTATCTGGAGATATAGGAGGCGCTTATTTAGGACTTCAAATATTAGAAAGAGAAAAAGAAGTTTTTAAAGTAAATCCGCAAAATCAACCAGATTTGGAACCCTATTCTTATTTAATAGAACGTCAACTTAAACCAGAGGCTAGAAAAGATATTGTTGAAATACTGGAGAAATTAGAAGTACAACCAACTAGCATGATTGATGTTAGTGATGGATTATCTTCAGAAGTATTACACTTGTGCAAAGAGAGTAAAGTAGGATGTAACCTCTACGAAGAAAAAATCCCTTTAGACCCAACAGTAATTTCTGCTTCAGAAGAATTTAAAATGGATAGTACAATGATTGCTTTAAGCGGAGGAGAAGATTATGAATTACTCTTTACTATAGCTCAGGGTGATTTTGATAAAATAAAGGGTAATCCAAATTTGACCGTTATTGGTCATATGACACAACAAAGTGAAGGTGCACATTTAGTTGCCCGTAACAATACCAAAATACCGATTACTGCCCAAGGCTGGAATAGCTTTTAAAATTCTTAAGCTACTTGTCTTTTTACCGCCCTACGATTACGCTTTTGATACATCTCTTCAAGCGTTTTATTTATTTCTTGCATAACTGGTGTAAGAGCCGAAAGCTTTCCACGTTCATCTGTGGTAACTTGTTTTTGACAATGCAGACACTTATACTCTTTAATGTGGTGGGTAACTTTTTTTGAAACCGTGTAGTGGTGTCCAAAAATATGGCAAAAGATACCAGTTAATTTATTGCCTTCAGGGGTAGTTTTTTTCATAAGCCGGGGAGCTTTTAGCATAACGATTTGGGGACCGAAAATGCAAGGTTCATATTATTTTTTGTTGATTTTTACAGGATAAATAATTCGCCTAGTTTATAACGAACGATTTGTTCTTGCATTTTAGTATACGTATTTAATTGATAATTAGACTTTTCGATGAAACGCATCGATTAAGTGTTAAAAATCATCGATGATTAACACAGAAAACAATATACAATTTTGACTTATCTTAACAAATAATTTAGACACATGTATAGCAAAAAAGTCACTATTGTAGTTGCTTTCGCACTTTTTTCGTTGTTTTTTGGGGCAGGAAATTTAATTCTTCCTCCGCAGCTCGGTTTTAAAGCTGGTGATAC
>CAYTRI010000248.1:0-2775 GCA_964440105.1 uncultured Flavobacteriaceae bacterium
ATAATCTTCTTTGGAAACAATACCTTTTTTTAAAATATCAGCCTTAGAAATATCCTCATCATGTTCTCCCATTTCTGCTTTGGTTGCTGGCGTAATAATGGGTTGCGGAAATTTATCATTCTCCTGCATTCCTTCTGGCATTGGCTCACCACAAAGCATTCGTTTACCAGTTTTATATTCTCGTGCTGCATGACCAGACATATAACCACGAATAACCATTTCTACCTTAAAAGGTTCACAGGCTTTACCAACAGCTACGTTCGCATCTGGCGTCGCTAGTAACCAGTTAGGCACAATATCTTCCGTAGCCTGCATCATTTTGGTTGCAATCTGGTTTAAGATTTGTCCTTTGTATGGAATTCCTTTTGGCATTACCACATCAAATGCAGAAAGGCGGTCCGTAGCTACCATTACCAAAATATCGTTTTCTAAAGTATAAACTTCTCTAACCTTTCCCTTGTAAACAGACTTCTGACCTGAAAAATGGAAATTAGTATCCATTATTGTATTTGACATCGATAACTAGTTTTGGTGCTCAATATTTTTATATGCGTCAATAACCTTTTTAACCAATTTATGACGAATTACATCTTTATCATCTAAGTGTATAATACTAATACCTTCAGTATTTTTTAGAATTAGTAAAGCCTCTTTTAGCCCAGAAATAACGCGACGAGGTAAATCTATCTGTCCTGGATCTCCTGTTAATAAAAATTTTGCATTTTTACCCATTCTAGTTAGAAACATCTTCATTTGTGCATGTGTAGTATTTTGAGCTTCATCTAAAATCACAAATGCATTATCTAGAGTTCGTCCACGCATAAATGCCATTGGCGCTATCTGGATTGTGCCATCCTCAATATATTTTTCGAGTTTTTCTGGAGCTATCATATCCCGTAATGCATCATACAATGGCTGCATGTATGGGTCTAATTTCTCTTTTAAATCTCCAGGAAGAAAACCAAGATTTTCACCAGCTTCTACAGCTGGCCTTGTCAATATTATTTTCCGCACCTGTTTTTCTTTAAGCGCCTTCACAGCTAAAGCAACACCTGTATATGTTTTACCAGTACCTGCTGGTCCAATAGCAAAAACCATATCATCTTTTTTGCTTGCATCTACAAGTCTTCTTTGATTAGCTGTTTGCGCTTTAATAAGCCTGCCACTAACACCATGTACTAAAACTTCGCCACTAGATTTTGATGAATTTTCTTGTTCACCATCACTGGTAAGTACACGTTCTATAGCATTTTCATCTAATTTATTATACTTAGCAAAATGTGCCGTAAGCATATCGAAACGCTTATCGAATTCTTCTAAAAGTTCTTCATCGCCATATACTTTTATCTTACTGCCCCGTGCAACTATCTTGAGTTTTGGAAAGTACTTTTTTAATAATTCAATATTCTCGTTCTGCTTCCCAAAAAATTCTCTTGGGCTAATTTCGGTGAGTTCTAATACAAGTTCGTTCAAAGAAATTTTACTATTTATAGGTTTGTAGAATTTTGTAAAAAATTGCGCAATGTTTTTGTTTAATTTTACATCTTAAACTTGTTCACAAACATAGTTAAAAAAGGCTTTTACAGCGTAAAAACATATTAACAGTACTGCATGGCAATCATTACATTAACAACAGATTTTGGATACAAAGACCATTTTGTTGCTGCCATTAAAGGAAACATTTTAAAAGAAGTCCCTAAGGCGAATATTGTTGATATTTCTCATGCCATTTCTCCATTAGATACCAGGGAGTGTGCCTATATTCTAAAAAACTCCTACCCTTACTTTCCTGAGGGAACAATACACATAGTTGGTATGGACTCAGAAGAATCCATAGAAAATGAGCACCTAGTAGTGCAAGTAGAGGGGCACTATTTTATTGGAGCTAATAATGGAATACTATCGCTAATTACAAAAGAACTCAGTCCAGAACATATTGCTCAAATTAATATTCCTAATGTTCAAAAAAATTCATTTCCGGTTTTAGAAGTGTTTGTAAAAGTTGCTTGTCATTTAGCTAGAGGTGGAAAATTAGGTGTTGTGAGCAAACCATTTAATGGGCTAAAAGAAATAAAGGAGTTAGAGCCTAGAATAGCAAACGAGGGTAAAACAATTATTGGTAATGTTATCTATATTGATAACTACGGTAACGTTGTAACCAACATAACTAAAGCATTATTTGAAGCTTATAGAAATGGAAGATCTTTTGAATTAATTGCTAGAAGACAGAAAATAAAATCAATCCATAAGAGCTATAGCAGTTTTATAAATTATGATTTACCAGAAAATCAACGGAATGGACCTAGTGACTTATTGGCAATTTTTAATTCTTCTGGGTATATAGAAATAGCTATTTATAAGAGTGATTTAAAATCTGTTGGTGGGGCCTCGACCCTTCTAGGTCTTGGTAATGATGATATGATAACTATAAACTTTTTATAAATGTTAGTTAGAATTGTGAAATTGACTTTTAAGAAAGAAAATATTTCTAGTTTTGAACAAGTGTTTGAAGAAACCAAAGAGCAAATTAGAAATTTTGAAGGTTGTAATTTTCTAGAGTTATATCAAGAAACTGAAAAGTCAAATGTATTTTTTACCTACAGTTATTGGGATAATGCCAAATCATTAGAAAAATATAGAAACTCAGAATTCTTTAAATCTGTTTGGGCAAAAACAAAAATTTTATTCGATGCTAAACCAGAAGCATGGAGTTTAAATAAAGTTGTTAGTTGTTAGTTGTTAGTTGTTAGTTGTTAGTTGTTAGTTGTTAGTTGT
>CAYTRI010000249.1:0-2757 GCA_964440105.1 uncultured Flavobacteriaceae bacterium
AGCAATTAAAAACTATTCAATCTAGGAATGGTGAGGATGGCTGTAACCGATACATTATTAGTAATTCTGAAGATATTTTCTCTGTATTATTTGTATTCGGATTATTTAGATGGTGTGGTTGGGCAGAAGAAGAAATTACTTTTGATATTGTTCCGCTCTTTGAAACTATGAAAGGGATGGGTGCTGCCGAAGAAGTAATGGAAACACTATTCAACAACGCTAATTATAGAAAACATTTAGAAAGAAGAAAAGAAGCACATACTATTATGCTTGGTTTTTCTGATGGAACAAAAGATGGTGGGTATCTAAAAGCCAATTGGTCTATTCTAAAGACAAAAGAAACTCTAAGTAGGGTTTGTAAAAAGAATGGAATTAAGGTGATGTTTTTTGATGGTAGGGGAGGCCCACCAGCAAGAGGTGGTGGTAAAACACATCGTTTTTATGCTGCACAAACAAAAGATGTCGCTAATCATGAAATTCAGCTCACCATTCAAGGGCAAACCATTACAAGTACCTATGGGACTAAGGAGCAGTTTATTCATAATTCCGAGCAGCTGCTAACAGCAGGTTTAAGCAACAATCTTTTTGGTAAAGAGCATACTATTTCAGCTTCAAATAGAAAGCTGATAGAAGAATTATCAGAGTTAAGTTTCGCAAAGTATGATGCGCTAAAACAGCACGAAAGGTTTATTCCTTACTTGGAACACCGTAGTACCTTAAAATACTATTCAAACGCAAATATTGGTAGTCGGCCAGGTAAACGAGGAAATAAAAAACAATTGGAACTATCTGATTTAAGGGCTATTTCTTTTGTAGGCTCATGGAGTCAGTTAAAGCAGAATGTTCCTGGGTATTTTGGTTTAGGTACTGCCATTAAAACTTTGGCAGACCAAGGAAGATTAAAAGAAATAAAGACTTTGTTTAAAGAAGTGCCTTTCTTTAAAGCTTTAATGTATAATAGTATGATGTCATTGGCAAAGACCAATTTCGGATTAACTAATTATATGAAAGACGATGCTGAGTTTGGAGAATTTTGGAACGTACTCCATGATGAGTGTTTGCTCTCTGAGAAAATGTTATTACAGATTTCCGGTCAGAAGATTCTAATGGAAACTGAAGCTGTTTCTAGAGAATCTGTTAAGATTAGAGAAAAAATTGTATTACCGTTATTGGTTATACAGCAAAATGCATTATACCATATTACGCAAAACTCAGAGTTTAAAACTTTATACGAAAAGATTGTAACGCGTTCACTTTATGGCAATATCAATGCTAGTAGAAATTCTGCATAGTGATATTTAGTCCATTTCTTCAACTTTTCCAATAGGTCTATTTCCAGTTCCTATTTGTTCTGTTAAAGAATCACCGAGTTCGTTTCTCATTTTATCTGCCAAAATTTTAATTTGGGCAATAACAGTAGGATGTTGATCTGCCACATTTGTAGTCTCACTAATATCTGTTGTTAAGTCATAAAGCTCTATTTCGTCAATAGTATTATAGTCATATTCAACTGGTAATCCATTTTCACCACCTTTTTTACCATTTAATGTTCTATAGTGATGCGGAAAATACATCTTCCATTTTCCATACCTTACCCCGTGAAGTTCATTTACATGATAATAAAAATAGTAGGCTTCATGTGGAGAAGTGTTAGATGCTCCTATCCATATATCCCATATATTTTTACCATCTATCTTATTAGTTGGTAGTTGAGCTCCAGTGATTTCTGCAATGGTTGGTAGAATATCTATTGCCATCATGGGCACATCAATAACGCCTCCTGGCTTAATTTTTTTAGGATAACGAATAATACAGGGCTCTCGTTGTCCTCCTTCAAGCGCAGTTCCTTTTCCTTCCCGCAGTGGATAAGCACAGCCTGCATGGTCACCATAGTTTAGCCAAGGACCGTTATCTGATGTGAAGATTACAATTGTATTATCATCTAAATCATATTCTTTAAGTGTAGCTAAAATTTGACCTACAGACCAATCAATTTCCATAATAACATCACCATACAAACCTCTTTCAGACTTTCCTTTAAATTTATCTGAAACATATAGAGGAACATGTGGTTGTGGGTGTGCTACATACAAGAAGAATGGATTGTTCTTATTTTTCTTAATAAAATCTGTACTACGTTTTGTAATTTGGGTAGTAAGTAAGGATTGGTCAGTTAAGGTATCAATCACTTTTTCATTTTCATATAAAGGAAGAATGTCAAAGTCAAATATCGGGCCTTGTTGCGGATGTAGTGGCCACATATCATTAGAATATGGGATTCCAAAATATTCATCAAAGCCTTGATTATTGGGCATAAAACTAGGATGGTCTCCCAAATGCCATTTTCCAAAGGCAGCCGTCTTATAATTAATTTCTTTTAACATTTCTGCCATTGTGGTTTCAGACAAGTTTAGCCCTTGTTTACTATTTGGCATAAATGCACCATGAACTCCCAAACGGTTAGGATAACACCCTGTTAAAAGACCCGCTCTTGAAGCGGAGCAAACTGCTTGGGCGGCATAAAAGTCTGTGAGTTTAATACCCTCTTTAGCCATTTGATCTAAATGAGGTGTTTTTATGTCTGGTGAACCAAAGCAACCAATATCCTGATAACCTTGATCATCTGTAAAAATGATGATAACATTTGGTTTTCTATTTTCTACTGGTTGATTATTTTTCTTGCATGAGATTATACTAAAAATTAGTAAAAGAAATGTAATTATCTTACTCATGCTAAAACGGTTTTGTCTACTCTTG
>CAYTRI010000250.1:0-2728 GCA_964440105.1 uncultured Flavobacteriaceae bacterium
AACGAGCAACGAGCAACGAGCAACGAGCAACGAGCAACGAGCAACGAGCAACGAGAAACTGACTACTGACTACTGACTACTATAGATATGAAAGTCCTCCACCTAGATACAAATCACCCTTTACTTTTAGAACAATTTTCAGAATTAGGTTTTGAAAATCATGAAGATTACACTTCTTCAAAAGAAGAAATAGAAAATAAGATTCAAAACTACGATGGCTTAATTATTCGCAGTCGTTTTACTATAGATGAGCAATTTTTAGACAAAGCAACTAATCTTAAATTCATTGGACGTGTTGGCGCAGGTCTAGAAAACATAGAAACCCGTTACGCCACGCAAAAAGGGGTGTTTTTAGCAAATGCTCCGGAAGGCAATAGAAATGCAGTTGCAGAGCATTCTCTTGGCATGCTGTTAAGCTTAATGAACAACCTTAATAAAGCCCATAAAGAGGTTAGAAAAGGTAAATGGGATAGAGAAGGAAATAGAGGCGTTGAACTTGATGGCAAAACAGTAGGTATTATTGGTTACGGTAATATGGGGAAAGCTTTTGCTAAAAAATTAAAAGGTTTTGATGTAGAGGTGCTATGCTATGATATTGTTGGAGGTGTTGGCGATGATAATGCACGCCAAGTTGGTATTTTAGAATTGCAACAAAAATCGGATGCAATTAGTTTGCATGTACCCCAAACAGAATTAACTATAGGCATGGTAAATTCTGAGTTTATTGACGCTTTTCAAAATCCATTTTGGTTAATAAATACAGCAAGAGGAAAATGCGTTGTTACCAAAGATTTGGTAGCAGGTTTAAAATCTGGAAAAATTCTTGGTGCTGGTTTAGATGTTTTAGAATATGAAAAGAAGTCTTTTGATTTTGAAGATTTGTTCCTAAATAAGCCAAAGCCTTTTAAATACTTACGAAAAGCACCAAACGTTTTGCTTACGCCTCATGTAGCTGGTTGGACCACAGAAAGCAAAGAAAAACTGGCACAAACTATTGTAGATAAAATCAAAGCTGAATTTTGTTAAATTTAGCTGTGAAAAAAACTGTTTTTGCATTTTCAGGTATAATATTGGCATTGCTTGCTTTATTTCAATTAAGCAAGTATTCCTATGCTTCAGGGGATGTTTCTATAGAAATTATCATTGCAATAGTCGCCTTAGTCTTTTTGGGTATAGGCATTTACTTAAACAAGAAAAGTCTTCACAAAGCCACCTCTTCAATAACTGAAATTAACCTAAAGAAAGTAGAAGAACTTGGCATTAGCAAAAGGGAACATGAAGTTTTAATTGAAATATCTAAAGGACTTTCCAATAAAGAAATTGGGGATAAGCTGTTTGTTTCTGAAAGCACCATTAAAACACATGTTTCTAATTTGTTAGTGAAATTAGATGCAAAAAGACGCACCCAGGCCATACAAAAGGCAAAAGAACTGCAAGTTTTATCTTCTTAGAGCGCCCTTTCATACTTAAGTTCTAGTCATTTAGTACTTTAGTATGAAGTCCAAATTGCATATTAGCAATAGTTTAGCTCAAACATTAAATCATACATCATGAAAACATCGGTAATCAAATTTGGCACTTACGGAATACTTACTGGCTTTATTGCTTTTTTAGCTGGATTGTATTTTGATATAACCACAAATGAAATCTTTGGTTATGCAACAATTATTGCGTCATTATTGTTCGTATACTTTGGAATACGACATTTTAGAGACAAGGAAAACGGTGGCCAACTAAGTTTTAAAAAAGGGATTATTATTGGCTTACTAATTACCATGTTTACATCGGTGGGAATAGCAGTAGCTGATTACATTTATACTGCGGTAATCAATCCAGATTTTTTTGCAGAATATGCTAAAATGATGAAAACTAAAGATCCTAATATTGAGATTCCACAGTTCACAAGTGGTCAGGCGGCAGGCTTTATGTTCGCTATTGTATTCGTTATTGGACTGATTATAACATTAATATCTTCACTAATTCTACAACGCAAATAAATAAAGTTATGACTATAGATGCCAAAACAGTAGACGAATACATTTCTAAATTACCCGAAGACAGAAAAGACGCAGTTTCCAAATTGCGAAGTACAATCCAAAAAAATATTCCTGAAGGTTTTGAAGAATGTATCAACTATAAAATGATTGGTTACGTTGTACCTCATTCTATTTATCCGGCAGGTTATCATTGCGACACTAAGCTTCCTCTACCCTTTATCAATATTGCGTCGCAAAAGAATTTTGTTGCACTATATCATTCAGGCATTTATGCAGATCCAAAATTACTCGACTGGTTTGTTAGTGAATATCCCAAATACGTAAAAACCAAACTGGATATGGGTAAAAGCTGTATTCGATTTAAAAAAATGGAAACAATTCCTTATGGTTTGATTGGTGAGTTATGTCAAAAAATGACGGTTAAAGATTGGGTTACACTTTATGAAAAGAATGTAAAGCGGTAAAAGCCTCCCCTAGCCCCTCCTAAGGAGGGGGATTATTTATGCTAATTAATGAAATTAGTAGCTTAATCAAAAGATTGTCCCCTTGAGGGGACTTTAGGGGTGTCCACCCAGCTATGAACAAAATCATTACAAAAGGAAAAAACATAAAATAACGCTCACTACAAATTAGTATCCAAAAAACAGATTTCCCTCTTCAGGGAAATGATAATAAATCCTTCGCAATATGAAAAATAGAGTAACTGGACTAGGTGGTTTTTTCTTTAAAAC
>CAYTRI010000251.1:0-2646 GCA_964440105.1 uncultured Flavobacteriaceae bacterium
AACCTCACAGAAATGTGAGGTTTTTTTGTTTTCAGATGTAACATTTTCTCTAAAGTGTATCTAAAGAGAAAATCAAAATAAATTATATCATGAAAACATTTAAAAACATAGTTGTTCTTTTCTTTTTCATTACTGTATTTAGTGTAAGTGCACAAACAGAAGCATTTGAAGTTATTGTAAAAGGAGAAGGACAGCCTGTTCTTTTCTTTCCAGGATTTACTTGTACTTCGGAAGTATGGGAAGACTCCGTTGAAGAGCTTTCTAAAAATTATGAATGTCACGTTTTTACATTTGCAGGTTTTGGAGAAGTAGCTCCAATTGAGAAACCATGGCTTCCTAAAATTAAAGAGGCAATTATAGATTATGTAAAGGAGCAAGAACTTGAAAACCCGATAGTAGTAGGACACAGTTTAGGAGGAGCTTTAGGTTTGTGGTTAGCTACAGATGAAAACCATCCGTATTCTAAAGTAATTGTGGTTGATGCGTTACCTTCAACAGGTGCTCTAATGATGCCTAATTTTAATAGTGAAGATATAGTGTACGAAAGCCCTTGGAATAAACAAATGCTTGCAATGGATGAGCCTTCTTTTGAAAAAATGGCAAGACAGATGGCAACCGGGATGACTTTAAACACTCAAAAACAACAACAAATAACAGATTGGATTATACAGGCAGATAGAGAAACCTATGTTTATGGCTATACGGACTTGTTAAGGTTAGATTTAAGAGAGGATATCGCCAAAATAAACATTCCTGTAACTGTTTTGGGAGCAACGCATCCTTATGGAAAAGAAATGGCAAATACTACTTATGAAAATCAATACAAAAAACTAGAAAATTATAACTTGGAGTTTGCAGATGGTTCCGCCCACTTTATTATGTATGATAAGCCAGAATGGTTGTTAGAAAAACTGCGAAACCACTTAAAGTAGTAAATGAGCAATCAAGAAAGCCGGTTTAAAGAAATATATGAAACCAATTACCCTAAGGTGATTAGGCTATGCCTTGGCTATGTTAATGGAAATCAGGAACAAGCTGCAGATTTAGCACAAGAAGTCTTTATAAAGGCATGGGAGAACCTTGGGCGATTTAGACAAGAGAGCAATATTACCACTTGGATTTATAGAATAGCGGTTAATACTTGCTTAGGTGAACTGAGAAAATCTAAAAAGACAACAAGAAACTATGGTTTAGAGATTGTTGGCGAAACTGCTGAGGCTATTTCTACAGAAAATAAAGAAGAAATGTTGACAGATTTATATGCTTGTATAAACAAGCTATCTAAAACTAATAGAGCAATTATAATGCTAGAATTAGAAGGTTTACCACAAAAAGAAATTGCTGAGATAATGGGATCAAAACACGAAGCAATACGAACTAGAATACATCGTATTAAAAATGAACTTATAAAATGTACAAACAATGGATAGTTTTAAAAAAATACAATCTGAATGGGAAAAGCAAGCTGAGATAACCATTCCAGAGAATGGCTTTGAGGTTATACTTAATAAGATAAAAGCAATAAAGAATAAACAGAAGATTACTAATGTTGTTCTCGGAATTACCGCTTTGGTATTAATTGGTTTTTTCTTTTATATATCAGGATACAATAACAGTCAAGTTATTTTAGGGCTGTCACTTATGATTGGAGGCTTAATTACACGTATTGCAATTGAACTTTTAAGCATTAAGCATCTTAAAAAACTAAATACAAGTGAAAACAATACGGTATTTAAACAAGGCCTTATTAAATATTATAGCCAAAGAAGAATCGTTCATTTAGTTCTAACACCAATAATAGTGGTATTGTATATTATTGGTTTTATGATTCTGCTGCCACTTTTTAAGGCTAATCTCTCCTCAGGTTTTTATACCTATATTGTTGTTTCTTCAATAGTAGTGCTTTTGACTTTAGGGCTATTTATAGGAAAACAAATTAATATGGAACTTATGGAGCTAAAAGCTTTAAAAGATTAAGAATAATTAGCATAATACGTTTGGCACTACTTTTGGATTGTTATCTTTATAACATCGAAAAATTAAGTTATGAGAATCTTATTAATCACAGTCTTTGCCATGGTTTTTTCATTATCAGGATGTTCTTCACAAAAGAAGCTAGCTAAAACAGCTCCTTTTGAAATGGGACAAGTAACTTGTCAGTCATGGACAGGCGGAAGAGCAGAAAGTGGCTCTGGAATAAAATTAGAAATCCCTGTGCTTTCAGAAAACATGGATACTATGAAAATGCAGCAAGCTTTTTTTAGAGGAAAAGTTGCGGATATCTCCATGAGCACTTTAGAAGGAAAATGGATGGCGAGTGCTAACTTTATGAATAAAAGCACTGAAAAACCAGATATGGTAATGCATTCAGACTCAAAACAAGAAGTGGGGAATCAACCACCAACATTGCAAGAAAAATTTCCTTTTGAGATTGGTGATAATGAATGTGTGATTAGCTATATGGATGGTGATAAGGTTAAGTACTATAAAATTGAAGGCGTAAAAGAGAAAAAACCACTCATTTATAAATAGCAAAAGCCACAACCTTTGAACAAAGAAGGTTTATGACTACTTTTATAACAACGTATAACCCTGAAGTTTAACTTCGGGGTTTCTTTTAAACGCACTTTTTCTATTGAATCCGCT
>CAYTRI010000252.1:0-2640 GCA_964440105.1 uncultured Flavobacteriaceae bacterium
TGTTCAACAATCATATTATATTTTTTGGGTAGAAACCATCTAGAGAATGTTTCTTTATCTCTACCGCTTATTAAAAATAGCGTTGTCCCTTCTTGCTGGTGCAATTTATCTAGTAGTGTGTACAATTCTTTATCTGGAGATGCTTTTTGCGGGTCTTTATGAAAAGCAGCAAGAGTGCCGTCATAATCAAAAAACAAAAGACGTTTTTTTGCTAAACTATAATCATCCATAACTTTTTCTAAAACTGGGTTTGTCATTTTTTGAGATACCAGCGTATTTTGATCTTCACTTTGTTCTTTTAGTGATCTCATAAATTCGTTTGCCCAAACCTCAACATTATAACGTTCCAAACGTTTTTGAAGAAAAGTATTGCGCGAAACTTGTTCCTCCCTAGACATGTTAATTGCCATCTTTAAAGTGTCTGCTTGCTCTTCAAAATTATTAGGGTTAATCAATAATGCTTCATTCATCTCATTTGCCGAACCAGCCATTTCACTTAAGATAAGCACTCCAGTTTTATCTGTTCTTGTGGCAATGTATTCTTTTGCCACTAAGTTCATGCCGTCTCTAAGTGGAGTAAGCCATGCGATATCACTAGATGTGTATAAATCTATAAGATTTTCAAAGGGTAAAGAACGATAAAAGTACCAGATAGGTGTCCAATTTACAGTGGATAACTCACCGTTTATTCTACCAACAAGCTCGTCAATTTCTTTTTTTAATAGTTGATATTGAGGAACATTTGACCTAGAAGGCACTGCTAAAATTATTAAGCGTACTTTTTCTTTATACTCAGGATATTTATTTAAAAAATACTCAAAAGCATTTAGTCGTTTGGCGATACCTTTACTATAATCTAACCTATCTATAGACAAAATTAATTTAGTGTCTGGGGCGGATTCTTTATGACTGTTTAGTTTCTTTTGGAGGTCAGATTCTTTTTCTGAAGAATCGTGTTTTTTTGCCGCCAAAGCAAATTTCTTATAATCAATTCCCATAGGAAAAGAGTCCACCTTAATTACTCTATTTTCCAGATAAATTTCATTAAAACTAACCTCTAACCCTAATAGACGTCTTACAGAACTTAAAAAATGACGCTCATAATCATAGGTATGAAAGCCTATTAAATCTGCCCCAAGGAGACCTTCTAATAATTCTTCTCGCCATGGGAGAGTTCTAAATATTTCATAAGAGGGGAAAGGAATATGTAGAAAAAAGCCTATTGTAGCATTTGGTCTTTTTTCTTTTACCATTTGAGGCACTAGCATCAATTGATAATCATGAACCCATATGATATCATCATCTCCTGCTTTTTCTAAAATAGCATCTGCAAATTTTTGATTTACTTCTTTATAGCTCTGCCAAAAATCAAATTCAAATTCAGAATATTCTAAAAAGTAATGAAATAAAGGCCAAACAGTTCTATTGCTAAATCCAAAATAATAACCTTCAATATCGTTTTTATTTAATTTTACTTTTGAACAACCGTGTTTAGCTAATGCGTTATCAATTTCGCTGACTAACCCCTTTGGAATTTCCTCATCTGTTAAGCCAGACCATCCTATCCAAAGGCTTTCTCCCCCGCTATGAACAGATTTCATGCCCGTAGCCAAACCTCCTACACTTGGTGTTGCAGTGATAGATCCATTGCTAATTTGTAATTGTACAGGTAGTCTGTTTGAGATTATGATAGTTTTAGACATAAATAGCAGATTTTGCTTTGATTTGAATTTAATTTCTCTCAATTTCGGGAAAAAGAAGGGTAATTACAATCTAAAGCCCAGATGAATCAAGATTTTTATTGAATGGATAATTTAGACTACGGAATAATAGGAAATTGTAGGAGTGCAGCATTAGTATCTAAAGATGGTTCGGTGGATTGGTGCTGTCTTCCTGAGTTTGATTCTTCTTCAGTCTTTGCCAAGTTATTAGATCAAAAAAAAGGTGGGAGTTTCGAAATTTTGGTAGACGAATCCTATAGTATTAAGCAACGTTATAAAAAGCATACCGCGGTATTAATTACCCGTTTTACTTCTGGCGAAGATGTGTTTGAGATTAGAGATTTTATGCCTCGCTATCGTAAAGAAGTTGGATACAATTCCCCTCCGGAACTAGTGCGCTTTTTTAAGCATATTTCTGGTAAGCCTGTTTTTAAGGTAAATTATAACCCTAAACTAGAGTATGCAAAAGGAAAGACGGAGAGTTATGTAAAGAAGAATTTTATTGTTAGCCTAACTCATGGCGAAAAGTTTGACACTTGTTTTCTGTATACTTCTTTTAATAAAAATGCAGTTTTAGAAGGTCGAGAAATTGAATTGACCAAAGATGGCTATTTTTTAATGGGCTATAATGAAAAGTTATTTCAACCTACAGTTAGAAAGGTTTATACAGAGTTAGAAAGGACTAAAGTGTATTGGCTCAATTGGAGTAGTAAAACCCCAAATTATAAAAAATATAATGCTCAAATAAGTCGTAGCGCCATTACCTTAAAGCTACTGAGTTATGATAAAACAGGAGCTGTATTGGCTGCTGCTACCACTTCTCTGCCAGAGACAATTGGTGAAGTTAGAAACTGGGATTATCGCTTCTGTTGGATTCGTGATGCTTCTATGGCTATTAAAGTTATTGGAGATTTAGGGC
>CAYTRI010000253.1:0-2605 GCA_964440105.1 uncultured Flavobacteriaceae bacterium
GTTTCTTAAAAACCGAACTCCAAAAATACCAAGGCCGATATAGTAAATTGTCCAAGCTAGTAATGACCAATTTATAATAGCTATATCTCTAGCGGGTAGTTCGTTTATTAAGGGCGTTGAGGTTTCTATATAGTTATTATAATTGCTGTAAGTTGTTACTACTGGCTCTACATATTCTACGAATACCAATCCCGGGATTACTAAAGCCGCAATTAAAGTGGCGATTAGATAGAACCGCTTAAATATATGCATGTTCTCCTTTTCTAAAAGGAGTTTATAAAAGAGTAGAAATATACCCATGCATGCTGCTGATTTTAAAAGATATAATACCATGTTACTTTCTTTTAATTTCTTGATCAATTAATTCTTTTAATGCTTCTAACTCCGTTTTGCTTAAATCAGTAGATTGTGTAAAAAATGATGCAAATTGACTCGGACTATCATTAAAGAAGTTTTTAATTAGGCCATTTACGTGTTTAGAGAAATAGTCTTTTTTCTTTACAAGTGGGTAATATTCTCTTGAACGCCCAAAGCTTTTGTAGGCTACAAACCCTTTGTCGGCCATTCTTTTAAGTAAGGTCGCTACGGTAGTGGTAGCAGGCTTTGGTTCTGCATAGGCATCTAGCAAATCTTTCATAAAAGCTTTTTTCTGCTTCCATAGAATATTCATAAGTTCCTCCTCGGTTTTCGATAACTGCATTCTCTACAAGATTAGAATTAACTCTACAAACATAGAGTAAATATTTATATTCTACAAATGTAGAGTGAATATTTTTTTAATTGCGTTAAGTTTGCAGCTATAAATTAAGCAGTTATGGGATTACTTGAAGACCTTAAAGATAGAAGTGGCAGTACATGTGAATTATGTGGAACAACAGCTAGTTTGTCTGTTTATGAAGTGCCTCCTGTTTCTACTGGGGGTATAGATGGAAGTCTTTTAGCTTGTGAAACTTGTAAGGGTCAAATTGAAAACCCTGATGCTGTAGATGCCAATCACTGGCGTTGTTTAAATGATAGTATGTGGAGCGAACATAATGCAGTTAAAGTTGTTGCATGGCGAATGTTATCCAGATTAAAGTCTCACGGTTGGTCTCAAGATTTATTGGATATGATGTACTTGGAAGATGAGACTTTAACTTGGGCAAAAGCAACTGGAGAGGGATTGTTAGAAAGTGAAAAAATTATTCATAGAGATGTCAATGGTGTGATATTAGAGAATGGCGATAATGTTGTTTTAATTAAGGATTTAAAAGTTAAGGGCTCTAGTATGGTTGCTAAGCAAGGAACTGCAGTTCGCCGTATCTCCTTAGATAGGGAAAATGCAGAATACATAGAAGGTAAAGTAGGTGCCCAGCAAATTGTTATCATCACTAAGTATGTGAAGAAAACTTAGCTATCGATTATAAGGTGTTTCATTAATCCAGTTAAAACCCCGCGAATAAAGTAATACACTATCTAAGTTCTTTCTTTTTAAAAGAACTTCATGATTATACAAGTAGATTTTCCCTTTAAGTTTCAATGTTTTATCATCTAATAACTCATAAGTAAAATTAGGAGTTTCGTTTTCCTCACCAGGCCCATAAAGAGCAACTTTATTATTGGTCGAATCTGGCTTAAAAGTATACCGATATGTTTTGTCATCCATCATTTTTATTGTTGCCCTATTCTTGCGGTCTATTATTAAATAGCGCCAACGATTTTTATCTGTAATTAATGGAGGAATAGTGTCTTTTTCTTTAATAAACTCAGTAGCTTCCCAAATACCATGTAAAAAGGGTTTTTCTGAATTTTTACTTCTATCGTTATTCCAACCTTGTAATAAAAAAAGTCCACTAAGAACAATTACTAAAACTAGTTTAGTCCAAAAGATTACATTATGATACACTTTGTCTTTTATTGGGTTGAAATAGTCATAAGCTTCAGTTGGTTTGTTTTTGATAAAAACGTTGATGAATCGTTTGCTATCAGTAAGGAAAATCAGTAATGCTATTAGTGCAAGATGCACTGAAAATATTTTCACTGGAATGTCGAACATAAAATTCATTACAGCTACATGGATCATAACTCCCATGGTAACAAAGGCTCCTAAAGTGGATGTTCTTCTTGGAATTAGAAGTAAGCCGCCAGAAACCTCCATAATACCCATAAAAAGGTTGAAACCTTTAGAGTATCCTAAATAAGTCCAAGCTAACCCCATTGGAGAAAAATCACCCAAAGGTTGCATCATTCTGGTAAGGGATGGATAGGGAAATTGTAGTTGAATAATTTTTACAAAACCGTATGTAAACATGAAGAAAATGAGAAAAATTCTAAGCAATACAACAAACCAATACATAAGTTGGTTGTAGCTTTTACGCTTTCGGTCTAACAGTATCCATAATGTAGCAATGAAGATTGCTAAGATGAGATTGGCAAAAAGCGTTATATATGCATAAGTATGGTCGCCACTACCAAAACCATTCACATCATAGCTGTAATTAAAACCTAAAACGTTTCCAAACCACCTGAATGGAGTTTCTAAAACGCTACTAGAAAACATGAGAAGTATGTAGAGGAAAAAATAGGAGAAAACTAATTTAAAAATTACTTTCCTACCTATGCTCCA
>CAYTRI010000254.1:0-2568 GCA_964440105.1 uncultured Flavobacteriaceae bacterium
TTTTCGATAAGTTGTTAGCAATTCCCTTAAAAACTTACTTTTTAGATTAGGGCATTTTCCTATTTTTGCCCATGCAAAATAAAGTCCTAATTCTAGACTTCGGCTCGCAGTATACACAACTCATTGCAAGAAGAGTTCGCGAACTGAATATTTACTCAGAAATTAAACCCTTTAATAAGCCTCCGGCAGCACTTTCTGCATATAAAGCAGTCATTCTTTCTGGTTCTCCGCATTCGGTTAGAGCAGACGATGCGCCACATCCAGATTTGTCTGAGATAAAAGGTAAAAAACCACTTTTAGGTATTTGTTATGGAGCACAATACTTAGCTCATTTTAATGGTGGGAGTGTAGAAAAATCAAATACTAGAGAATACGGTAGAGCAAATTTATCTCATGTAGATGATAAAGTAACTTTCTTGGAAAATGTAAGTGCTAATAGCCAAGTATGGATGAGTCATGCAGATACCATTAAAAAACTTCCAGAAAATGCTACACTTTTAGCGAGCACACACGATGTTGAAAACGCGGCTTTTAAATTTAAAAATGAAGAAACTTATGGCATACAATTTCACCCAGAAGTATATCATTCTACTGATGGTAAAAAAGTGCTAGAAAACTTTTTAGTTAAAATAGCAGGTCTAGAACAAGATTGGACTCCAGATGCTTTTGTAGAAACCACTGTTGCTAGTCTTAAAGAGCAGATAGGGAAGGAAAGCGTAATCTTAGGCTTGTCCGGTGGAGTTGATTCTAGCGTCGCAGCAATGCTTTTGCATAAAGCTATTGGTAGTCAGTTGCATTGTATTTTTGTAAATAACGGCTTGCTACGCAAAAATGAGTTTTCTAGTGTATTAGAACAATACAAGGGAATGGGGCTTAATGTAAAAGGCGTAGATGCTTCGGCACGTTTTTTGGATGCTCTAGCAGGAGAGTCTGACCCAGAGAAAAAAAGAAAAGCCATAGGCAGGGTTTTTATAGAAGTTTTTGATGATGAATCTCAATTAGTGGAAAATGCCACATGGTTAGCACAAGGAACTATTTATCCAGATGTGATTGAATCCGTATCAGCTACTGGAGGACCTTCTGCAACTATAAAAAGTCATCATAATGTTGGTGGATTGCCAGATTATATGAAATTGAAAATAGTAGAGCCTTTAAAAATGTTATTTAAAGATGAGGTTAGGAGAGTAGGTAAAAGTATGGGCATGGATGCTTCTATTTTAGGTAGACATCCCTTTCCTGGACCAGGCTTAGCAATTCGTATTCTAGGTGACATTACGCCAGAAAAGGTGTCTATATTACAAGAGGTAGATGCTATTTTTATTGATGGCCTTAAAAAAAGTGGTTTATATGATAGTGTTTGGCAGGCCGGAGCTATGCTTTTGCCCGTAAATAGTGTAGGCGTAATGGGAGATGAACGAACCTATGAAAAATGTGTAGCTTTAAGGGCAGTCGAAAGTACAGATGGAATGACTGCTGATTGGGTAAATTTACCTTATGAGTTTTTACAGAAAACGTCTAATGAAATCATCAATAAAGTTAAAGGGGTCAATCGTGTTGTATACGATATAAGTTCAAAACCACCCGCAACCATAGAATGGGAATAATGAGAAGATTAGTTTTTAAAACGGTTAGTATACTAGCCATTGTATTTTTAATAAGTTGTAAAGTTTCAGCACAACAAAAATATACTACGCATAATGTAAAAAAAGGGGAGACTTTAACGAGTATTGCTAAACAATATCGTGTTACACCTTACTCTATATTACAATTAAATAAAGAGTTAAAAAATTCAGACGATATTAAACCAAACACGGTTTTAGTTATACAGGTGGCTGGAAAATCTGTTGTCGTAAAAGAAGAGCCTGAAGAAAAAGCTATTATCGAGCAAGAAGCACCTATTGGTTATGAACGCCATAAAGTTAAAAAACGGGAAACGATGTTTGGTCTTACGCAGCGTTACGGTGTTACCGAAGAGCAAATAAAAAAGTACAACACCATATTATATGCTGAACGACTTAAAAAAGGAATGGTATTACAAATACCTCAATACCCAGAAGTTGTAGAGGAAAAAGAGCTTGACCTTGAGGTTTATACGGTTAAAGCAAAAGAAACGCGATGGAGTATTGCCAATAAATATGGAATAACGGTTGATAGTTTGGTTATACTGAATCCAGAACTACCCAAAAACACAACTTATTTAGCTGAGGGCCAAGAATTAAACCTTCCTAGACCTAAAGGTGATGGACTTAGTGAGCAGGAAGTTGTACTTTTTGAATCTTATACAGTGCCTAAATCCATAGGAATATTTAGAATAAGTCAGAATTATGGTATTCCCATTGATTCTGTAATAAAGTTAAATCCAGAAATTAATGAAATAGGAGGTTTAAAAGAAGGTATGGTATTACGCTTGCCTAAAAGAAACCCTACCACTGAAATAGTGAATACAGATAATTATATCTTCTATGAGGTAAAACCAAAACAGAATATTTTTAGGTTAACCCAAAACTTACAAATCTCTCGAGACTCCCTATTTACCTTAAATCCAGAATTAGAGAATGGTTTAAAAGC
>CAYTRI010000255.1:0-2568 GCA_964440105.1 uncultured Flavobacteriaceae bacterium
TTAAGGCTAAACTCCAAAAAGAAACCAAATTTTTAGCTGTTGTAAAGGCTTTTGCCTACGGTAGCGATATGGTTGCGATAGCAAAAAAATTAGAAAGTTTACAAGTAGATTATTTTGCTGTAGCTTATGTAAAAGAAGGCGTTTTACTGCGCGATGCAGGGATAAAATCTCCCATATTGGTTTTGCATCCTCAACCTACAAATTTTAGCGAGCTTATTGATAGATGTTTGGAGCCAAGCATCTATTCCCCAAGAATTTTAAAAAGCTTTTTACAAACTGCAAAGGATAAAAAACAAAAGAATTATCCAATACACCTAAAGTTTAATACAGGTTTAAACCGACTTGGGTTTTGGGAAAATGATGTGGATTATATTCTAGACCAATTAAAGGATAAAAGTGAGCTTAAGGTTGTTTCTATATTTTCGCACCTAGCAGCATCTGAGGATAAAAACGAAGAGGTATTTAGTTTAAACCAAATTAAAAGCTTTAAAAAAATTGCTGCAGACCTAAGCGATAAATTAGGCTATGCACCAATGCGGCATATGCTTAATACTTCTGGTATTTTAAATTATGCAAATGCACAGTTTGAAATGGTCCGAAGTGGAATTGGGCTATACGGTTATGGAAATCACACTAAAATAGATAATCAACTAAAACCTGTAGCTTCCTTAAAAACTATCATTTCGCAACTACATAAAATTGAGCCTGGAGAGAGTGTAGGTTATAATCGTGGTTTTAAATCTGAAGGTTATCGGGTAACTGCTACCCTGCCTATTGGTCATGCAGATGGTATCTCTAGAAACTTTGGAAATGGTAATGGCTTTGTTTTTATAAAAGATAAAAAAGCTCCGATTATTGGTAATGTATGCATGGATATGATAATGGTTGATGTCACTGAGATTCACTGTAAAGAAGGTGATGAAGTTCTCATTTTTGGAGAAAACTCTTCGGCAGAAAACTTGTCAAGTACAGTAAATACGATTTCGTACGAGCTACTCACAGCTATTTCTCAGCGTGTAAAAAGAGTGGTGAAATAAAAGTGTAACAGAAGGTTTTTAACATTTCATTGGCTTTTTTTGTACATTGTGCTTGTATTAACCTTTTAAACTATAAATACAATGCTTAAAGAATTCAAGAATTTTATTATGACTGGTAACGTCATCGATTTTGCTGTTGCCGTAATTATGGCTACTGCACTTGGTGGGGTAATCAATGGATTTGTAAACAATATTGCTATGCCATTTGTAGGCTATTTTGCAGGTGGAATGAACTTTGAAGATTTACACCATGCAATGGATGGCAAAGAGTATGCTACTTTAGCTGCTGCTAAAGAAGCGGGTGGGGCAGTAATTGCTTACGGTGCTTGGATAAACACAATTATTAACTTACTTATTGTAGGTTTAGTAATGTTTCTTATTGTAAAGGCATATAACAAGACTAAAGCTCCAGAGCCAGAAGCTCCTGCAGGACCAACTGCTGAAGAGTTACTTACAGAAATTCGTGATTCGCTTAAAAAATAAGTCTTCTTAGAAATTTTCTAAGAATACCGTTACATCACATTTTTAATTTAAAGCCGCTTAAGAGCATTTTCTTAAGCGGTTATTTTTTCTGTTATATTAGTTATGTAACAGCTTCACAAATATTAAATTACAATGAAAATACCAACTGAACTAGTACCTCTTTCCTACAAACTTTCAAGAGATGTGTTTAATGGCAAATTAACTCATAGAGAAGCTAAAGAAGAATTATCTGGAAATGGTCAAATGAATCCTAATTCTGCGGCAGATTATTTAAATAATTTTAAACGTTTGATTCAAGGAGATAGGTTCTCGCGGACACTGAATGCTTTTTCAATGGATTATTTTATAAAGAATATCCATAGTGATTTTGGTTCTGTCGGACTTTCGAATGCCCTAAATGCTTTGATAAAACATATAAATTATTACGAAGGATTACAGAATGTTAAAATGCACAAGATGTGGGCAATTTATTATAAATATTTGTCATTCTTAAATGAGACTCCTGATGAACAAGAACAAAATGAAATTCTGCAAACACTTGAAAAAGAAAAACAGTCTAGAGAGGAGCTATTGGTTGAACTGAAAAATCTAAAACCGTCAGATCCAGAAATAATTTTAATAAATAATAAATCTTACAAAAGAGACAATCTGACTATAGCAAAGATTAAAAGATTAAGAGGATCTAAATGCCAGATATGTTCCCAATCGATTAAAAGAGCAGACGGGTCATTTTATATAGAGGCTGCTCACATTACGCCAAAACATGAAAGAGGGTTTGAAACGTGGGACAATATAATTCTACTTTGTCCCAATCATCATAAAGAATTTGATTTAGGTAAAACCATAATTTTAAATCGCAAAAAGGATTTCATTCATTTCATTATGAATGAGAAAGAATTCAAAATTTCGTTGTGAGTTAATTCTAATTTGCCTTCCGCATAACAACTTGTAAAAAATATGCCGCCTTTAGCAATCAATTTAATAATAAATATTTGTTATAAATATAACTTTTTGTTGTATTTTAATAATTACTCTTCTTTTTGCTTGT
>CAYTRI010000256.1:0-2546 GCA_964440105.1 uncultured Flavobacteriaceae bacterium
AAAATCTAAAAGAACTTTTGGTCGAATTAGAGAAAGAAGGTGTTACTATTGTTGGTGAAGTTGAAGAATTTGAATACGGAAAATTTGGATGGATTCTTGACCCTGATGGCAACAAATTAGAACTTTGGGAGCCTATTGACAAAGCCTTTTTATAGGTACAGAATTATTTGTTACATTTAAACCTGTTTAACCAACAAATTATAATCATGTCAGAAGAAAACAAAGATTTAGGAGACAAGGCTGAAGAAGCATTTGATAAAGCAAAAGATGCTGCTAAAGAAGCAGCAGGAGATGCAAAAGAAGCCGCTGGTGATTTTGCAGATGAAGCTAAAAAAACAGCAAATGAATTCAGTGATGGATTAAACAAAGCTGTTGGTGGTACTGACAATAAGAAAGTGCTAGCTGGTGTTCTTGCAATTATTTTAGGATCACTAGGAGTTCATAAATTTATCTTGGGCTATAAAAAAGAAGGATTTATATTATTAGGAGCATCTGTTATATCTTATGTTCTTGTTTGTTTTATTATTGGAGCATTTTTAATTTATATTCCTATTCTTATTGGTTTAATTGAAGGTATCATCTATTTAACCAAATCAGACGAAGAGTTTTACAATACGTACCAAGCAGGTAAAAAACCTTGGTTCTAAAAATAAAAAGGTCAGAAAGTTTAAGCTGGCCTTTTTTATTTCAATTTATCATCGTAATATTGCAATATATAAATATATAATGGGAGTAACCAAAACGCAGATTTTTAATCATAGCCAGAATCAAATGGCTACTATTTTTAAGGTATTGGCTAACCCTGCTCGTATTGCCATATTACAATACATTAGTAAACAAGAATCTTGTATTTGTAATGATATTGTAGATGAGATTGGTTTAGCGCAACCAACCATCTCACAACATTTAAAAGAACTTAAAAGCATTAATTTAATAAAAGGGGAAATAGAAGGTAAGAAAGTATGCTATTGTATCAATTTAGATACTTGGAGTACTATTCAAAACACTCTTAATATTTTTTTCAACACTACTAAAAGCAATTGCTGTTAATCTAATATATTATGAAAACAAAAGAATTTTTAGAATTACTAAACAACCATAAAGACAAAGAATTACTTTTCGAATACAAATCGGGTCATTTTGTTGGAGCCAATTACCATATAACAGAAATCAAAAATGTAATTGTTGATTCCGTAGATTGTGGTGCAGGAGTCGATTTTTGGAAAGAGACGATTATTCAACTTTGGGAGAGTCCTACGGAAAAAGATAAAACCACATATATGACTGCTTATAAAGCATTGGGAATTTTAAATAAAGTTGACAAGATAAAACCAATGGTTAAAGATGCAGAATTACGATTTGAATACAGCAATGATTCTTTTCACACGGCTCAACTCTTTGTTGATGACGTCGTATGGAATGATAATCGTTTTATTGTTAAGCTTGTTGTTGAAAAAACAGATTGTAAGGCTAAAGAAACCTGTGGTGTTCCAACAGAAGCTGAAGCTGTACAAACAAGTCAAAATTCTTGTGCTCCAGGGAGCGGATGCTGTTAGATAAAACCAAGAAAATGGCATCAAGCTTTTCCAAAATTCAGATAAGAAAAATGACTTCAGAAGATTGGTCTGAAGTATCAAAAATATACTTAGAGGGCATCTCAACTGGTTTTGCCACTTTTGAAACTACCTCCCCAGATTACGAAAGTTGGGATAACGCACATATTGCAGAATGCCGGTTAATAGCCGAAAAAGATTCGAAAATCTTAGGATGGGCTGCACTTTCACCCGTTTCTAGCAGATGCGTATATGGCGGTATTGGTGAAGTTAGCGTTTATGTTTCAAGCTCATCGAGAGGTTTAGGTACTGGAAAAGCCTTACTTAACAAATTAATTGAAGAAAGCGAAGCAGCCGGCTACTGGACCATACAATCTGGCATTTTTCCAGAAAATGAAGCAAGTATTAAATTGCATGAAAAAGTCGGGTTTCGGTTTATTGGAAAACGAGAAAAAGTAGGTAAGACCGAACACGGAATTTGGAAAGACAACTTATTGTTTGAAAAACGAAGTAAAAAAATAGGTATTTAGCTTAAAATGGAAGCAACAAAACAAATGATTTACCCAAAAATAGAGCAAAC
This sequence comes from uncultured Flavobacteriaceae bacterium, assembly GCA_964440105.1. Classification (GTDB taxonomy): domain Bacteria; phylum Bacteroidota; class Bacteroidia; order Flavobacteriales; family Flavobacteriaceae; genus Croceitalea. The sequence goes on from CAYTRI010000256.1 coordinate 2,134, forward strand.
AATTCAGTCCTTGAATATTAATAGTATTCCAGCAGAAAGAAAAGAATTACTGCAAGGTTTAATTGATTATTTAAAGACTAAAGTTGATAATAAAGAGCCTATTAACCTCAACTTTATATGTACGCATAATTCTAGAAGAAGTCATCTATCGCAAATTTGGGCACAGGTAATAGCTAGTTACCTAAACATCAAAAATGTAACCTGCTATTCAGGAGGCACTGAAGCTACAGCTATGTTTCCAATGGTAGGAGAGACCCTAAGTAAGCAAGGGTTTGAAATTTTAAAGCTTTCTGAAACGGAGAATCCAGTGTATGCAGTAAAATTTTCAGATACTATTCATCCCGTAATTTGTTTCTCAAAAACTTATGATGCTACTTTTAATCCAAATTCTGGTTTTGGAGCTATAATGACAT
>CAYTRI010000257.1:0-2543 GCA_964440105.1 uncultured Flavobacteriaceae bacterium
AGTAAGCAGTAAGCAGTAAGCAGTAAGCAGTAAGCAGTAAGCAGTAAGCAGTAAGAAAAATTAAAATTCGTATAATTATTGAAATTCGTGTCAAAAAAAAATGAAGAAAAACTATAAAGAATACCTCAACCAGATTACCACTTTTATTTTTGATGTAGATGGTGTTTTTACAGACGGCACATTGCTTATCACCACTAAAGGAGAAATGCTACGTAAAATGAATGTAAAAGATGGATATGCTTTAAAAACTGCTTTACAGAAAGGTTATAATGTTTGTATTATTTCTGGTGGAAGTAATGAAGGTGTTCGTAATAGATTTAAAGCTTTGGGAGTTACTGATATTTATCTAGGGGCACACCATAAACAAGAACCGCTTGATGAGTATTTAGATATCCACAATATAAAACCCGAGAATGCACTTTATATGGGTGATGATGTTCCAGACGTTCCACCAATGAAGATGGTGCAACTGGCAACTTGCCCTCAGAACGCTGTGGCAGAGGTTAAATCTGTTTGTGATTATGTTTCTCATAAGAATGGTGGAGAAGGCTGTGTTCGCGATATTATAGAACAAGTTTTAAAAGTTCGCGGGGATTGGAACTCAAATTTTAGTGCTGCTAATGACTAAAAATCCACTTGCAGAAAAACTAAAAAATCATAAACTAATTTTAGCTTCAGGCTCACCTAGAAGAAAAAAGTTTTTTGAGGATTTAGGTATTGATTTTGAAATTCGAATAAAACCAGTTGATGAAATTTACCCTAAGGAACTCAAAGGAGAAGAAATCCCTGCATACTTAGCAAAATTAAAGGCTTCTGCTTTTACAGGTGAATTAAAAACAAACGAAATTTTAGTTACTTCTGATACCGTAGTGTGGCATAATAATGAATCTTTAGCCAAAGCAGTAGATAAAAATGAAGCGGTAGAAATGCTTCAAAAACTGTCTGGTCAATGGCATGATGTAATTACATCAGTATGTTTTACAACTGCTACAAATCAAAAAACAGTTAGTTCAACTACAAAAGTAAAACTTGCCAAACTGTCCTTATCTGAAATAAACTACTATATCGACACTTTTAATCCCTATGATAAAGCAGGAGCATATGGTATTCAAGAATGGATTGGTCTTATAGCAATTGAAGAAATTAAAGGGCTCTATACCAATGTAGTAGGCTTACCCACTCAATTAGTTTACAAAACATTATCTAACCTCTAAAAAAATCATAAAATATTCCTTTTGTTTTGTTAATTAGAAAGGTTTCTTCTTTGTAATCCTATTATCTTCAATTGAAAATTTTAAGAAATGAAAGTTCTATTTTTCTCCTTTATTACCTTGTTGGCTGCTATGTGCAGCGGCGGTAACAGTGCTTCTGTAAACGAATCTAATAATGCAGATTATGAAACAGTTTCAAAAGTTGAGAGTGCTACACCAACTGAAATTGATGATACTGCCAATCGGAAAATGATATGGAAAGGGAACTTAGAAATTAAAGTTAACAATGTTGACGAAACTACTAAAAAAGTAAATGAAATTTGTGCACAATATGGGGCATTTGTATCAGGGATGGAATTGAACAATTCAAACTATGAAATTTCAAATCGAATTACATTAAGAGTTGAGAGCAAGAACTTCGCACAATTGATTGAAGCTATTAAAGCAGAAGGTACTTACGTTAGAAATGTTACCATCTCGTCCAATGATGTTACCGAAAAATTTATCGATGTCGAAAGCAGGCTTAAAACCAAGAAAGAAGTACGACAACGTTACATTGACATTTTAAAAAATAAAACTGGTAAAATATCGGAAGTACTTGAAGCAGAGGAAGCTATTAGAAAAATAACTGAAGAAATTGAAGCGAAAGAAGGTCAACTGCGCTATCTACAAGATCAAGTAAAATATAGCACCCTTACCTTACGCTTATATGAAACAGTAACCTATAATGAAGAACCTGAAGTCTATGAAAAATCATTCGGGAGTAAATCACTACAAGCTTTAAAAAATGGCTGGAATATTGTTACGACACTAGTTTTAATTTTTATCAATATTTGGCCCTTTATATTAATTGCTGCTGTATTTATTTGGCGTTGGAAGTGGATAAAATCTAAGCTGAGTAAAAAAAGACAGGTTTAGATTTACATATTATTCACCTGTTCCCAGTTCAATTAGTTTACAAAACGTTAATGAATGTGGCTAACTGATTATTCTTAGCTAATTTTGAATAAAACTTTCCTGTTATGAAATGAGTCATTTTAGTTTTAAATAGCAACTAAAATATTTAATGACGAATTACATCAGACCAATTAAAAACAATAAAAATTATACTGATGAAAAAGTGGATTCGATTTGAGTTAGCCATATTACTTTTCGCCGTCGCAGTAGTACCCTTTGAAAGCTGTAAAGAAAAATCGGATTCAACTTCAAAAGAGCTTGCTATTAATTCTGAAGAGACAAAAACTATGGAGCCTAAGGCTTCTAAAAAATCACTATCTGAAGAATTTAAAAAATATTGGTACGCTGGTAACGCAGAAATTACCTCTTATAAAT
>CAYTRI010000258.1:0-2514 GCA_964440105.1 uncultured Flavobacteriaceae bacterium
TTCTGTTGGATTCGTGATGCTTCTATGGCTATTAAAGTTATTGGAGATTTAGGGCATAGAAATGTAGCTAAAAGATACTTGCAATTTATAGTTGATTTAATCCCAGATAAGGATGAGAAACTCCAAATTATGTATGGTATTAACAAAGAGAAAAAGCTTACAGAACTTACGTTAGACCATTTAGAGGGCTATAAAGGCTCAAGTCCTGTACGTATTGGTAATGCCGCATATAAGCAAAAGCAGAATGATATCTATGGGATTCTAATGGATGTGATTTACGAACAACTTTCTAAATACAGTAATGATATTGAAAATGGAGAGGAACTTTGGGGAATAACAAAAGGCATCGTCTGGATAGTATCTAATCATTGGAAAGAGGCGGACAAAGGCATTTGGGAGTTTAGGGCAGAGGATAGGCACTTTACCTTCTCTAAAGTATTGTGTTGGGTAGCTATTGATAGAGCTATTAAAGTTGCAAGACTATTTAGAAAAACCAATAAAATTGAAAAATGGACTGCTTTAGAACAAGAGATTAAGCGAGACATTCATGATAATGCATGGAATGCTGAGGTCAATGCTTTTACACAGTCTTATGGTTCGCCAGATATGGACGCATCAGTTTTATTGATGGAATCCTATGGGTTTATACATGCAAAAGACCCAAAATTTGTAAGTACAGTAAAAGCTATAGAAAAGGAATTGAGCAATGATGGTTTACTATATAGATATAAGAATGAAGATGATTTTGGCTTGCCCTCTTCTTCGTTTACTATTTGTACATTTTGGTTTATAAATAGCTTATTTAAAATAGGCGAAGAGGAAAAAGCAATGGCTCATTTTGATAAGCTATTGTCATACAGCAACCATTTAGGATTATTTAGTGAGGATATTGACTTTAAAACCAAAAGACTTTTAGGTAATTTTCCGCAGGCCTATTCCCATTTAGCGATGATAGAATGCGCTATCAATTTTTCTAAAAAGGAAAGCGAAGAGCAAGTTTTGGAATCTATTAGTTAAACACGCACAGTTGCTTCTTTAATTTTTACTAAGAGTTCCTCTAAATGTACTTTAGTTGTAAAAGGATTCATCAATGAGACCCTTAAATAATAAATGCCTCTAAGTTTTGTCTGTACTAAATAAAACTCACCGTCTTCAAGTAAATTTTTACGTATCCTAGCATTTAATAGATTAAGTTCTACTTGTTTTTTTGATTTATTCACATAGCGAAAGCAGAGAATATTGGACATTGGAGAAGCAGCAATCTCAAAATTAGAATCCTCATTAAGTAATGTTTCGAAGTCTTTTGCTAGATTATATTGGCGTGTTACAAACTCATCAAATACTTCTTCGCCATAAAATTTAAAAAGAATATACCAATGCATACACATCATGGTTTTGGTACACTCAAAGGTTTTTTTGCCACTATTTATCCAATCTTCTTCCTCATCATCATTAAGTAGATAATCAGCTTTTTGACTAAAGGTATGCTGCGCATGGAGCTTGTTCTTAAAAAGTAAAGCTGTAGTTAGCGCAGGCATAAGCATCATTTTATGTCCGTCAATAACCATTGAATCAGATTTTTCTATGCCCTTAAGTAAATGCTTGTATTTATTTGAGTAGATAGCTGCACCACCGTGCGCTCCATCAACATGAAACCATAAGTTCTTTTCTTTGGCGAATTTTGCTATGGATTCTAAATCGTCATAAGCACCAGTAGCGGTTGAAGGAGCACTACCTACAATTGCAAAAATTTTAATTCCAGAAGAAACAGCTTTTTGATAGGATTCCTCTAAAGCGGAAGTATCCATGGAGAAATTATTTTGGGATGGAATTTTAATGATTCCTTTTTCGCCTAATCCCATAATTTTAGCGGCTCGGTCGATACAATAGTGAGCTTGTTCGCAAACCATAATTCCCAAAGGTTCCGAGTAACCTTCATTCCACACGTCATGAGCAATTTTTGCTTTTCGCGCTGATAAAAGCGCTGTTAAATTAGCAAGCGTGCCACCAGAAGTTAATAAACCACCATAATCAGAAGTATATCCAATCTTTTCGCATATGTGGTCGGTTACCACTTTTTCAATTGCAGATGGGGCCATGCCCATTTCATAAACTGCCATGCCATTATTGAGTAAAGCACTTGTTATTGCCGTTAATAGTGTCAGTGGGGCAGGAGCTGATACTTGATGACCAACATATTTTGGATGATGTGTATGCGTAGTTCGTTTTAAGATTTCAGGAAAGAAATCTTCATTCTTTCCTTCTTTTAAAAAGTCTTTCCAGAATTGTAATTCTTTATCAGGGTTATTCCAAACAAGCGTTTTGGAGTTTGTTCCAGAAGTTGCATTCTCAATATGAACAGTAATTATAGAGAGTAATTTTTTACTCTGAATTTTGAATTGTTCTGAAGAATATATTTGATTGAAAAAAGAATCACTCATAGGATAAAATTAAACCCTTAGTCGTGGAAAGCAAAGTATAAATACAAAAAAACCGCTCCAATTTGGAACGGTT
>CAYTRI010000259.1:0-2506 GCA_964440105.1 uncultured Flavobacteriaceae bacterium
ATAGAGAGGTGGCCGAGTGGTCGAAGGCGCACGCCTGGAAAGTGTGTATACACCAAAAGTGTATCGAGGGTTCGAATCCCTTCCTCTCTGCTGAACAATAAATTTTTTAATTATTAAATTTTTATATCTTTAACATTATTATTTTAACTAACTAAATTTAAGTTTGAACACGATGAAAAAAATATCCTCTTCTCTGGCTTTTGCCGGAATGTTTATTTTAGGTACGACAACAGCTATGGCTCAAGAAGAAGCTGCTGAAGCAAGTAAAGGTTTTACTCAAGTATTAAAAGAACAGTTCATACAAGGTGGACCAGCTTTTATGGGTATCGTATTACTATGTTTAATTTTAGGTTTGGCAGTTGCAATTGAGCGTATTATATACCTTAATATGGCAAGTACCAATTCTTCTAAATTAAAGCAACAAGTTGAAGACGCATTAGCATCAGGTGGTGTTGAAGCTGCAAAAGAAGTTTGTAGAAACACAAAAGGCCCTGTTGCCTCAATCTACTATCAAGGTCTTGATAGAGTAGGTGAAGGTTTAGAGTCTGCTGAAAAAGCTGTTGTAGCTTACGGTGGTGTTCAAATGGGTCAATTAGAGAAAAATGTTTCTTGGTTATCTTTATTTATTGCCATTGCGCCAATGCTTGGTTTCATGGGAACAGTAATAGGTATGATTCATGCATTCCAAAAGATTGCTGCTGTAGGTAATTTAAGTGCATCGTTAATTGCAGGTGATATCCAGGTTGCATTATTAACAACTGTATTTGGTTTAATTACTGCAATTATCCTTCAAATATTTTACAACTACATTATTGCAAAAATTGATAGTATCGTAAATGATATGGAAGACTCATCAATCTCTTTGATTGACATGTTGGCTGCCCATAAAAAGTAATTGATAACATTTAAAACTATCGAATCATGCAAAAAATATTAAAAATTGTATTAATAGTTATCGGTGTTATTGGGGCTGTTCTAAGTTTCTTCTTCATGCCTTCGGGAGATGATCCAGAAGCTATCAATAGTGGAGCAATTGACTTAATGTTTATTTTAACTTGGGTTCTTTTAATCGCTGCAGCTGTATTGGCATTATTTTTTGGTCTTAAGAAAATGATGACTACACCAGGAGGTCTTAAAAAAGCGCTATTTGTTTTAGGCGGACTTGCTGTTATAGTGGCAATTTCTTACGGCTTGTCATCTGGTGATGAAGCAAAAGCTGTCGCTGATGCTATGGCTGATAAAGGAGCTACTGAAAGTACGGTAAAGAATATAGGAATGGGATTAAACGTATTCTTTATTCTTACGGGTGTAGCAGTAGCAATGATGGTATTACCAGGAATAAAAAGATTATTTGTTAAGTAAAAATTTAAGTTATGCCAAGAAGAAAAGGAGCACCAGAGGTTAATGCTGGATCGATGGCAGATATTGCTTTCTTGTTACTTATCTTTTTCTTAGTAACTACTACTATAGAAACAGATGCAGGACTTGATAGGATGTTGCCTCCAATGGAGCCGCCAGAAGATATAGATGTTGTAATTAAACAGAAAAACATCTTTACTGTAAATATCAATAGAAATGGACAGCTATTGGTGGAAGAAGAAATAATGGATATCAAGAACTTGAGAGAAGCTGCTATTGCTTTTTTAGATAATGGTGGGGCACCTTCAGGAAGTCCTGAGTATTGCAGCTACTGTAAAGGAAAGAGAGATGCAGGTTCATCAGACAATCCTGATAAGGCCATTATATCTTTAAAGAATGATAGAGAAACAAAGTATAGCACATACATAACTGTACAAAACGAACTTGTTGGAGCTTACAACGATTTGCGTAATCGTGAGGCACAACGTTTATACGGTTCAGATTTTGTTACTATGGAATCTGAGTATTTGAATCCGGAAACACCAAGTAGTGTAAGGGATGAGCTCAAAGACAAGGTTAAACGAATTCAAGAGTTGTTTCCACAAAAACTATCAGAAGCAGAAACTTCTAAGAACCAATAAAAATAATTTAGATGTCAAAGTTTGCAAAAAAGAAAGATGGAGATTTGCCTGCGGTTTCAACCGCATCACTCCCAGATATCGTTTTTATGTTGTTGTTCTTCTTTATGACGGTTACCGTAATGAAGGATAGTTCAATAATGGTAGAGAACACATTACCAAACGCTACAGAAATTAAAAAGTTGGAAAAGAAAGATCGTGTGATTTATGTTTTCGCAGGAAAACCAACTAGAGAATATGCAAGTGTATATGGTACAGAAACTAGAATTCAATTAAATGATAAGTTTGCTAGTGTTGATGAAGTAGGGTCCTATATTTTAGCTGAGCGTGCTAAAAAGCCGCAAGAGTTACAAAATGTATTGACAACTGCTTTAAAAGTTGACAAAGAAGCAAACATGGGTTTAATTTCAGACATTAAGCAAGAACTGAGAAAGGTAAATGCCCTAAAAGTAAATTATACCACTTTTGAAGGAGATGCATTTAACAACTTGCAATAAATATTTAAACTT
>CAYTRI010000260.1:0-2441 GCA_964440105.1 uncultured Flavobacteriaceae bacterium
AACTATAAGCTACTATATTTATATGCAGTACTATAATATCGTAAACATACGAGCTCAACCGTTATGTGCAAGCTGAAAATCGTGCTAAAATTCAACATTTGAACTAATTTCAAAATTTTAACATAAAAAATGTCCAAAAAAGAAAGTGCGAACTGTCTTTAGAGTGAACTAGAACTTTTAAAAATGAAAAAATATTTATTATTACTTCACGAAGACATCGAGCAAATGCAGAAAATTTCACCAAAAGAAATGGAGGAATTGACAAATTCCCATATGGCTTGGGCTGAAAAATTAGGAAAATCAGGACACCTAATTTCTGGCGAGGGACTTGAAGAAAATAGCGTTCAGATTTCTGGAAAAGACAGTATCGTAAAAGATGGAACATTTTTGGAATCCAAAGAAATGATTGGCGGCTATTATTTACTGCAAGCAAAAGACCTGAAAACTGTAATTGAATTGGCAAAAGGTTGTCCTTGCCATTTGTATGGCGGAACTACAGAAATAAGACCGATTATGGAATATGAAGAATAATAAATCTTCTGTTGTAGAATCGAGTTACAGAACTTTTTACGGTAAATTATTTTCAGCTCTTTTTAGCCAATTTGGTGCAAACTATGTTAGCGAAATTGAGGATGCAATTCAAAATTCATTTTACAAATCATTAAAAAGCTGGAAACCAAATCAAGTTCCTACCAATAAGGAAAATTGGCTTTTTATTGTTGCCCGAAATGACGTTTTAAACCAAATAAAAAAAGAAAGCCGATTACAATCGGCAAATCATTTTAAATCTACCGAAGAAACGGAAAACCCAAACGAAGATTTAAGACTGAAAACTATTTTGTTTTTAGCCAAGTCCAAAAACGTTTCTTCAAAAGTTAAAGTGATTTTTATTCTAAAAAATATTTTCGGTCTGCATATCAAAGAAATTAGTGAATGTACTTTATTATCACAAGATGCCATTTATAAAAGTATAAGTAGAGCAAAAAATGACTTTCGACAAACAACTAAAGACGCAGATTTTGAATTAGCTTTTAAACAAGTGTCTGAAAATGAAATTGCAATCGTAGAAGAAATCCTCTATGCTGTTTTTAATATAGGTTTCGACTCTTTCAGCGAAAAAATAAAGTCAATTATAAATGAAGATTTGTGTTTAGAAGCGTTGGCACTTGCAAAAATATTGTCTGACCAATTCGAGCGAACTACTACCAAAAACCTTCTCGCCTTATTTTGTTTTCATCTTGCAAGAATTCCTTCAAAAGTCAAAAACAACAAAATCATTTCGTTTTTTGAACAAGACAAAACAAACTGGAACAATGACTTTATAAAATTAGCTTTCCACTATTTGGAAAAAGCTGAAAAGCTGAACAAGTATTATGTTGAGGCATTAATTGCAAGTAAACATATGACAGCGACAAAAAATGACATTGAACATTGGAACGAGATTGTTAAACTCTATAAAATAATGCTTTCGCTTTCAAATTCACCAATTATGAAATTGAACCTTTGCTACTGTTTAAGTAAAGCACAAAGAATGGACGAGGCAAAAGAATTGCTACTAATAGTAGAAAACGAATTGCCAAACGAACATATTTATCTTTCATTGGTAAAAGCCAATATTTTCAAGAACAAACAAACCTTGGAGTCCGAAAACATTATAGACCAAGTACTAAAGAACATAAACCAAAAAATCAGACGAGAATACATATTGGAAAATATGTCAACGGACTTCTGAACAAAACATTAAAAATTATGCGAACAATATTTATAATCCTGATATTATCATTAACAATATCTTGTAACGACAAAAATAATTCTTCCGAACAAGCGGACAAAAACACTCAAATAGTTGAACAATATTTTGAACATTTCAATAATCACGAATGGCAAAAAATGGCGGAAATGTACATTGAAACGGCTGAATTTAAAGACCCAACTCTTGGAGATGGAATTGTGAAAATGACAAGAGCAGAAATAATTACAAAGTATTCGGAACTGAATGGAATATTTACTGACATTCACGATAAAGTAATTCAAACTTATCCATCTGGAGAGAAAAATATAATCGTTGAATTTGTGTCAAGCGGAACTTCGCCTGACAACTCGAAATTTGAATTGCCAATTTGTACAATATTCACAATCGAGAATGGAAAAATAACAAAGGATTTTTCGTACTTTGACAACTTTGAGGAATAAAAGCCTGCACATAACAACGTATATAAAACATAGCTATTATGGGCTTTCCGAGAGGTTTGTGTATATTTGCTAAGTCCGCCAAATTTTTTAATTTGGCTTTTTGAGAAAATAAGATAAAAAGAAAATTAAAAAATTCGGCTCGTGCATAATCCGAAAGTTTAGCGTCTATTTACACGCTACGTTTCATATACACACCGTTGAATTTCATTCGGCTATGCCGACCTGAAATGCTATGTTTTGATACTCAA
>CAYTRI010000261.1:0-2431 GCA_964440105.1 uncultured Flavobacteriaceae bacterium
CTGTTTTGCTAAAACTATTTTAACTAAATCGGTTATAAAATAGGCGGCTAACATTGCTCCAAAAAATACCAATATTCTATTTGGTTCATTATCTAAACTGGGACCCACAACAATAATAACACCAAGCCAAAACACTAGAACACCTATATTAATAAAGTTTAATAAAAAACCCTTTACCATTAAATTTAAATAGGTGCCTCGGGCACTTTTTTCCTTTTTGTTTACTGGTGGTTTTTTTATAATGATTACAATGCCGTAAACCAGTAAAATCATACCACCAAAAACATAAAGCCCCGGTTGATTACTAAGGTTTTCAAGTAGTTGAAAACTACTAAAATATGCTATAAAAAGAAAGAGAATATCCGCTATAATAACACCTGTATCTAAGGCTAAACCAGCTCTAAAACCTTTTGTGGCACTTGTTTCTAATAATACAAAGAAAACAGGACCAATCATAAAGGCTAATAAGATGCCTAAAGGTATTGCCGCCTGTATATCTTCTATCATTACTGTAAACTATTCTATCCGTTCTACTGTTCCTCCAAAAACTGTTTTCTCATCCATTTTTTCTGGGTCGCCATATACTTTTACCTTACCACCTCCTTTAACATCTGCTTTTACATATTTGGTAGCATATATTTCTGCACTACCGCCAGCACTAACAGAAATAGTGGAAAATTTGGTTTTAAATGTTTTGCCATTGTAGCTGCCTCCAGTATTTATCTTTACATCTTGATTATCAGAAAAACCTGTGGTAATAATATCACCGCCCGTTACAGATTTTATTAATAATTGTTCCGTTTGGCAATTTAAATTTATCTCTCCCCCTTCTTGTGCCTTAAGTTCCAAAACATCTTGAACTAAAACATCATCTGATGTTATTAACGCATCTTCATTAACATCTATAATAGAAAGATCTTCGGTATAGTAAAGGTCTATAAATGTTCTAAAACCACTAAAGATTTTATCTATTTCCATTCTAATTTTTAGCTTTCCATCATTATTAACAATGGCCACTTTTTTGGTGTTTACACCGGTGATAACTGCTTTGTTTTCATCAGACTTAATCAATTTAATAGAAATGCCATCAAAACCCTTCAATTCTTTAAAAGGAGATAGCTCTTGCGTAATCTTTTCTTCTTGTCCATTTCCATGAAGAAAAAAGAAAAAAGCAAGGATATATAATAAATTTTTAACCGTTTTCATTTGTGTTTTTGATTGATATTCAATTACATAAACAAATTTTATTCCAAAAAAGTATTATTCTTTTTTACCAATTAACGAAAAATCTAGATGTCTTTTAATTAAGTCGGTATTCTTTACCATTACTACTACTTCATCACCTAGTTGATACATTTTTTTAGAACGTTCTCCAATAATTGCATACTGCTTTTCATTAAAATTATAGTAATCATCTTTAATATCTCTAATTCTTACCATTCCTTCACATTTATTCTCTGAAATTTCTACATAAATTCCCCATTCGGTAACCCCAGAAATAACGCCAACAAACTCTTTATCACTATGGTCTTGCATAAATTTAATCTGCATATACTTAATAGAATCTCGCTCTGCACTAGATGCAAGGATTTCCATAGCTGAAGCATGTTTACATTTTTCTTCATAAACAGCTTCTTTTGCAGATTTACCTCCATCTAAATAATACTGCAGTAAACGATGTACCATTACATCTGGATATCTTCTTATTGGTGATGTAAAATGACTATAATAATCGAAAGCAAGCCCATAATGGCCAATATTATCCGTAGTATAAACAGCCTTACTCATACTCCTTATAGTAAGGGTATCTACCATATTTTGTTCTTTCTTTCCCTTAACGTCTTGTAAAAGCTTATTTAAAGAACTGCTTATTGTTTTTTTATCTTTAAGGTTTACACTGTGTCCAAATCTAGAAATAACTCCATTTAAAGCCATTAACTTCTCTTCATTTGGCTCATCATGTATTCTATAAACAAAAGTCTTTTTAGGTTTTTGTTTGCCTATATACTCAGCTACTTTTCTGTTTGCTAAAAGCATAAATTCTTCAATAAGCTTATTAGCATCTTTAGATTCTTTAAAGTAGACGCCTTCTGGCTCGTTATTCTTATTTAAATTAAAACGGACTTCTATTTTATCAAAAGAAATTGCTCCAGAATCCATACGTTTAGAACGCATTATTTTAGCAAGTTTATCAAAAATTAATACTGCTTCTACAAGCTCATTAGAAACGGAATATGCATCTTTTCTTATAGAAATTTCTTTTGGTATTGTATTCTCTGAAGTTTCAATTATGTGTTGCGCCTCTTCATAAGCAAAACGTTCATTAGAATTAATAACCGTTCTACCAAACCATTGGTTTTTTAAAACTGCATTTTTATCTAGCTCAAAAATTGCAGAAAATGTATATTTTTCTTCATTGGGTCTTAAAGAG
>CAYTRI010000262.1:0-2425 GCA_964440105.1 uncultured Flavobacteriaceae bacterium
TTTATCCGTATCTTAGAATAGTTCAATTACTATTCAGCATACTTGAAAACACTCCTAAAATTAATACCCTTCCTTGGTTTATGTTTTAGCCTTAGCTCTTGGGCACAAGATTCATTTAAGGATACTACTTTATCAAAAAGAGTAGATTCCATAATAACTTTTGCTATTGCAAATGAAGCATTCCCAGGTGCACAAGTTTTGGTTGCACACAAAAATGAAGTGGTCTTTCATCAAACCTATGGCTTTCATACCTACCAGAATAAAATAGCTGTATCAAAAACAGATGTTTATGATTTAGCATCTGTGACTAAAATCATAGGTCCCTTACCCGCTTTAATGAAGTTGGTAGATGAGGGAAAAATAGATTTAGATGTTCCTTTTAGTAATTATTGGAAACCCTGGAGAAAGAAAAAAGACAAACGGCAGCTTACTTTACGGGAGATTTTAAGCCATCAAGCAGGTTTAGTTCCTTATATCGTTTTTTTAAATAAAGTGATGAAGGATGAAAGGCTTAAAAAGAGGTTTGTAAAGAATAAATCAAAGCCCCGATATGATCAAAAAGCGTATGATGGAATTTATATAAAAAATAGATTTAAAAACAAGATATATCGTATTATAAATCGCTCTAAGGTTTTACCTGACAAAAAATACAAATACTCTGGTTTAGCTTTTTTATTATTTCCTGAAATTATTTCCAATATTTCTGGCAAAAACTATGAAACGTATTTGCAGGATGAGTTTTATATTCCTTTGGGCACTAAAACACTTGGATTTAATCCCATTGAAAAAGAATTTTCAAATACCATAGTGCCAACAGAAATTGACACCTTATTCAGAAAAACAACGGTTAATGGGTACGTTCATGATGAAAATGCAGCATTATTAGGAGGCATTTCTGGTAATGCAGGTTTATTTGGTACGGCTGGTGATTTAAGTAAAATGATGATGCTCTATCAAAACTATGGGGTACTTAATGGTAAAAGATATATTTCTGAAGAAACCGTAAAAGAGTTCGCAAAAGCACATTATTTAAAAAATGATAACAGAAGAGGTCTAGGGTTTGATAAACCGCTAATAGGAAATGATACATTACCACTTTCTAGGGCTTATGCCTCCCCAAAAGCAAGCTCCAATAGCTTTGGCCATTCTGGCTTTACGGGAACTTTTGTTTGGGCTGACCCTGATAATGAATTAATTTTTATTTTTCTATCTAACCGTGTTTATCCTGATAGAAGTCATCGAAAATTATATGAGTTAAATGTTCGAGTAGCGCTTCAAGATTTATTTTATGATGTGATTCAATAATTTTTAAGCTTTGTTTAATCTCGAATTATTACTTTAGTATCAACTAGATAAACTTTATGGGCCTCCTCATTTTTTATGCGGTAATTTCAATTTTCTTTTCTTTTCTATGTTCAATCCTTGAAGCAGTGCTTTTAAGCATTACTCCAACCTTTCTAAATGTTAAGAAGCAAGAGGGTAAAGCTTATGCTGCAGAGTTAGAAGAATTAAAAAAAGATGTAGACAAACCCCTTATTGCCATTCTTACGCTAAACACTATTGCGCATACGGTTGGTGCTATATTAGTTGGGGTGCAAGCAAAAGTTGCTTATGTAGAATTATATGGAAGCCAAACTAGGTCAATCTTTGGAATTGAATTTACAGAAGATCTTATGGTTGGAGTAGTATCTACTATCATGACCATTTTAATTTTAGTAGCTTCTGAAATTATTCCAAAAACAATAGGAGCTACTTACTGGAAACAGCTTTCTAATTTTACCACAAAAGCGCTCAAAGCAATGGTCTTTTTTATGAAATGGACTGGATTGTTATGGATTTTACAACTATTCACAAAGTTAGTCGGCGGCAAGGGGCATCATGGCAGCGTTTTTAGCAAAGCTGATTTTACTGCGATGACAGATATTGCTGAAGAAGAAGGTGTTTTTGAAGAATCGGAATCAACCGTAATTCGAAATCTTTTGACATTTGATGAGATCCAAGCTAAGGATATCATGACCCCAAGAACAGTTATGAAAACCGCCTCAGAAGATACTTTAATACAAGACTTTTTTGATAAAAATAGACCTTTTCGCTTTTCCCGCATTCCTGTTTTTAAAGACAGAGCGGATAACATCACTGGTTTTTTTCTAAAAGACGAGCTACTAGAAGCTATCATAAACAAAAATGGCAATAAAACTCTTGGTTCTATTAAGAGAGAGATTCTCGTTACTGATCGTGACAAACCAATTCCAGAGCTGTTTAAAAAATTTGTTGAGAAAAGAGAACATGTTTCATTGGTGGTAGACGAATATGGTTCTGTTAGTGGCCTTGTTACTATGGAGGATGTTATTGAAACTTTATTGGGTCTTGAAATAATGGATGAGAGCGATAATGTTGAAGATTTGCAAATGTTAGCCAGAAAAAA
>CAYTRI010000263.1:0-2410 GCA_964440105.1 uncultured Flavobacteriaceae bacterium
TTTTTATATTTTAAGACCGATAAAAATGCTGAAAAAATAAAGCAGTGGGTAGATGAATTTAATACCACAGGAGAGGTAAAGTTTGATGCAAAAACGTTTGCAAATTATTCCGATGGCTTTTTGTCAAACAGTGCAACCGACCAAGAGACCCTTGATTGTATTAAAAACGTATACAACAGTGAAAACTATCTGTTAGACCCACATGGTGCCGTAGCCGTGGTTGCTGCCGAACATTTAAAAGAAACATTAGGAGACCATAAACTCATTTGTTTTGCAACAGCTCATCCTTCAAAATTTCCAGAAGTAATAAAAAAAGCCCTGCATACCACAGTAGTGCCAAAAGAGGCTAAACACCCGAGCATAGAAAAAGCGAAACAACTATGCGAAAAAGTACATTTATGCGACCACGAACACCTAGAAGAAGCATTAATACACGCCATGGAAACAAATTGGGATTTAACCAAAGGAAAATAACATGGCGCAGTATACCGTTTTAAACCAAACAGAAGTACAAGACATTTTAGCGCATTACAGTCCTAAAAAAGTGCACTCTTTTAGTGTTTTAAGTGGCGGTTCTGAAAATACCAATTACCTCATACATACCAAAAACGAATCCTTTGTTTTAAGTATTTGCGAACAGAAATCTATGGAAGCCTCAGCAGCACTGGCTTCCTTATTAGAATACTTAGCAGATAACAAATTTAATACCTCTAAACTGGTAAGAACTAGTACAGGAGAATTAACCACGGTATGGAATGATAAACCTGTTATGTTGAAAGTGTTTCTTGAAGGAACAATAGTCAACGATTTATCTGAAAATCTACTCCAATATTTAGGTCGCGAATTAGCACAACTTCATCAAATAAAAGCCCCAAGTAATATACCTAATAAACTTGCTTTTGGAATAGAAAATTTTAAAGAAGTAGCCCTTTATGCGCCAGATTCAGACTTTAATGCTTGGTTAAAAACTACACAAAACTATATTGAGAATTATCTATCTCCTGAATTACCAAAAGCCTTGATTCATAGTGATATATTTTATAATAACATCATTGTTGCCAAAGATGAAAAACGAGCTACTATTATGGATTTTGAAGAAGCCTGTTATTATTATCGTGTATTTGATATCGGAATGATGATTGTGGGTACCTGCAGCAACAAAGCAACCATTAACAAAGAAAAAGTCGATAGCCTACTTAAAGGGTATCAACAAGAAATTGAGCTTTTATCCATTGAGAAAAAAGCCTTGAAGGCCTTTACTGTTTATGCAGCCACTGCAACGGCATTTTGGAGACATCAGAACTTTAATTATATAAATCCAAATGCAACCATGAAAGAGCATTATTTAGAAATGCAAAAATTGGCGGATTTTACCATAAATTTAGAGGATAACTTATTACTTTAATACTAAACCATTTCTATGATTATGAACAAATTATATGCATCTTAAGAAAGTAATAATACATTATATTTTGATTACAACTAAATCCTATAAAACCTTTAAAAAATAAGGCAGCGCCATATTGGTGTTTGCCGTGTTCCAAACGGCAAATAGCTCTGTTTTTTGCGGTATAGTATTGAGTTCTATAAAGTTGATTTCATAATTGTGCTCATCACGAAGGGAATTAGGAACGATTGAAATTCCCAATCCGCTTTCTACCAGTTTAAAGATAGTAGGGGCATGAATAGAACGATGCGATATTTTAGGCGTAAAACCATGGTCCTTACACAGGGCAATAATTTGCTCATAATACATTTGGCTATGGGCATTCGGAAATAAAACAAATGATTCATCGGCCAATTGGGAGATGTCTTTAAAGTTAGCTACCGTAATCGCGTGCTCTTTGGGCAATACCAAAGCAAAATTCTCTTTAAATACGGATTGGATTTCCATGGTTGGTGGCACCACATTCGAACGTATAAAACCGATATCAATTTGTCCGGCTTCTAGGGCAGAAAGCTGTGCTGTATTACTAAGGTCATTTAAAAAAAATTCAATCTTAGGATGCGTTTCACTAAATTTTTTAATAATTGAAGGTAGATATACTTGCATCGCAGAACCAACAAATCCGATTCTTAGTAAACCCTGTTCGCCAGAAATTGCGGACTTCCAACGTTCCATAGCTAAGGTCGCCTGATTTTGCAAAAGGGCTGCCTCCCGCTGAAAAATTAGTCCTTCAGGACTAAGACGTACCTTCCTGTTGTTTCGAATAAACAGTTTCTTACCTAGAATAAATTCCAAACGTTGTATTTGTTGACTTAGGGCTGATTGCGATATAAATAGTTTCTCCGCCGCTTCTCGGTAATGCAAAGTTTTCGCCAATACCAAGAAATAATTAAGATGTCTGAATTCTAATTGATTAGTCATACTTATTAATTAATACACAATGTTAATTGTTTATTATTAAAT
>CAYTRI010000264.1:0-2398 GCA_964440105.1 uncultured Flavobacteriaceae bacterium
AAAAGAAACAAAAAAGTCTAGGCTGATTTTTAGTTTCTTGAAATCTATTATGTTTCCAAGTCTGCGCCATCCAGACCGCTTTTACTAGGTAAAATGCTCTTTGGATGACTTTCTAAAGCCATTATTGAAAACAGTACGATTTCTATAGAAACTAAAAATAGGCCGTTTCCCTCAATAAATTGTAATTTTCTCCCAAATTCTTGAAATGTCAACATTTACAATCATTTTGCTAATAATTATTCTGGTTTTGATAGCATCAGACGTCTTTTTCCTTTGGAAAATTTTTAAAACAGCTCGATTAAGGAAAAAAATCATTGCCTGATGAACGATATTTTGAATTGAAATATAATATCAATTTACTAAAAGCAGTTTCTGCGATTCTTATTTTTCTATTGGGTTTTCTCGGTTTTACTACTTATAATGATATTACGGATATTGTAGAAGGTGATTTTGAAGAAAAGTTTAATATTCAAGAAGAAAAAATTAAAGCTTTAGATTCAATAGTTAAAAACTATGAGAATATAGTAGAATCTTTAAAATCAGCAGAAGGAGAATCTATTGAAAACCTAAACGATGTTAAAAGAGAATTTGGGATAATTAATAGGAAAGTATCCCAAACGCAAGAATCTCTAAAGTATACAACAAAGGTTTTTGTTATTAGAGATTTAAAATTTCCTATTGCGAAATTTGCGGCAAACTCTAGAGGTGAAGCTTTTAGAGTAGATTTTGAAAAGCTTGTTACCATTCATGGAGAAAGGTTGCCAAAATTTAAGTCAAAACCTTTAGTAATGCTTCAGGGTAAATCAATTCAATTAGATTTGGCTGAAGCAACTAAAGAGTATATTAGGATAGGTTCTTCGATGACATACGACTATGGAAGTGAAGATCCAAAATATTATTATTTTGATTTATGGATTGCGGAACCGAACTAGTTTCCCTTCTATATCTTGTAGTTTAAAAAATGGTTTTAGTATCCAATCTTCTCACGAACTCTTTCAAGTACTTCGTTAGCTACTTTTTGAGCTTTTTCAGCACCAATAGCAAGGGCTTCATCTATTTCTTTCAGGTTATTCATATAGTAGTCAAATTTTTCGCGTGGTTCTTCAAATTTTTGAACGATAACTTCGTATAAATCTTGCTTAGCGTGCCCATAACCATAGTTTCCTGCTAAATAATTGGCACTCATATCTTCAATTTGTTCTTGAGAGGCTAGTAGTTTGTACAAAGCAAATACATTGTCGTTTGTAGGGTCTTTGGGGTCTTCCATTGGGGTACTATCCGTTTTGATACCCATTAACTGTTTGCGTAATTTTTTATCTGGCTGAAATATATTTATAGTATTCCCTTTACTCTTACTCATTTTTTCACCATCCGTACCAGGCACATACATGGTGCTTTCTTGAAGCTTGGTTTCTGGCAGCACAAAGGTTTCTCCAAATTGAGCATGAAAACGTGAGGCGACATCGCGAGTCATCTCTAAATGCTGGGACTGGTCTTTACCAACAGGCACAATATGTGCATCATACAACAAAATATCTGCAGCCATGAGCATTGGGTAACTAAATAAGCCAGAGTTTACGTCTTCTAACCGGTCTGCTTTATCTTTAAAAGAATGTGCAAGCGTTAATCGTTGGTAAGGGAAGAAGCAACTTAAATACCAAGCAAGTTCTGTTACTTGTGGAACATCGCTCTGGCGATAAAAGACAGTTTTTTCTATATCTAATCCAAAGGCAAGCCAAGTTGCAGCAGTAGCGTAAGTATTATTTCTAAGCTCCTCACCATTTTTTATTTGTGTTAAGGAATGCATATCTGCAATAAAAAGGAATGATTCGTTTTTTGGGTTTTCTGCCATTTCAATAGCAGGCATAATAGCTCCCAAAATGTTTCCTAAGTGTGGAACTCCTGTACTTTGAATTCCGGTTAAAATTCTTGCCATTTGTTTAATTTGATAAGGCATAAAGGTACTATAATACCAAAAAAATTATGCAATTTGCTACATTTGATTTATGTTGAAACTTTTGAAGAAATTTGGTCAAGCCTTATATCGATTTTGGTTTTATATATTGGTGGCGATTCCAATACTTATTTTCTTCCCTTTTTTACTTTTAACCACGATTTCTGAAAAGACCTATCCACAATTTTTTTGGATAGCACGTAATATTTGGGCAAAAACCATACTCTTTGGTATGTTTTGCTTTCCAAAAGTGAAAAAACAAGAGAAAATAGTAAAGGGTAAAAGCTATATGTTAATTGCTAATCATACAAGCATGTTAGATATTATGTTGATGTTGTATGTAAGTAAAAATCCATTTGTATTTGTTGGAAAAGAAGAGTTAGCTAAGATTCCATTATTTGGTTTTTTCTATAAGCGGGTATGTATTTTAGTAAATAGAAATGA
>CAYTRI010000265.1:0-2380 GCA_964440105.1 uncultured Flavobacteriaceae bacterium
AACTGGGCCTATTTGATTGACCAACAGAAAATATTGTTTTTCTCTATAAGTAATATTACTGGCTATAAAAATGTGAACGGATACCAATATGCAGATGCGCCTAATATGGACGGTATATTTAAACGCCGTGCTATACGCCCTACAGCAGATGCCTTCTTTGTAATCGGATTCTTCTGGACTATAAGTACTGATAAGAAAAGTAATCAGTTAGATAATCTTTAGAAGTTCAAGTTCAAGTTCAAGTTCAAGAATTAAGTTTTTTTACAATTCATCCTTTAAAAGTTACGGTTGAGTAAACTAAACTGGTAAAACGAACCATTCATATCCATATTTGTACCGTATTAAAAGACAAAAAATATTAACTATATAAATTATAAAAAATGAAAAAATCAATTCTAGTTTTATTATTTCTAGTAGCAACTAATTTAAGTGCACAAGATCAATATACTAAAGGCATGCAGAAAGCGATGGAATTGTGGTCTGAGCAAAAAATAGTAGAAGCATCTAATTTATTTGAGCGTATTGCAACGGCAGAAATGGATAATTGGCTTCCTTATTATTATGTGGCTATGGTAAATACTACGGCATCATTTGGAGAAAAAGATGAGGAAAAACTACGTCAACAGTTAGAGAAGGCCAAAGAATTTATTGATGTAGCTAAAAACATTTCACCCGATAATGCCGAGATTTTGGTGCAGGAAGCTATGATTAATACAGCTTGGATAGCTTTTGACGGTGCTACCTACGGAATGACACTTTCTGGTAAGAATGTTCAATTATATAAAAAAGCAGCAGAATTAGCACCAAATAACCCTAGAGTAGTATTTGGACAAGCAGAATGGGATATGGGAGCTGCAAGGTATTTTGGAAAAGATATAGCTCCGTATTGTAAGGATATTGAAAAGTCTCTAGAACTTTTTGCTACTTTTAAGCCAGAATCAGAATTTCACCCAAATTGGGGACAAGACCGTGCGGAGACCGTCTTAAAGAATTGTAACCAGTAAAAAGCGGATGTCAAAAAGAAGCATAAAAATTTTAAGAATTGCTACTATAATTAGCGTTGCTATTATAATTTTTCAGGCAATTTTAGATTGGGGTAAAGAGCTAAGTTGGGAACAGCGCCTTGAAGATTGGGTTATTGTCCTTTGTGTCGCCTTGTTTTTGACAATTATCAATGTTTTTTACGAAGAATATATTTCCGCCAGATTTAGTTGGGAAAAAGCACCTAGAAAAAGATTGGTCATTGGTTCCATAGGTTCTATTGTTATAACAGTATTGGCATATGGTTTGGCTAGAATGATACTCTTTACATTCTATTATAAACAATCTATAGATGTCTTTTTTGAAAACGAAAAACGTTCATACTATTTATTCTTTGTATTAATTGCTGTTGTTATTTCTTTAGTGATACATGCTTTTTATTTCTACAGGGCATTACAAAAGCAACAGGTTAAAGAGCAAAAAATAATAGCAGGGACCGCTTCTGCTCGTTTTGATGCTTTAAAGAACCAATTAGATCCTCACTTTTTGTTCAATAGTTTAAATGTACTGACAAGTCTTATTGAAGAAGCTCCGGACCAAGCCCAAAAATTTACGACATCTTTATCAAAAGTGTATCGTTACGTTTTGGAGCAAAAGAACAAGGATTTAGTTACTGTTAATGAGGAACTTGATTTTGCAAGAACCTATGTGCGTCTTTTAAAAATGCGCTTTGAAGATAGTATTGTTTTTGATATCCCAGATGAGGCTAAAGATGCGGAAACTAAGATAGTTCCGCTGTCTCTACAACTGTTATTAGAAAATGCTGTAAAGCATAATGTTGTAACATCATCACGACCATTACATATAAAGGTGTTTGAAAAGAATGGAAATTTGGTGGTAAAGAACAACCTTCAAGAAAAACAAGTAGTTAAAAAAAGTAGTGGTGTTGGTTTACAGAATATCCAGCAACGTTACCATATTCTTTCAGATAGAAAGGTTGCTATTGAAAAAACAACAAAAGACTTTAGCGTATCCTTACCAATGCTTAGTAAGAAAATAACTGTTTTAGAAACGCAGGAAACACATATTGAAGAGAAAAGATATTTAAAAGCTAAGGAGCGTGTAGACGCTATAAAAGGCTTTTATGGTAACCTTACTTCCTATTTAATTGTTATTCCTATTTTATGGTGGTTAAATTTTAGAACTACGGATTTTTTATGGGCATTTTTTCCAACATTTGGTTGGGGGTTTGGACTCACAATGCATGCCATGGAAGCCTTTGGTTATAATCCTTTGTGGGGTAAACGTTGGCAAGAAAAGAAGATTAAGGAGTTAATGGAAAAGGATGATTTTTAAATTCAGTTATCAGTTATCAGTTATCAGTTATCAGTTATCAGTT
>CAYTRI010000266.1:0-2372 GCA_964440105.1 uncultured Flavobacteriaceae bacterium
AGACTAAATATTTCTACTATAACACTGTTTACTATTTGTGTTATACAAAACCTTATCTCAGATTATAAAAAACTTATAACTCTTCACTATCTTTGCACCTCCATTTTAATAACTAAAATCTTTTTAGAATGAGCAATTTTGATGTTATTGTTTTAGGCAGCGGACCAGGTGGTTACGTAACAGCTATTAGAGCTTCTCAGCTAGGTTTAAAAACCGCTATAGTTGAAAAAGAAAATCTTGGTGGAGTTTGTCTAAATTGGGGTTGTATCCCTACAAAAGCATTATTAAAATCTGCGCAAGTATTTGAATACTTAAAGCATGCAGAAGATTATGGACTCAACGTTAAAAAGGTAGAGCATGACTTTGATGCGGTAGTAAAAAGAAGCCGTGGTGTTGCTGATGGAATGAGTAAAGGTGTTCAATTTTTGATGAAAAAAAATAAAATTGAAGTCATAAACGGGTATGGAAAAGTCTTACCAGGCAAAAAAGTAGTTGTTAAAGGCGAAACTGGTGATGCAGCGGAATACACTGCTAATCATATTATAATTGCTACCGGTGCTAGAAGTCGCGAATTACCAAGTCTTCCACAAGATGGAAAAAAGGTTATTGGTTATAGAGAAGCTATGACGCTAGACAAACAACCAAAGAAAATGATTGTTGTAGGTAGTGGAGCTATCGGGATTGAGTTTGCGTATTTCTACAATAGCATGGGAACCGAAGTTACCGTTGTTGAGTATTTACCAAATATTGTTCCTGTTGAAGATGAAGATGTGTCAAAACAATTAGAACGTAGTTTTAAAAAGACTGGAATAAAGATAAAAACCTCGGCAGAAGTAACTAAAGTGGATACTTCTGGCAATGGTGTTAAAGCAACCATAAAAACTGCAAAAGGCGAAGAAATTTTAGAAGCAGATATTGTTCTTTCTGCTGTAGGAATAAAAACAAATATTGAAAATATTGGTCTTGAAGAAGTAGGTATTGCTACAGATAGAGACAAAATATTAGTAAATGATTATTACCAAACTAATATACCAGGTTATTATGCCATTGGTGATGTTACTCCTGGGCAAGCACTTGCTCACGTTGCATCTGCCGAAGGTATTCTTTGCGTTGAAAAAATAGCAGGGATGCATGTGGAAGCTTTAGATTACGGCAATATTCCGGGTTGTACGTACTGTTCACCAGAAATTGCTTCTGTTGGTTTAACCGAAAAACAAGCCAAAGAAAAAGGCTACGACATTAAAGTTGGTAAATTCCCTTTCTCTGCTAGTGGTAAAGCAAAAGCCTCTGGTAGTTCAGACGGGTTTGTAAAGGTAATTTTTGATGCCAAATATGGAGAATGGTTAGGATGCCATATGATTGGTGCTGGTGTTACAGATATGATTGCTGAAGCAGTATTAGGAAGAAAACTTGAAACAACTGGCCATGAAGTGCTTAAAGCTGTTCATCCACATCCTACTATGAGTGAAGCGGTAATGGAAGCAGTCGCTGCTGCATACGACGAAGTAATTCACCTATAATTAAAAAGTTTTGCTGAAAATTTTTAGAGCAACTGCTATACTGGAAGGAATATCCTACTTACTAATTTTTGGATTAACCATGCCATTAAAATATTGGGCAGGAATTGGCGAACCCAACAAAATAGTTGGTATGGCACATGGTATTCTATTTATCCTTTTTGTTGTTTTAGCTGGAATTGTTTGTTGGGAACGCAAATGGAGTATTAAAAGGTTTTTTATACTTTTTATAGCTTCTTTGTTACCCTTTGGAACATTTTATGCTGATAAAAAATATTTAAAAGAAAATTAGTTTTCTTCAACAACAAACTTGTAGATAGTCCCATCAAAAGCGCAGACATATAGTTCTTCATTAGCATCAGTTCCAAAAGAAGCAATATTTAATCCTGATGCAACAACTAACTCATTATCGCTTCCGTCTTCATCTAGAGCCCATATTCTGCCACTAACAAAATCTCCATAAATATATTTTTCTTGTAAAGAATTAATGGCATCACCTCGGTAAACATAGCCTCCAGTAATAGACCTATCGCCATTACCTTGTTCATACTCAAAAATTGGAGCAACTAGACCAGCATCATCGCAATCACCAGAAAAACAAGAAGTACCTTCAAAAAATTTCCAGCCATAGTTTCCACCAAGTTCTACAACATCAATTTCTTCAATCTCATTTTGACCAACATCACCAGTCCATAGTTTTCCAGTAACAGTATCAAAACTCATTCGCCAAGGGTTACGAAAGCCATAAGCAAAAATTTCATCTCTTGCGCTAGTCTCACCAATAAATGGGTTATCTGAAGGTATAGCATAGTTTAATCCTGATTCTGTATTATTTACATCAATCCTAAGAATATT
>CAYTRI010000267.1:0-2362 GCA_964440105.1 uncultured Flavobacteriaceae bacterium
TTTTAGAAGAAGAAAAAATTGTAGATATGGTTGTAGGACCAGATGCCTACAAAGACCTTCCCAACCTAATTCAAGAAATTGATGAAGGTAATAATGCAGTAAACGTCATATTATCTAAGGATGAAACATATGGAGACGTTGCGCCGGTTCGTTTAAACTCTAATGGGGTTACTGCTTTTGTTTCCATAACACGTGGTTGTGACAATATGTGCACTTTTTGCGTAGTACCTTTTACAAGAGGTCGTGAGCGCAGTAGAAACCCACAATCTATTTTAGAAGAGGTTAATGATTTATGGAAAAAAGGATTTAAGGAAATTACACTGCTTGGTCAAAACGTAGATAGTTACCTATGGTATGGTGGAGGTTTAAAGAAAGACTATGATAAAGCCTCTGACATTCAAAAAGCGAGTGCTGTAGATTTTTCTAAATTACTTGAATTAACTGCATTAGCACAACCAAAAATGAGAATTCGTTTTTCGACTTCTAACCCACAAGATATGACCTTAGATGTTGTAAAAGTGGTCGCGAAGTTTAAAAACATTTGCAATTACATTCATTTACCAGTGCAGAGTGGAAGTAATCGTATTTTAAAAGCTATGAATCGCCTGCATACCAGAGAAGAATATTTTAAATTAATAGATGGCATAAGAGCACTAATTCCTGATTGCTCTATTAGTCAAGATATGATTACTGGCTTTCCAACAGAGACCGAAGAGGACCATAAAGACACTCTCTCCTTAATGGAATATGTAAAATATGACTACGGTTTTATGTATGCCTATTCTGAAAGACCAGGAACTTTAGCAGAAAGAAAATTAGAGGATGATGTTCCCCTAAAAACAAAAAAAAGAAGGTTAGCTGAAGTTATTGAAGTCCAACGAAAATGCTCTCTTTACAGAACAAAACAACATGTTGGTAAAGTACAAGAGATTTTAATCGAAGGGTCTTCTAAAAAATCCGATGCACATTGGATGGGCAGAAACTCTCAAAACACCGTAGCAGTATTCCCAAAAGAAAAGTATAACGTGGGTGATTTTGTAAACGTAAAAATTAACGACTGTACTTCTGCTACATTAATAGGCGAAGCCGTAGGTTATTCAAAGAACAATTAACATGGAAGGTGTACAAGCTATAAAACAACGTTTTGAACTCATAGGTAACGACTTCAAATTAAACCGCGCGATAGAGAAATCTATCCAAGTTGCTCCTACGGACATTTCTGTGCTGGTGACTGGAGAAAGTGGTGTTGGTAAGGAAGCCATTCCCAAAATAATCCACTCGCTATCGCATCGCAAACATGCTAAATATATTGCAGTAAACTGCGGTGCTATACCAGAAGGCACCATCGATAGTGAACTTTTTGGACACGAAAAAGGAGCATTTACTGGCGCAACACAAACTCGAAGAGGTTATTTTGAAGTTGCAGATGGTGGAACCATATTTTTAGATGAAGTTGGTGAATTACCACTTACTACTCAGGTACGTTTATTGCGTGTTCTAGAAAATGGAGAATTTTTAAAAGTAGGTTCTTCTCAAGTACAAAAAACTGATGTTCGCATTGTGGCTGCAACAAATGTGAATATGTTCGAAGCCATAAAAAAAGAAAAATTTAGAGAAGACCTTTATTACAGATTAAGTACAGTAGAAATAAATATTCCACCGCTTCGCGAACGCCAAGAGGACATCCATTTACTATTTCGAAAATTTGCTTCGGACTTTGGTCAAAAATACAAGATGCCAACCATTCGTTTAGAAGAAAACGCTATTGGTTTACTGCTAAAGTACAGATGGCCAGGTAATATTCGCCAACTAAGAAATATTGCGGAACAAGTATCGGTACTTGAAGAAAAAAGAGTGGTAACGGCAAGCACGCTGCATGGGTACTTACCCAACTCAAATGCCACCAATTTACCAGCAGTTGTTGGGTCTGATAAAAAAGAAAGTGATTTTAGCAACGAAAGAGAAATCCTATATAAGGTTCTTTTTGATATGAAAGGTGACCTTACAGACTTAAAAAAACTAACATTAGAACTTTTAAAAAATAACGATTCAGAAAAAGTTCAAGAAGAGAATGAAAACCTTATTCGTAAAATTTATGGCAATAAAGACGAAGAGGTAAGCCAAGAAGAAAATACTATGGCAGAGGTACTACATTTACCAGAACCTGTCATTGAAAATGCTGCGCATAATTCCCAAATTCAAGAAGATCGCTATCACTTTGCAGAAGAAATCCAGGAAGAAGAAACCTTATCTTTACAAGAAAAGGAAATAGAACTTATTAAAAAGTCTTTAGAAAGAAATAGAGGCAAAAGAAAAGCTGCAGCTGCAGAACTTGGAATTTCGGAACGAACTTTGTACCGAA
>CAYTRI010000268.1:0-2348 GCA_964440105.1 uncultured Flavobacteriaceae bacterium
CAACTTTCTTTTGGGTATTATATTTTCTAGAGGATTTTTAATTAAGAATTTCTTAGTTTACAATTAACTCATCCTTGTGACAGCTTTAACTTGTTGTTAGATTTTCTTACATATTGATTGAATTAGTTTAGTCATTCATAACTAAAAACAATCAAAATGATTAAAAAATTACTTTTTGGAATACTCTTATTTGCATTCATTAGCAACTTTGCACAAGAAACTAAAAGATGGAATGTAGAAAACAACTATTCCGTTATCCCGTCATCTGGATTCGGAGGAGATGATATCGTAATCGACTTAGGGATTAAATATAGATTTCTAGAAACCAATTTTGTAAAATTAGGCGTTGGCTTAAATGCAGGTTACATAACTGAAAATAGCTTTTTCTCCGGAGTAGACCCAGATGGGAGCCTC
The DNA here is from genome assembly GCA_964440105.1 of uncultured Flavobacteriaceae bacterium. Taxonomy (GTDB): domain Bacteria; phylum Bacteroidota; class Bacteroidia; order Flavobacteriales; family Flavobacteriaceae; genus Croceitalea. Next base: position 415 of record CAYTRI010000268.1, read on the forward strand.
TATATTTTTCAGCCGAGAGCGTTTTCAGAATTCAACCTGCCCTTTTCAAAGAGGTTAAGACTTAGTTTGGGTGCGGGCTATAGTTTTTTTTCGGGCTCTACTTTTCCCGATAGGACCGTTGGAGGTTTTAATTTTAATATTAGTCTAATATATGATATATCAGACCAGTGGTTCGTTCAGCTCCAGTATGATTTTGTTGGTTCGGATGCCGTTAGCAGATCTGAAGGGTTTAATAACTTTAGGCTTGGTGTAGGGTTTAGATTTTAAATAGTATGATATTGCTATAAAAGTTTGTGATAGTAGGTATCTTTGTAAATCAATTATTTTGATATGTTTGATGCTCAAAAAATCAGGAAAGACTTTCCAATTCTAAATCGAGAAGTCAATGGAAACCCCTTGGTATATCTAGACAATGCTGCTACATCACAAACACCACAACAGGTAATAGATGTAATTGCAGATTACTATCAAAACTACAATGCAAATATCCATAGGGGAGTACATTCTTTATCCCAAGAAGCCACCGATAAATACGAACAAGCAAGAATAAAGATTCAGAAACATTTTAATGCAGCAGAAGCACACGAAATTATTTTGACTTCGGGTACTACCCATAGTATTAATATAGTTGCTAATGGTTTTTCATCGCTAATTAAAAAGGGAGATGAAATTTTGGTTTCGGCTATGGAGCATCATTCCAATATTGTACCATGGCAAATGCTATGTGAACGTACTGGAGCACTATTGAAAGTGATTCCTATGAATAAAGAAGGGGAATTGCTCATGGATGTTTATGATGAGTTACTCTCAGAAAGAACAAAACTTGTTTTTTGCAATCATATTTCCAACGCTTTAGGAACTATTAATCCTATCGAAGAAATTATTGAAAAAGCGCACAAAGTTGGTGCTGCTGTTTTAATAGATGGAGCACAAGCGGCACCACACTTAGTTGCTGATGTACAGCAATTGGATGTTGATTTTTATACAATTTCTGCTCACAAGGTTTGTGGACCCACTGGAGTAGGAATGTTGTATGGAAAAGAAGAATGGCTCAATAAATTACCTCCTTACCAAGGAGGTGGAGAGATGATTGCTGAAGTAACTTTTGAGAAAACGACCTATGCAGGTTTACCTCATAAGTTTGAAGCAGGAACACCAAACATTTGTGGTGGGATAGCTTTTGGAGCTGCTCTAGATTACATGAATAGTATTGGTTTTAAGGCTATTGCTGACTATGAGCATGAACTTTTAGAATATGCTACATCAGAATTACTAAAAATAGAAGGGCTAAAAATCTACGGTACTGCTAAGAATAAAACTTCAGTTATCTCTTTTAATGTCAAAAACATTCACCCTTACGATATTGGTAGTATTCTAGATAAACTAGGAATTGCTGTTCGTACAGGACATCATTGCGCACAACCAATTATGGACTTTTATAAAATTCCTGGTACGGTAAGAGCAAGTTTTTCTTTTTACAACTCCAAAGAAGAAGTAGACACCCTTGTGGCTGGAGTAGAAAGAGCAAAAAATATGCTTTTGTAAGTGTCCTTAACTTTTTGCCAATCTTTTGATTAACACTTCTTTGAATCGTACTTTTGCACAAAGCGTATAAATGAACATTAAGGCTATACAAGAAGAAATCGTAGATGAGTTTTCCATGTTTGAAGATTGGATGCAACGCTACGAGTATATGATAGACTTAGGAAAGTCACTTCCATTAATTAATGAAAATTACAAAACGGAAGATAATATCATTAAAGGTTGTCAAAGTAAAGTTTGGGTGCATGCAGAATTAGATAATGATAAATTGGTTTTTACGGCAGACAGTGATGCTATTATCACTAAAGGAATTATTGCTATTTTAATACGTGCTTTTAGCAATCAAAAACCCCAAGATATCATAGATGCCAATACAGAGTTTATAGATGAAA
>CAYTRI010000269.1:0-2336 GCA_964440105.1 uncultured Flavobacteriaceae bacterium
CTTATAACCACCCTTTTATTTCTAGATATGATTATAAATATGGATAATTACGTATATACAACCATATTTACGTATATAAGCAGGTTTAAAGATTTTTCCGATAAGTTCTCCTGCGCTTATGAGTCCAAGGGTCAAAATGTTTCCAGAGTTGAGCTATAGCCGTATTTTCTTCTAATTCTGGAGTTCGTATACAGTGTAGGATACCTTTTTTAGTAAATGTTTTATGAAATTCATTAAAAATAATGGCTGTAACTCCTTTATTTTGGTAATCTGGATGTACACCTATTAAATAAAAAGTAACTGTTTTACTATTTTTTCTTGCATTTAATAAATGAAAAACCCCAAAAGGAAATAACTTCCCCTTAGCTTTTTGCAAAGCCTCAGAAAATGATGGCATTACAATGGCAAATGCCACTAACTTATCTTCCTTATCTACTACAAATTTGATATATTCAGGATTAATAAAACTGATGTATTTTTTTTTAAAATATTCTTTCTGTACATCCGTAATTTTTACAAACGAGGCCAAACTTGCATAGCTATCATTAAAAAGGTCGAACATACTATCTACCCATGGCATAATGTCCTTACTATTAGTAAAATTAAGCTCTCTAAGCTCATATCTTTTCTTGATAAGCATATTCGCTTTGCCAAAAGTCTTTGGGTTAGCATTGGCAAAAAGAAACTTGTTTTCTAAGTATTCCTTTTCTTTTACAAAGCCGTGTTGCTCAAAATGAGATTGGTAATACGAATGATTGTACCACGTAATCATAGTACCTATATGATCAAAACCATCTATTAAAACACCTACTTTATCCAGATTAGAAAAACCTACAGGGCCTTCCATATACTCTAGTTGGTGTTCCTGTCCAATTTCAGCTACTTTTTCTAGTAGGGCCTTAGAGACTTCAAAATCATCAATAAAATCGAACCAACCAAAGCGCATTTTCTTTAGCTTCTGTTCATTTACTTCTATCCAGTTGATGACAGCCGCAACGCGACCAACAATTTTGTCTCCCTTGTAGGCAAGAAAAAAACGAGCATCTGCATTTTTAAATGCTGGGTTTTTGGTCTTATCAAAAGTTTCTAATTCATCTTTAATTATTGGAGGAACCCAATACTTATTGTCTTTGTAAATTGAAAAAGGGAATTTTACAAAAGCCTTAAAATCGGCAGGAGATAGTACTTCTTTGATGGTGACCATGCAGTTGTGTTTGAATGGTCAATATTAATAATATTAAGAATGTAAGAAAAATAGTTGTTCAAATAATTAGAAATCGAGCTCGTCTTTTTTCTTTTTCTTCTTCTTGCCACGCTTTTTCTTCATGCTCTTCTTTTTAATCTTACCAGTGTTATCGCTTTTGGTTTGGATTAATTGATCTTTATGAAAATCTAAACGATAAGAAAGTCCGGTAGAAGCGAATAGGCGAGAAGGTGTAGTTTTAAAACTTCCGCCAAAATTTAAATCAACCTGAAAATTTGGACTAAATAAATGCGCAATACCTCCGCGAAGTAGCATGTCGTTATATCTATCGCTATCTATCCCTTGATATTCTGCAAAAACACTCCATTTTGGGTTTTTAAAGGCATGAGACAAAGAAATGGTATAACTTAACTCAGGGAAATCTGTTGTAATTCTATCATAAGCAATGTTAGAAATTAAAACCATACGTGGCGTAAGTGCACTTTGTAATGCGACCATACCACGATAAGAAATGGTAGCATCTTCTCTATAAAAAGGATTTTCACCTAAATTAAAAGTAGCACCACCATATACAGATACTGCCGGAATTAAATTCTTTAACTGAAACTTATTGTTAGCCCTCCAACTATATAAATTTGGCTTATTAGCCTCAGGGTTTTTAAAAGGATCAAAAACTAAATATTTTAATCCAATTCTATTTCTTCTAAAATCTGTCCGAGTCTCATTTAAGTTTAGATTATTAAAAGTAATATCTTGATTTATATAGGAACCTTCATAGTTCAATTCTAAATTTTCCAATAACAAGCCATATCGTAAAGAAATATCGGCACCTATAATTGTAGATTCAGAATTAATATCTGAATGGTCTTGCATTTCATACAACAAACCAAATTCTGCTTGCACTACGTTTTTACCTACAGCATATGCACTAACAGATATACCTGGTCTGTTCGAGTTAATTACTTCTGTATATTGAGCAGAAGCTAAAAATGGTAAAAGAAATAATAGGAAAACTTTTTTTTGAAAGACCATGGAACTGATTTTAATACTATTTTATGAAACTTTTTGTGTGTTTGCGATACTTACAATGTAATTTTGAATCAATAGCTACAGTAATATGGTTTTATTACAA
>CAYTRI010000270.1:0-2308 GCA_964440105.1 uncultured Flavobacteriaceae bacterium
TAACTGATATAAAAGAAGATGCTCCTGCTATGCCTCCAATGGGCGGCGGTGGCGGCATGCCAGGCATGATGTAGTCGGTAGCACCGACGAGCTTTTATTTTATAGTACTGAGAAGTTACGGGTTCGAATCCCGTTATCTCCACTAAACATTTCTTTTGGGGATATAGTAGAAACTGGAAAAACATCTCATTGAAATTAAAAAACCGCTTCTGGAAATCCAGAAGCGGTTTTTTATTTATCAAGGTTTAGTATATCATACTGAACGCAGTCCAAGTGTAATCAAAACCCTATTATTACATAAAGAACAGCATTGAAACTGCCATTATCAACATAATGGTATTCTCAATAAAAGTAGCTTCTGTCATGGGCAATTTTAAAGCTGTTCCCAAGCAAGCACAACGAATTGACTTTTTGTCCAATAAGGCCTTTGAAACTCCAACGGTGGTTATTCCCAAAATGATTATAGTAGCAACTAGTGCTATTCTAATCTGAAATCGCATCAAGAATAACAATCCTAAAGTCGATTCAATAAAGGGATAAACCCATCCATAAACAGGTAGCATTTTTGCCAGTGGGTCGTACATTTTAAAACTTTCTGGAAACCCTTTTAAATCTAAAAATTTAAAGAAGCTAAATACAATATAGAAAAGCCCCATAAAATCTAACATGGCTTCCTTTATATTCCAATCCTTGTAGTTTAGTAAAAACCCGGCTGCAAAGAGATAGGCGAAGATGAGCAACAAAGGTTTTAACTGCTTAAGTTTTGACTTTTCAGTTTTATCTACCGCTTCGTTTGTAGCATTAGTTTTTTCTGTAATCGTATACTTATCTGGTAGAGCTGCTTTCAATTTGCCAATAGGCAAATGACTTATCATTGTTATTTCAGCTTCACTTTTAGCTAAATCCAATTCCACTTGCTCTACACCTTCAACTCCTAGCAGTTTTTCTTTTACGGATGCAACGCAGCCATTACATGTCATACCTGAAACATGATACACTTCTTTCATTCTTTTTTCTCTTGCAAATCATAGAACACCAATTCACCATTCCTATAATTAATAATATGTAGCATATCATCTTTTATCAGTAGGTCAGTTGCTTTTTCAATTCCTTCTTTCAATTCTTGTTTTAGTAGGCCTTGATGGTCAAAAACTAGAACACGATTATGTTCAAAATCAGTAATAAAAACCTCATTTTCAGACACAAATAAACCAGTAGCTGCATTCATTTTTTGGTCCTCTCCTATCATTTTCACAAAGCTTCCCTTTTTATCAAAAATCTGAATTCTATTGTTATAGGCATCTGCTACCCAAATTAAAGAGTCAGTAATTTGAACATCGGTTGGGTAGTAAAATTCACCTTCATCCGATCCTTCACGTCCAAAAGAAATCCAATTTTCATTATCTGAAGTGTACAAAATTCGATTGTTATAGAAATCTGCAATAGCCTTTTCCTTTTCTCTAACTCCGATGCCAGCTGGTGCATCTAAAGAAACTTTTAATTGTAATTGAAATTTTCCTTTTCTATCATAGGATTCAATTTTATCATTTCCATATTGGGGAATATATAGTGTTTCACCAGTAGCATCAATATGCATAGGTCTATCCAAAGAATCAATAGTTTTTAGAATCTTTCCGTTTTCATCTATTTGAACTAATCTATTATGGTCTCCATCTGAAAGCCATAAATCTCCGTTAGTATTTGCAATACCAATTGGGTTTACACCTTCAATTTTAATAGTTTTTTTATAGATCCATTCTTTCGGTTTTTCTTGGCAAGAAGAGAAAACTACTAAAGTGATTATAATAAGTAAATACTTCATTTTTTTAATTTTCAGTTCGTTCGTATTGACAACATTTAGGCAGTTTTTTATAAACCTTCTCCTTCGCTTTATGAGTTTTGGTGTCATGTCCACTATTGGCAACAGACAATTCAATGCTTTCTAGAGAAATTACTCCTGGGTCAAAACTTAAAGCAAGTAGTTTGGAGTCTTCACTCCAGCTTGCATCTCCTACTCCATTTATGCGTTTTGCCGCATTTTCAATTCGAGCTCTACATTGCTCGCAATTACCATAAACAAAAACCTCTTTCTCAATTAAATCTTCTGGGTTAAGGGCTACATGTCCATCTTCAGAGTTTTCTGTTTTACCATTTGCTCGTTCTATTTTAGAAGTTATAGGGGTGTAACCTGCCTTTTCTACTTGAGCGACCACAGCGTTCATAGTTAGGGCTTTCTCTGCAGGATAATTAAAACTAAAATCGCCAGTCTCAATATCAATCTTAACATTTTTAATTCCTTTAAATTCCT
>CAYTRI010000271.1:0-2287 GCA_964440105.1 uncultured Flavobacteriaceae bacterium
AAACGAATTCTAAAAATATTTGGTGCTATTCTTGGGACACTCCTCCTAGCTATATGTCTATATGGTTGGATTATTAGTAAACCTTTGCCCGAAGGTAAATCTGGACCTGAAGCAGATGCCCTAGCATCTAAAATGCTTACTGCTTTAAATGTACAAGCATACAAGAATACTAATGTCTTAGAATGGGACTTCAGAAATGGAGCAAACACCTATCGATGGGACAAGAAAAGCGGTAAAGTAATGGTTAGTTGGAAAGATTATTCTGTTAACCTAAATCTTAGCAATCCATCTAAAAGTAAAGTTTACGAAAACAACAAAGCGCTCAATACTAAGGATAAAGAAAAATTGATTAAAACAGCTGTTGACTATTTTAATAACGATTCTTTTTGGCTTGTTGCACCCTATAAAGTGTATGATAAAGGGGTCATTAGAAGTATTGTGGACTTAGAAGATGGTAGTCAAGGGTTACTAGTAACGCACTCTAAAGGAGGTACTACTCCAGGAGATAGTTATTTATGGATTTTAAACCCTAACGGATTTCCAAACAGCTTTAAAATGTGGACAAAAGTAATCCCGATTGGTGGTTTAGAAGCTACTTGGGATGATTGGATAGTTATAGATAACGGTGCCTTTTTACCAAAGTCTCATAAATTTGGACCTATAACGCTAGATATGGGTCAAGTTAATGGGTATAATCAATAAAATAATACCATATAAACCACTAGTTTTTTACTTGCCCAACTTGCTTTTTTAATTCTTCCATAGATTCTTGAAGCTGTCGTAACAACCCTTTTTCCGTTGTAGCATCAACATTAAAAGTAAGCTTGCTGCTTACTTCCCAAATTTCTTGTATTTGAAAAGGCTTAATGTCATAAGGAGGATACGTTTCATTTAATGAAACTAAGGTGATATTGTTAGAGTTAGGTTTCTTTTCAATCTTCTTTACCATTACAGAATCCTGTAAAACCACCACATACATCTTATTAGCACTTACATGGTCTATATGCTCTATACCTTTTGCTAATACCCACTCACCCTGTTGTAAATTGGGTAACATACTATCCCCTTCTACTTGAAAACCTCTATACGTAGCGTTACGAAACTCTGGAATTGGCATATCAAAAGCTGGTAATTGTTGGTACCAACTTGTATCAGCAATATTCTGTGGATACCCTGCTGCAGCTTTCGCGTTAACTAGCACCATATTATCATTATCTGCAGAATCTACAGTAACTACCTTAGGGATTACACTAGTTTTTGTAGTGTCTAAATGTTTTTCTTCACTCTCATTAAACAACCAAAGTGGGTTTATATTAAACTGTTTTAGGAGTTCGGCTACCACTTTACCTGAAAGTTTGGTTCGTCCCCGTTCAATATCTGCAGTTGTATTAGATATACCTAAAAGCTTAGCAAATTCTGCCTGTGTATGCCCAGCTTCGCGTCTTATATCTATAAACCGCTTTAGAGTGAGTTCATTTTCCATACTCAAATATAGGTGAATATGGAATATTTCCAAAATATATTTGGATTATTTCCATATTTAGGAATATTTCCATAATTTTGGATTAAAACCATGCAAGGTGAATTTTGAACGTATAAAAGAAAAATTAAATATTCTAGCAGATGCAGCTAAGTACGACGTCTCTTGTTCTAGTAGCGGAAGCGATAGAAAGAATAAGAATAACGGGCTTGGTGATGCTTCTAAAATGGGTATTTGCCATAGCTATACAGAAGATGGACGCTGTGTTTCATTACTTAAAATACTTTTAACCAACCACTGCATCTTTGATTGTGCGTATTGTGTTACTCGAAAAAGTAATGATGTAAAACGTGCTGCCTTCAAAATTCAGGAAGTGGTGGATTTAACCATCAATTTCTACCGTCGTAACTACATTGAAGGATTGTTTTTAAGTTCAGGGATTTTTAAAAGTCCAGATTATACTATGGAGCGCCTGATTGCAGTAGCAAAAAAATTACGTGAAGAAGAAAACTTTAATGGGTATATCCATTTAAAATCTATCCCTGGTGCAAGTGATGAATTAATGTATGAGGCCGGGTTGTATGCTGACCGTCTATCGGTTAATATAGAAGTCCCCACCGTATCTGGCCTTAAATTATTAGCTCCTGATAAAAAGCATGAAGATTTCACCAAACCAATGCTAAAGGTGAAAAACGAGTTACTACGCTATAAAAATGAACGTAAAATTATTAAAAGTACTCCGAAATATGCGCCAGCAGGGCAAAGTACGCAAATGATTATCGGTGCTACAGGCGAAAGTGACAAAGA
>CAYTRI010000272.1:0-2259 GCA_964440105.1 uncultured Flavobacteriaceae bacterium
TGTCATTCCTGCGAAAGCAGGAATCCATTTTTTAAATAGAAACTTAATAGTGGATTCCGCATCAAGTACGGAATAACAATAGAGTTTAATCATCTGCAAGTTTTAAGTCTTGTTCTATTAAGGCCAAAATTTCATTTGTGTAATTTCTAACGAATATTGACTCTTGTTTAGTCCATTCACAAAGAGATAGGATGTTAAAAATATAGTCATCAACCTCTTGGTTTTTAATATATTCATGGACTGATTTAACTCTATTTTCTTTACTGAAAAAGTATTGTTTTTCCTGCCAAACACCTTCAAATAAATCTTTAATAGAAAAATTTTGCGTTAAAAAAGGGTCGTAATTATTAATATTATATTGTCTCAAATCTTGCTCATATTCTCTTAATCTATCTACTTGACCAGACCAATTGGTAAGTCTTGTTTTTAATTCGTTATTAGTAATGAGGTAAAGCTTTCCAGAGGATAAAAGTTCATTTGTTGTTCCCAATACGGGGTCAAAAGTTGGTGTATTATAGGTCCAAGCTATATAAAATCTAATAGTATCTAGAGGAAATTCAGAAACACTATTCTCTGTTTTTATTTTGAAGAGCTGCTCCGCAGAATTAATCATCTTCGCGCGCATATTGTCTTTTCTGTCTAATTCTTCTAAGTTTTCTTCAAACTCACTTTTTAGTTGTAATAAAATTTGTTGTTCTTGTTTATCGTTAATCCGATTTTGATTCCAATTATTAATCTGCAGCGCAATTAGAATTCCAATAACGACTAGGATAATTTCGCCAATAGCGTATTTAAAGTACTTGCCCATTTTACCCTCTGAAAGGAGGCTCTGGCGAATTTTACGAAAGAATTTAATCATAGTTCTGAGTTTTTCCCCTCTTGGGAGGGGTTAGGGGTGGGTTTTAAATGGGTAATGGTATTTGAAATTTCTTCCAAAACCCAACTCAAATTATTTTTTACATCTAAATCACTAAACCTAATCACATTAACACCTAATGATTCTAATCTTTTTTGTCTTTTTAAATCTTTTCCTTGATGTCCTTCCTCAAAATGAATTGCCCCATCAATCTCAATTGCTAATTGTAAATCTTTACAGTAGGAATCTACAATGTACTCATCAATAGGAATCTGGCGATTGAACCTAAAACCTAATTTTTTACTTTTTATCTCGCGCCAAAGTGCGATTTCACCAAGAGTCATATTCTTACGTAATTCTTTAGCGTGAGCAACAAGATTTGGGTAATATGGAATAATCTTTCTCATAGTTTTACCCACCCCTTTGTCTCATCCCAAGAGGGGAGACTAATAAGACAGGCTTTATAGAAGAATTTAAACATTGGTTTTTGGTTGGTTGGCGGGGAAGCACTTCTATCAAATATACAAGAACGCGTGCTTCATTTTAACAAAAATTATTCAATTTCAGTGTTTTGAATTGAAAATTGTCAAAGCACCATTTTAAAACCTCTTATTTTAAATACCACAAAAAACCCTAAAAATTAGCGATTTGCTAACAGGATTAAGCCTAGAGAAATCTTTACATTTGGCATTCCAAACCTATGATTAGATGAAAACACTAGAAGATTTCAATTTTGAAGATAAAAAAGCATTAATCCGTGTAGATTTTAATGTGCCCTTAGATGCCGAGTTTAATGTAACGGATACTAGTAGAATTGATGCTGCTAAACCTACAATTTTGAAGATTTTAGAAGATGGTGGTAGTGCTGTTTTAATGAGTCACCTTGGTCGCCCAAAAGGCCAACGTAATGAAGACATGTCTTTAAAACACATTTGCAATACCGTTTCTGAGATTATTGGTGTACAAGTAAAATTTGTTCCCGATTGTGTGGGAGAAAAAGTGGATGAAGCTTATGCAAATCTTGAAAGTGGGGAGATTTTACTTTTAGAAAACCTTCGTTTTTATGAGGAAGAAACCAATGGTGATGCTGCATTTGCAGAAAAACTTTCTAAATATGGTGATGTTTATGTAAACGATGCTTTTGGAACAGCTCACAGAGCTCATGCATCAACAACGGTTGTAGCTAACTACTTTTCTGAGAACAAGTGTTTCGGGTATTTATTAGCCAAAGAAATTAAGGCAATTGAAAAAGTGATGCAAACGGGTGAAAAACCAGTTACTGCAATTTTAGGCGGGGCAAAAGTATCTTCTAAAATAACCATCATAGAGAATATTTTAGATAAAGTAGATCATTTGATTATTGGCGGCGGAATGACCTATACTTTTATAAAAGCGCAGGGCGG
>CAYTRI010000273.1:0-2253 GCA_964440105.1 uncultured Flavobacteriaceae bacterium
CAATATCAGGCTCGAGTGGTGGAATTGGTAGACACGTTGGACTTAAAATCCAATGAACATTAGTTCGTATGGGTTCAAGTCCCATCTCGAGTACTTAAAAAGCCGAAACATATGTTTCGGCTTTTTTTACTTTAGTCCTTTAATTCTAGCTCAAATATCTCATTAACTGCTATTTCAAAAACCTTAGAAAGTTTTAAAGCCAATACAGTTGATGGCACATAGCGGTTCTTTTCAATAGAGTTAATGGTTTGCCGAGAAACACCTAACAATTTTGCCAAATCTTGCTGTGTTAAATCTTTAATAGCACGCTGTACTTTCAGATTATTCTTCATACTTAAGAACTACGCTTTAATGCATTAAAAAATAAAATCTGAACTAACAAGATATATAACAAAACCTGAAAATACCCATTATCCAATTCCGCATTCCCTGGATCAAGTAAAGATTCAATTCCATAGGTTACATAAGGTTGCACTAAAGCATATAACACCCCAATTATTAAAGCCAAACGATAAGATGTTGCCCTAAGACTAGCCATAAGCTCATCTTCTATCTTTTCTTTAGAAATAGAAACCATTAAAAACCCAAGAATCATAACATTGCGCAATACTGGTTTAACCCATGTAGGTTCATCAATAAATTTTTTCGCTATCATCAGTAAGAATGTTCCAATTATAATACTCCAACCTATTTTTATATAGCTGTTTGGTAATTGGAATTTACCCCAACGCTGTAACTTATTACGTTCTGCTTCACATATATTCTTCATAATACTAAAAGTAAAGTTTAAGAGTCTAAAAGTAATATATTTTTTACTTAATGACAAATATACTTTACATTTTTATTTATAAATAAACCGAAGCTTTCACTTCGGTTTGTAGTGTTTTTTTTAGAAAATGAGGTAAGTACTCAATACTAACGCAACTATTAATCCACCCACAGCCCATGCATACTTCCATGGTGTTGTATCGATAACATCTGTTGTTGTTGGCACATAAATATCGGTTTTGGGCTTAATTAGACCCACAACTAACATTATAATTACATTGATAACAAATAAAATACCCATTATATGTAAAAAGTGAGGATACGCTTCTGCTTTAATTACTGCTAACTTATTTATATCAGTTATCCCGTTTGCAGATGCATCAGCTAAAGCACTATCAATCATATTTGGACCTAAAAGTAATAGACTTATCAAATACATTAAAACTCCTCCGATAAGAACAATTTTAGCACCAATTGCCGGCACTTTTTTCGTTAATATCCCTACTAAAACAACAGCCAGTATTGGAACACTTAAGCTACCTAAAGCCTGTTGGATATAAGAAAATAGTCCGTCTGGCGCATATCTAATAAAAGGTGCAATTGACATGGAAATAACTGCAAGAGCTAAGCCAAAACGCTTCCCTGCTTTAACCGTTTGAACTTCTGTAGCTCCTTTACTAAAGAACTTTTTATACAAGTCAAACCCAAATAAGGTAGCACTACTATTTAATAAACTATTAAATGAACTCAAAATAGCCCCAAATAAAACCGCTGCAAAAAAACCAAGCAAACTACCCGGTAAAACTCTACGTACCAGTTCTGGATATGAAGCATCTGCATCAGTTAATTCTGAACCAAACATATTGTAGGCTATAATACCTGGCAAAACAACAATTACTGGTATTAGAAATTTGACAAAAGCTGCCAGCAAGACACCTTTTTGTCCCTCTTTTAAACTTTTAGCACCAAATACACGCTGCAATATAGATTGATTAGTACCCCAATAATACATTTGGGCAATCATCATACCTGTAAAAATTGTTCCAACAGGTATGGAAGACGTAACATCTCCAGTAACATCAAACTTATCTTGATTCTCAACCCATAGTTTTGATAATCCACCAGAAATACTACCATCATCACTAATCATGGTTAATCCAAAGTAAGGTATCAACAAGCCTCCTATTAAAAGACCAATTGCATTTACTAAATCTGATACCGCTACAGCTTTTAAGCCTCCATAAATAGCATAGATAATGCCTATTAAACCGATACTCCAAACACAAATCCAATAACAAGCAGTTTCAGAGATACCAAGCGTTTCTGGCAGCTGAAACATGGTGATAAATGCCTTAGATCCGGCATAAAGTATTGTAGGTAATAATACAATACTAAAGGCTATTAAAAATAAAACCGATAAAATGGCTTTTGTATTTTCATCAAAACGTCCTTGTATAAATTCAGGTATGGTGGTTATCCCTTTCT
>CAYTRI010000274.1:0-2252 GCA_964440105.1 uncultured Flavobacteriaceae bacterium
GTTATATGCAACCCTATTAAAAATTCTGCCAAAAAGAAAAATTAAAGGACTTTGTAACATTTTGTAGTTCCTCGTATCTAAAAGGCGAACCATAAAGAAAACTACAAAATGAAAAACACACTTTTTTTAAGCATCTTTCTTCTAATCACCACTCAAACTTTTGGACAAACGATTTCCGACTATCCATTTGAAGTGGAGAAAAGCGGGAATGGAAATCGGACGATTGTGCTAATCCCAGGGTTTGCGTGTTCGGGCGAAGTATGGGCTGAAACCAAATCTGTTTATGAAAAGGAATTTACTTGTTATACTCTAACAATGGCTGGATTTGCGGACGCTGAACCTAGTCCAAATCCGAATTTTGAGAACTGGAAGACTGGAATTGCCAATTTCATAAAGGAAAAGAACATTGAAAAGCCAATTTTGATTGGACACAGTATGGGCGGAGGTTTGGCAATGGCAATAGCTGCCGATTATCCTGAACTTATTGAAAAAATAGTCGTGGTAGATGCCTTACCCTGTTTGGCAGCATTGATGAATCCAAATTTTAAGCAGCAAGAAAATATTGATTGTTCGGCTACCGTGAATCAGATTACAGCTTTAACAGAAGAACAATTTATTCAAATGCAAAAAATGTCAATGCCACAGCTCATCCAAAATACAGAAATGTTAGAAACCGTGGTAAATTGGAGTGTACAATCCGATAGACCGACTTTTGCCAAAATGTATTGCGATTTTTCAAATACAGATTTAAGAGAAAAGATAGCAGCTATAAAATGCCCTACTTTAGTTCTACTAGAATCGAACTTTAAAAACTTTAAGCCTGCAATTGAAGAGCAATATAAAAACTTTGAATCCGCCAATTTACAATATGCTAACAAAGGACTGCATTTTATTATGTACGATGACAAAGAATGGTATTTTGACCAATTAGCGAATTTTTTAGCCAACGATTAAACGTGTTCGAAGAAATCTACAAAAATTATTGGCAAAGAATCTTTCGTCTATGTATGGGTTATGTAAACGACAAAGACTTGGCAAAGGATTTAGCTCAAGAAACTTTTATAGTTGTATTCAAAAAACTTCCAGAATTTAGAAACGAGGCTAAAATAGGAACTTGGATTTTTAGAATTGCATCGAATATTTGCTTACGACAAATCGAACGACAAAAGCGTTATCCAAAAGATGAACTACCCAAAAATATTTCAGAAGAAAATGCAACTGATATTGAACCAAAGATTAAGTTTTTGTACAAGTATATATCGGAACTAGCCGAAACTGACAGAATAATCATATCACTCGAACTGGAAAACGTCAAACAGGAAGATATCGCAAATATAGTCGGACTTTCAAACACTAATGTTCGCGTTAGAATTCACAGAATAAAAGAAAAAATAAGAACAAAATTCAGAGAATATGAACAATGACACAGAACTAAACGAATTGTGGTCTAAACAAACCACAAAACTACCTCAAATGGACGAATTGCTGTTAAAATGTGCCCAAATTAAGAATAAGAACCTAACAAAATTAATCGTTGTCAACATTTTGATGTTTGCTACAATTGCATTTATCATTTTCATTTGGCTTTATTTTGAACCCAAATTGATAACAACAAAAATTGGAATAGTGTTAACGCTGTTAGGCATAATTGTTTATCTGTTCGTTTACAACCAACTTATTCCTTATTTAAGAAAAATCAACGAAAATCAGAGTAATAGCGAGTTTTTAAAAGCAGTAATAAAATTGAAAGAGCAACAGAAATTTTTACAAACCAGAATGTTGCAGATATACTTCGTTACATTAACAGTTGGTATATGTTTATACTTATACGAGTATGTATCGTTAATGCCATTTCCTTGGTCTATTTTAGCCTATGTTGTCACCTTAGTATGGATTGGTTTCAATTGGTTCTATCTCAGACCGAGAGTAATCGGAAAGGAAAGGGACAAATTGGACGGAATTATTAAAAAATTTGAAAATATAAGTCGGCAGAACTAAAAGCAGCACGGGAAAGGGCAGCATATAACAAAGGCTATAACAAATAGGGCAGAAAGTGCTATATTTAAGGGCTTGGGCTTGTTTACTGGGTCGCCAAATCTTTTGATTTGGCAATTGAAAAAAGAAAATTAATCACAAAATACAAAAGATTTGGCTTGTGCTTGGAGGAAAATTTTGTGCGTGTCCGCCGCCCTACTTGTCATAGGTACTGTGTTAAAAAGCAAGCTTTTTATTTAAAATTTTAGGAAGCAAGT
>CAYTRI010000275.1:0-2249 GCA_964440105.1 uncultured Flavobacteriaceae bacterium
CCTTCAATACCAAAACATACTTTTAAAAAATGATGCTAATATTTTAGCCAAATTTGAATTGGGTAAGCTTTATGATAAGTCTAAAAAATATGAAGAGGCCGTAAAATTATTTCAGGAACTTACAACACCAGAAAGCAGCAATCCAGAATTCTATTATTTTTTAGGTAAAGTATCCCAAGCTAATCTGGATTATGACAAGGCCAATGAGGCCTTAAAAAAAGCGATTGAATTAGATAGCACCCATTTAAGAAGTATCTATTTGTTAGGTAAATATTATGTTGGGGTAGAAGAACCAGCAAATGCTACTAAGATTATTGATTTAGGACTAACAACCGCCCCTAACGATGTAGCCCTTATTAATTTAAAAGCCTTAGCAAAATTTGATGTTGGTGAATACGACATAGCAGCACCACTATTTAAAAGACTTTTGGAACTTGGAGAAAAGAAACCTTTTGTATATAAAAAATTAGGGTATTCTCTAGCGAACATAAGAGAATTTAAGAAAGCTAAAACCACATACAGAAAATTAGAAGAAATTCAGAACCAAGAAGCCGATGCTTACAAGGGTTTGGCTCAGGTATATCTTTTGGAAAAAAAGTTGGATAGTGCCGAAACCTATTTTTTAAAATCGATTGAAGAACGAAGGTATATTTTTGATAATGAATATCAAAGTTTAGGGCGAATTGCTCGTTTAAAAGGGGAACTCAAGAAATCTTTAGATTATTATACCAAAGCATGGGAAGAGGACAGATTAAATCAATTGAATTATTGGCAAGTTTGTGTTTTGGCAGATGAGTATTATAAGGATCCTAAAACAAAGCTGAGACATTATGAAAAGCTTTTGTCAGACTTTGAGAGGTTATATCCTTTTTTAAAAGAAAGAGCACAAAAACGTATTAAGGAATTGAAAGAGGAAATCCATTTTGCTAAAGAGTAGTATTTAAAGAAGGAGCAAGGATTTAGGAATTAGGGTAAAGGGATGAAGATAATTTATAAGAATTACTGTAATTCGTGTCACTTTTAGCTTAATGAAGCTCTTATCTAGTAAGTTATAATGTAAGTTTTAGATTTTCTTTTTGAGTTTTAACTTGAACTTGAGTTTAAACTTGTTTAGTCAAAAAATCGTAATTTCAGCCAAATTCTAAGGGCTTTTATGCGTAAGTTATTGTTGTTATCTTTTCTTTTGTTTTTAACTTCTTGTAACTTCTTTCAATCACAAGAAAAACAAACAGACCAATTGGTTAATGACAAATTGTTAGCGATTGATTGGAATGATGTTGATGCATACCCACTGTTTGAGAATTGTAATGAAAATTCAATTAAAAAAGCACAGAAAGAATGTTTTCAGGAGAATATGCTAAATTATTTTTCTTCTGCTTTTGCAGATTTAGAATATGAAATTGACAATGATATTAACGATACATTTTATATCGATTTTTTAATTGATGAGCATGGCTTTATGACTGTGCTAGAAATTCAAGAAAAGAATACGATTAATAAGGTTTTACCGCAGCTTAAAGAGGAGTTGTCTCAACGATTGAATGATTTAACAACAGTGGCTCCTGCACTTAAAAGAGGTACTCCTGTGAGTATAAAATTTAGATTACCAATAGTATTAAATACTACAAACTAATTTGGCTAACGAAAAAATTATATTAGGGATAGATCCTGGGACTACTATAATGGGTTTTGGCATTATAAAGGTGGTTAATAAAAAGATGGAGTTTATACAAATGAATGAGTTGCTTCTTAAAAAGTACGATGACCACTACATCAAACTCAAACTCATCTTTGAACGCACCATTGAATTAATAGATACATATCACCCAGATGAGATAGCCATAGAGGCTCCTTTTTTTGGTAAAAATGTTCAGTCGATGTTAAAATTGGGCAGAGCTCAAGGTGTTGCCATGGCTGCAGGTTTATCTAGACAAATACCCATTACAGAATACCTTCCCAAGAAAATAAAAATGGCGATTACCGGAAACGGAAATGCAAGCAAGGAACAGGTGGCTAAAATGCTACAAGGGATGTTAGGTCTAAAAACATTACCTAAAAACCTAGATAGTACTGATGGGTTAGCGGCAGCGGTTTGCCATTTTTATAATGAAGGCCGCATTGAAGTTGGAAAATCATATACTGGATGGAGTGCGTTTGTAAAGGACAATCCAAAGAAAGTTAATTGAGTTTGCTTTTAAGCAGTAAGCAGTAAGCAGTAAGCAGTAAGCAGTAAGCAGTAAGCAGTAAGC
>CAYTRI010000276.1:0-2234 GCA_964440105.1 uncultured Flavobacteriaceae bacterium
CTAACCAGCTGAGCTACAACCACCATTTTAGCGGTGCAAATGTAATTTTTTTTGTTCTATAGTTCAAATAAAAATTAATTTTACCCAAAAAATTTGATATTAGAATATTGTGCTCTAACTTGAATAGTCTAAATTAGATTATAGTGCTGATTGATATAAGTTTAAAAAAATATTTTTATGTATTGGCAGTATTATTCTCAACATTTTCTTGGGGTCAAAAAAAACTTGTTGATAGCCTTGAACAAAAACGTTCAAGCTATAAAAGTGAACTAAACTTTGTAGAAACTGATACATCCTACATAAAAAACCTCTACGAGCTTTCAAAAGCATACATTTATCAAAACTTGGATAGCGTTGAAAATATCGCAAAAACAGCACTTGAATTAAGTAAAAAAACAAACTTTAAAAAAGGAATTGCAGGTTCTAAACTTGCACTCTCCTTGCATAGTATTTTTAGTGGTAATACGGATACTGGAATAAAATTTGCGGAAGAAGTAGAGTTACTTGCCAAAGCAATTAATGCAGACTCTTTGTATTTAAAAGCAATTCTAGCCAAATCACAAGGCTATTACTATAAAAAGGAATATGCAAATGCCTATAAAGAAATAAGAAAAGGCATACATAACGCAGACTCCGTTGGTAATAACTATTATTTATTGTACTTCAATACAAATTTGGCCACTTCATTTTCAATTTTGAAAGATTATGAACAAGCATTAAAATATTATAATATATGTCTTGAAATATTGAATAAGTCCAAAAACAAATTACAAAAAGCTCAAGTACAGAGTAATTTGGGGTATTTATTTTGGAAAACCAAAGATTATAAAAACAGTTTATATCATACAGAAAGTGCTATCTCAGTGTTCCAAGAGTATGAATTTGCTTCTTGGGAGGCTTTTTCTAAAATTACCCTAGGAGGAGTTGCAATAGAGAAAAAAGAATATGGAAAAGCTATTGAATATTTTAAAAACACACTTGATATTCTTAAAGGTTTAGATGATAAAAAGCGGGAGACAGATGCTTTTACAGGAATTGCAAATGCATATTTAAAAAAAAAAGAGCTTGAAAAAGCTAAAAATTATGCAACTAAAGCATTGGAGTATGCTAGCCTTCTAAAATACTACGACGGTAAAGTAGAGGCGCTTACTTTACTTTATAAGCTTTCAAAACTAGAAGGAGACGCAATTAAATCTCTCAATTATTTAGAGGAAGCAGAGAGGATTTCAGATTCAATAAAAATTGAAGAAAAGAAAATTAGATTGTCTATTTTAGAAGTGCAATCTGAAAATGAAAAAGCACAAAATAAACTTCGTATAGAAAATGATTACAAATTACAGAAGCAAAAGATTATTACTTTAGTAGCAATAACATTTCTGTTACTATCATTAATCATCGCTTTACTTATTAGAAAAAACTATATAAATCAAAGAAACTCTAATAGAAAACTACAAGAAATTAATATAACTAAGGACAAGATATTCTCAATCATTGGGCATGACTTAAAAACTCCTTTAACAACTCTTCATGAGTTACTAGAACTTTTTAAGAAAAAAGCTATTTCACCAAAAGAAATGATGGAGTTAACTCCAAAAATTCAAAACAATGTGGATTATAGTACGTTCACTCTAAACAACTTACTTTACTGGGCTCAGAGTCAAATGGATGGAGTTAATGCAAACCCTTCTGAAATTGAAGTTGACGTTGTAATTAATGACACAATATCAGTTTTCGATATTAAAGCTAAAAGAAAGAATATCCAGATAGAAAATAACGTAACTCAAAAAATCACAGGTAGGTTTGATCATGAACACCTTAGAATAATTTTACGTAATATCTTGTGCAACGCTATTAAATTTACTCCTAATAATGGTAAAATAAGCATAAGTTCTGAGCAAGATAATAGCGAAATAAAAATTAATGTTAGTGATAATGGAAAAGGTTATAATCTATCTGATTATGATAATATGTTGAATGGAAAACCTGTTATCTCTTCTAAAGGTACAAATGATGAAAAAGGAACAGGTTTAGGGTTATCTATTTGTAAAGAGCTTCTGGATAAGAATAAAAGTAAGCTGCAAATAAAGCTTATTAAACCCACAGGTAGTTGCTTTACAGTTATTCTACCAAAATCTAATAGAAAGGACTAAAATATCGATGAAATACCTGTTTTCATGGTTAAAACACACAAATATTGATAGTTCACAACAATAGTTAGTAAGCGTACAACTACT
>CAYTRI010000277.1:0-2231 GCA_964440105.1 uncultured Flavobacteriaceae bacterium
CGCATTCTAAGAAATGCAAGTAGAATGATTTCATTTCTAAAATATAGAAAGATAAAAATAAGAGATAGCAATATTAAAAAAATACCATTTCCAATATAGCCTTCAATAAATTGATAAACAGCATAGCCAATTATTAAAGCAGCTATAACAAGCTTTAGATTTTTATTAAACATGAGTTAGTTTTCTAATAATTCGTATGTAATTGTTGATTCTATGGTTGTAGGTATTTCTACATTACCCATCTGGGCCATTTTTGTATTTCCTTCCGCAAGGCTAGAAATCATTACTTTTTTAATAAATCCAGTAGTTGCATTTGCTTGGATAGCGGTTTCTTGAGAACCACTTAGAGACATTACTGCACCAGATTCTTCAGTATTCATTACTATTGCTGCTGTTCCAGAAATAGAAGTTGTATTGTTCTCTATCTTTTCTAGTTTAAAGGTATTGTTAGAAGATAGTTTCCCAGTATAGGTATTTTCCCAAGTATCATCTGTAGTGACTTCAATATCTGGGTAGAAGAATGTCATTTGCTCAAAACTTTTTGCTAAACCATCTGAGCTAAATTCTTTCTCTAAAGATTTTTTCATAAGATTAGTAGTAAACTCATCTTCAATACCTGCTGCCGTAATCATCTTGTTTATTAGTTCGTCGCCACCTTCTACAGAAACAACAGAACCATTGTTGCTCATTCGCATCGCTAGCTCATGACCAACAAGGGAATGAAACATTTCAGACATAATATCGCCTTCAACAAGTTTCGTAGCTTTAACATCCATGAGTACCCCTTGAATGCTTGAATTAGACCTTAAAGCAAAGTCTTGAAAAATTAGTATTAAGTCATACCCTTTTTCGTCAGCCCCAACAACTTTAAAATTATACAAGGCACTTAAATCATTGGTCATTTCATGCTTTGTGCCTTCCATTTGTTGCGTTATAAATTGTTTAGCCTGCTGTTTAACTTTAAAAACAGTCCCTTCTTCAAGATTATATTTTAATGAAGTTTGCGCTTGCAATGCAAGCATCATAAAGAAAGAAATTAAAAACGCACTAATTCTGTTATATTTCATCTTACTAATTTTGCTCATTTACAGAATGACAAAACTAACACAAACATTTTTTAGAAACCATTTGTCAAAGCAAAAACTCTTTGTATATTTGCGCCCAGTTTTGCAGAAGATTACAGCAAAATACAAATTATAAGAAAAGGTTTAAACAATGCCCGGACAAAAAAGAACATATCAGCCTTCAAAAAGAAAGAGAAGAAACAAACACGGTTTCAGAGAACGCATGGCTAGTGCTAATGGTAGAAAAGTTCTCGCTAGACGAAGAGCAAAAGGAAGAAAAAAACTGACTGTCTCATCTGAGCCAAGACACAAGAAATAATGACTGTCAATAACTTTTAATTAAAGGTGCTACTTTTTCAAGTTTAGCACCTTTTTTTTGACCTATTTTTAAATTTTTAAACGAGTAACCCTTTAGAGAATGCCAAAAAGAAAAGACATTAAATCGATTTTAATAATAGGTTCTGGTCCTATTGTTATTGGTCAAGCCTGTGAATTTGACTATTCTGGCTCGCAAGCACTACGCTCTTTACGCGAAGATAATATTGAGACCATATTAATAAATAGTAATCCGGCAACAATTATGACCGACCCTGTAATGGCGGATCATATTTATTTAAAGCCCTTAACTACAAAGTCGATAATAGAGATTCTTAAAAAGCACCCTAATGTAGATGCTGTTTTGCCAACAATGGGAGGACAAACGGCATTAAACTTATGTATAGAGGCTGATGAAAAAGGTATTTGGCAAGATTTTGATGTTGAAATTATAGGTGTTGACATTGATGCTATTAACATTACTGAAGATCGCGAAAAATTTCGCGAGTTGATGACAAAAATTGGTATAGGGATGGCACCGCAGGCTACCGCTACGTCATTTTTAAAAGGAAAAGAAATAGCTCAAGAATTTGGATTTCCTTTAGTTATTAGAGCTTCATTTACACTTGGTGGAGCAGGGGCATCCATAGTACATGATCCTAAAGATTTTGATAATCTGTTGAGTCACGGTCTAGAAGTTTCGCCTATCCATGAAGTTATGATTGATAAGGCGATGATGGGCTGGAAAGAATATGAGTTAGAGTTGCTTCGTGATAAAAATGATAATGTAGTCATCATCTGTGCTATTGAGAATATGGATCCAATGGGTATCCATACAGGAGATTCCATTAC
>CAYTRI010000278.1:0-2227 GCA_964440105.1 uncultured Flavobacteriaceae bacterium
TATATACGGTTTCATCAAAGCTAGTGTATGCATTTAAGTCAGCACCAAATTTTACACCAATACTTTGCAAGTAATCAACTAAATCGTTTTTTTCAAAATTCTTAGTCCCATTAAAATTCATATGTTCCATAAAGTGGGCTAAGCCTAGTTGACGTTCAGTTTCCATAATAGAGCCTGCATTAACTGCTAGCCGCAGCTCTACTTTATCTTCTGGTTTGCCATTATTTCTAATATAATAGGTTAGTCCATTGTCTAGTTTGCCAATTTTTACATTTGAATCAATGGGGATGTCTCCTTCCGGTATAGGAGTGGTGTTAATAACCATATCCGATTGCGCAGAAACTCCAATTACGAAAAGGAATAAAATACAAAAAGCTTTAAAATAGTGTCTCATAGTCAGTTTTAATTAGATTTTGAATATAAAGTATAATCTTAAGAAAATGTAAGAAATAAGCTTATTTTAAAAAGATTTTAGCATTTCTCTAGGGTCTCTAATGCCTCTTTTTAAGTTTTCACAAAGTAGAAGTGTTTTGTCTATTCTTGTTTGCTGATTTTTATAACGTGCTATCGCATAGATAAGCCCACGTTTTCTACCATCGGTAAGAGATTCAAAAATTTTAAAAGCTTGATGGTCACTAAACATTACTGCTTCAAATTCCTCAGGCAGGTCTACACCATATTTAGAAGTGTCTTCAAAAAATTGTAATTGAAAATAATCGTTAGGAAAAACATCTAATTCTTTTTGGTAGCGCTTACCAAACATCATATAATGATTTCCATTTCTTTTTTGGATTGCACCATGAAACCAAAGTTCCTTGCCTTGAAAGCTGGCTTTTACTTTTAATCGTTTTAAATTTTTATCCAAAAATGGTTTAATAATTTCATTTGGCAGCAATAGTGAATAATAGCTACCAGTGATTGAAATTTCAAAAACCGGACTTTGCATTAGTCAATTAGCTTAGTTATTATTTGTGTTTCACTATGTAGGGTTTTGTGGACCGGACATTTATCCGCGATTTGCATAACCCTTGTTTTTTGTTTTTCATCTAAACTTCCGGTGATTCTTATCTCTCTTTTAAAAGTGTCTATTTTAGCAGAGGTCTCTTCGCAGTTTTCACAGTCTTGTGCATGGGATTTACTGTAGGAGGTATGTACTTCTACATTATCTATTTGCCAGCCTTTTCGTTTGACATACATCTGAATGGTCATAACGGTGCATGCAGATAAACCTGCAGAAACATACTCGTAAGGAGAGGGGCCAAAATCATTTCCACCAAAACTAGTTGGCTCATCAGCAGTCATGTAATGATTGCCAACTTTTAGTTTGGTTGTAAAGCCATCTTCCGCATCCAAACTTGCTGCTACTTGGTGTTTTGTTTTTAAGCTATTTGTTGGTATATCACAATTAAGATACTTTTTTGCCCATGCAGCTATTACATCACCCACATATGCCGAATCTTCTTTTTTAGATAATAAATGGTCTGCACCATCTAAAGAAACAAAACTTTTTGGATGATGAGCAGCAACATAAATTTCTTCTGCATTCTTTATACCCACAGTATCATCTTGTGGAGAATGCATTACTAACAATGGTTTCCTTAGGTTTTTAGCAGTTTCAGGTAAAGATTTAGTCTCTAAATCATCAACAAACTGCTTCTTTATTTTAAAATCACGTCCACCAAGATTTATTACTGCTTCACCTTCTTTTTTAATTTCTTCCAGACCACTTTTTAATAAGTGTTTTACATGAACTGGATTTGATGGAGCACCAACTGTAGCTACAGCTTGTACAGAAGGAATTTCACCAGCAGCGAACACAACAGCGGCACCTCCTAAAGAATGACCTATTAACAGGGTGGGAGCAGCATAGTTTTCTTTTAGGAAATCCGAAGCAACAACTAAGTCTTCTACATTACCAGAAAAATTGGTGTCTGCAAAATCTCCTTCGCTTTCTCCAAGACCTGTAAAATCAAAACGTAAGACACCAAAACCATTAGCTGTAAGCGATTTGCTAATATTTTTTACTGCTAATAAATTCTTGTTGCAAGTAAAGCAATGTGCAAATAACACATAATTATGCGGGTGTCTATCTGCTGGTAATTCTAAACGGCCAACCAAAGACTGCCCATCCTTGTTTTGGAAAGTTACTTTTTGAAGATTCATCTCTTTGATTTTTTACGTAAGTCGGGATTAAAAAAGAATCCTATCTGGAGGCGGTCAAATACTG
>CAYTRI010000279.1:0-2201 GCA_964440105.1 uncultured Flavobacteriaceae bacterium
TAAAAAATACTCCTGCCCTCTAGTGCCAAGGCAAAATTATTTGAAAACTAGAGTTGTAGCAGGAGTAAAGAGTTTTGATAAAAAATAAATCCCCTAACAGTTGTTAGAGGATTTTATGAATTTTCTTTCCTTTAATAAATTAATCAAAAGAGTAGATTGCTGCAATTAAGAAAGAAGATAGTCCACTTGTTGCTGCACCATCATTATCTATAAATGGCTCAAAATCGTCACTCCAACTATCTAATCTAATTTCTGGCTTAATAGTTAAGTTATCTACAGAATAGCTTCCTGTCAATGTTAGTCCTAAAACTGATGAAATATCACCAGTATCTATTCCATCTACAGTTGGTTGAAAATATTCACCTCTTAGGCCAAGTGTGAAATCTTCAGAAGTACTATATTGAGGATAAAGAGCTGCTCCGTAAAACCCAGTACCTTCGTCGGTAGCTAAAGCTGCATTAATACCTAAGAAGAAATCATCAGAAAGGTCAAAACCACCGGTATAATCAATCTCAAAGCCTAAAACTTCTCCACCATCATAATAAAGGTTCAAATATTGACCAGAATAACCTAATTGAGCTCCAAAAGAATATGCTCCTGTAACAGAATTGTTATTAGTATCTGTTGGATTCATTACAGCTAACATTAAACTTAAATCATCAGATAAAGCAAAATCAGCTTTTAAGCCTACATGAGAAAAAGGACCGCTTGAGAATAAATACGAAGTGCTATAGTTAAAGTTTCCTACAGGAGAAATTACTTCATACCCTAAAAAAGTATTAAATCTACCAACGGTAAGTGTTGTTCCTTCACTTACATTCCAGTATGCGTATAGTTGATTAACATATTGTAAATCGCCTCCTACAGCAGCATCTCCTCTTGGTCCAAAAGCTAAATCTACAACCGCTCCACCTTTAGAAGTTTCGTATGCAGCAATTATATTGCCCATACCCAAAGAGAAACCTGTTTGGTCTGCGAAAGAAGTACCTGGGTTTTGAGATCCTACATCTGTTGAACTTAAATTAGTCCTAAAATAAGTGTCAACTGATCCAGAAAAAGACAATTCTCCTTTGTTTTCTTCATCCTCTTGTGCAAAAGTAGTTGTTGCTATAAGTGCAAAAGCAGCTAAAAATAATTTTTTTACGAAATTTGTATTTATAATCGTTTTCATATTTTCAATGTTTGAGGCACCAAAAAAGTGCTATTAAATATTTGAGTTTAATTGTAACTGATTAATTATTGAAAAGGTTATGTAACGGAGCGTTCTGCAAAACGCTCCGTTTTCTTTTCTAGATAGTTTGTTTAATGTTCGTTTATTCTAAAATCTTCATAAGCATTCATGCCATGCTCATGCATATCTAGACCTTCAAGCTCTTCTTTTTCAGAAACTCGCAAGCCAGATACTTTCTTAACTGTAATTAGTATGATAAAGGCAGTTGCTGAGCAGAAGAATGCGGCAGCGCCTACACCTGCTAATTGTACTAAGAATTGATCAAAACCAGCTAAAGCTCCAAAAATACCTACAGCTAAAGTTCCCCAAATTCCACAAACTAGGTGTACGGCAACTGCTCCTACAGGGTCATCCAATTTAAGTTTGTCAATTAATGCAACTCCAAGAACAATGATTACACCAGCAATTAACCCTATAATTACAGCTTCATTAGGAGACATTTGGTCTGCACCCGCAGTAATACCTACAAGTCCACCAAGAATACCATTCAAAAACATGGTTAGATCATAATTTTTATAAAGTGCTGTCGAAGTTAAAAATGCTGCCACACCACCTGCTGCTGCTGCTAAACATGTGGTAACTAGTACTAAAGATGTAGTTGCAGGGTCAGCAGATAAAACAGAACCACCATTAAAACCAAACCATCCTAACCATAAAATTAAAACACCAGCAGCTGCTAATGGTAAATTGTGACCAGGGATAGCTCTTGCTTTACCATCTTTACCAAACTTGCCAATTCTTGCTCCTAGTAAGTAGATAGCTATTAATGCTCCCCAACCACCAACAGAGTGTACTAATGTAGAACCTGCAAAATCATAGAAACCTTCTGCTTCACCATAAGAAAGTGTAGAAAGGAAACCACCACCCCATTGCCATGAACCTACAATTGGGTATACTAAACCAACATAGATAAGGGTAAAAATCATAAAACCACCAAGCTTAATACGTTCTGCTACTGCCCCAGAAACAA
>CAYTRI010000280.1:0-2159 GCA_964440105.1 uncultured Flavobacteriaceae bacterium
TATCCAAATCCTTATGAAGCTTTAAAAGGTTTGACGCGAACCAATGAAAAAATTAATCAGACTTCAATTGCAAGCTTTATTGAAACTCTAGAAGTTTCTGATACTATCAAAAAAGAACTAAAACAAATTACTCCAGGTAATTATACCGGTATTTAATCTGGTAAATTTCGAACTGTCATCCTGAGCGGAGTCGAAGGAGAAGTGAGAAATAGTTGTAGATTTCTCGGTCAATATTTCTTTCAAAATGACTAATTAAAAAAAGACCGCCAATGGCGGTCTTTTATCATTCTACAAACTATTCTATTTTGCCTGCTTTATAACCTCAACCTCGTGTGGGTAAGGAATTTCAATTCCAGCCTTATCAAGCGCTATTTTACAATTTTCATAAGTAGCAAAATATACATCCCAATAATCCTCAGGCTTAGAAAAAGGCCTAACAGCAAAATTTACTGAACTATCTGCTAATTCTAAAACATTTACAGAGGGTGCTGGGTCCTGTAATACTTTTGGGTTAGAAGTTAAAACTTCCATCAAGACCTCTTTTACTTTTTTGATATCTTCTTCATATGCTACTCCAATTACAGTATCTACACGAATTTTACCTTCGGCCGTATAATTCGTAATATTTCCGTTAGCCATAGCACCATTAGGTACAATTAAAAGTTTATTGTCTGGGGATACTAGTTTTGTAGTAAAGATTTCTATTTCCTTTACAACTCCTAATATATCTTGCGCTTCAACTAAATCTCCAATTTTATAAGGTTTAAAAATCATCAACAGTACTCCACCTGCAAAATTAGACAAAGAACCCTGTAAAGCGAGGCCTACAGCTAGACCTGCAGCAGCTATAACAGCAGCTAAACTAGTTGTTTCGATACCTAAAGTACCAATAACAGTAATAATCAAAAATATTTTAAGACCCCAAGTAACTAAATTCAATAAAAATTTCTGCAAAGATTCATCATAACTGCCTTTGGCTAATGTTTTTCGTAAAATCCCTACTAATTTTTTAATAATCCATGACCCAACAATGTAGATAAGAATTGCCTTTAATAAAGGTAGACCATAGGTTTCTACATAACCCATTATTGTTTCCATTGATAAATTTTCCATAATGCTTTTAGAGTTTTTAGTGTTTCTAATTTTATAGACACTAAAAATAACAAGAAGGTCACAAGAATTATAAATTCCTTCAAAATTTAATTCAAAAAAAATCCTGAACCATAAATTATGGTTCAGGATTTCTAAGATTAGTTGTTTGGTTTATCCTTTCAAAAATTTCCCTATTTCTCCTAGTCCTTCTCCTTTAAAATCAGATTTTTGGATAGCCTGCATCAATTGCATTACATCTGCTGGGTTCATATCTTTTCCAAGAACGCGAACCAAAGCAAAACCCTTTTCTTTACTATCTCCATATATGATAACCTCATCTATTGCATCGTCATCACCTAAGTATTTTATAACTCCTTTACCAAATTCTGAATTGATTTTCATAAGCTCGATAAAATCTTCATTCTTTAGAATCTCTTTTACCTTAGCCTTTTCTAACTTATAAGCAGTACTGTTATCAGAAGTCTTACGAAAAGCCAATAAGTTGAACTTTTTTAAAGATGCTATTGCTTCCTTTTGCTTATCAGTAAGATCTACCTCATCCATTTTTAAAATACTAGCAGGAATATCTAGCGAAATAAAATTTGGATTCTCTTTATTGTCAACATAGTATTCTTGAAGACTTTGCTGTGATGAACAGCCTGCTAAAAAAACAAAAGCCAGGCTAAACATGTATTTTATAAATTGTTTCATTTTCTGTTTTTTGATTGATTAATATTTTACTTGCCTTTCTTACTAGCCTTTTCAAGCTGTTTGGGCAATTGCATTTTGTTTACTAAAGCTCCTATTTTGTCTAGCTCAATTTTTCCATTCATGGTAACAAGCACCGTTTCTGGTGTACTATCACTTTTGTTATCTATTCCTGTAACAAACATAAAGAGATGGCTTACAACATTGTCGTTGTTGGTGCTTTTAACGTAAAAGTCTACCTGAGCATCCTCATCACGTACACGCATCAACTCTTCCATAGAAGATTTTTTAAGATAAGATTTAACGGTTTGCTTCATATCTACTGAAGCAGCTCTATTCTCCGAGATATAAATCTTAAT
>CAYTRI010000281.1:0-2147 GCA_964440105.1 uncultured Flavobacteriaceae bacterium
AATCCCTCAGCGCCCACAAAAAAAGCCTCCAATTTTGGAGGCTTTTTTTATTTAGCTTTTTATTTGTTCAATAAATTGTAGGGAGTCCGAGTTTTTTGCAACAACAAAGAATGTTTTGTCTCCAATCTTTATTTTGGACATATCTTTTACATCACCTGGAGCATAAAAACCACTTTTATTGCCTGTAATTGGATTAAAACTACCATTTCCATTGCCCAATAAGAGAAGGCCATTACTAGCATCGTTTCTCGGCGTTTCAACTTCAGATGCATGTAAATTACCAGTTATTAATACATCTAAATACTTATCATTATTATAATCCTCAACCAAAATTTGGTTTATAGATGATAATTGTGCCAAGTTAGGTAACTTATGTTGCACAAATTTTCCATTATCATTTTCTAAATAAATACTGGCAAATGACTTTACTTGATAATGTAGTGAACTTTCTAGTTGGTCTTCAGTATAAACGTCTTCTAAGGTTGCGTTTGAAAAAGACTCGTAGTTTTTAAATTTTTGCTTAATTCCTGGTATTTGTTGTGAGGAACACTCACGTCCTCGCAGCGGAAATTTTTCTCCTTCATTATAATAACTAAGTACAATGTCATTAGAATTATTTCCATCAAAATCATTAAAATAAATGTCAAAGGTTTCTTCGGCATTGGCTTTGTACTTGTAATTAAGCCCAAGATTACCAACTATATAATCCATATCGCCATCGTTATCAAAATCACCTTTATTGATGCTGTACCACCAGCCTCTGGAGTCTTCTAGGTCTAGTTTGCTGGTTGTATCTTTAAAATACCCTCCATCATTCTTTAAAAATGTAATAGGCATCCATTCTCCTATTAAAATTAAATCTGTCCAACCATCCATATCATAGTCTGTCCAAATAGCATCAGATACCATGCCTACTTTTTCTAAAAAAGGGGCAATCTTTGGGGTAGCGTCAACAAATTTCACCGCTCCTTTAGAGCTTTTATTCTCTAGAATGTAGCTATTTGCTGGTGAGGGATAGTTCCCAGGGACTAGTCTGCCACCAACAAATAAATCTAAATCTCCGTCTTTGTCATAATCATGACTATGAACTCTAGAACTACTAGTAAAAAGTGTTGGGATTGCATCTAAAGATTTTTGAAAATTACCTTTACCATCATTTAAGTACAGTCTGTCTTGCAATTCTTTTGAATTAGGGGCAAATTCATTACCACCACTTGCTATATAAATATCATTATCACCATCATTATCGGCATCAAAAATATGGATACCCATATCTTCATGAATACTGTCTTGGGTTAAACTTGCAGAAGTATTTTTTTGAAATTCTCCAGCTTTTGTTTGAAAGAAAATAGCGGTTTGGTTTTGAGATGAAGCTCCTGTAATTAAATCATCAAGACCATCATTGTTTAAATCTCCGACTGCTATATTAGGCCCATACATTGAAGTTTGATGAGGTAATAAGACTTCTTTCTGAAAATCATTATAGTAATTTTCAATATGTTTATGGTTTACAATTTCTTTAGAATCGATATCTGATTTAAATAGTTTTTTTGCTGCGAAATTTAGACTAATATGATTTACGTCAGCATTAATATATTTAGCTGTAATAATGGTGTTTACATCAATATTTTTTAGAACATTTTTCTTTTTATCCGGCCAAATAATTTCTATAGAATCTATTTGTTTTATGGTGTCTAGTCCAAAATGTATTTGTGGCGCTACAGAAGATTGAAACCCCCTTGTTAATGTTAATTCTTGGTATTGGTGCTTGCCATTTGAATATAGGGTGGTTTTTGTTCCTATTCCAAATTGATTAGTACTATCTCCCTTAAAACGGATAGTTAGATGATTTTTATAATCCGCACTCTTGTTTTCGAATATTGATGCTTGGTCATCAATATTGTTCGTAATAATTTCTAAATCTCCGTCATTATCCAAGTCAACATAAATACTGCCATTGGAAAAGCCTTTATGCTCTATGCCCCATTCACTATTCATTTTGCTAAAAGTAAGATCTCTATTGTTTTTTAAGGCGTAGTTGTCAATTTTTTCTGAAGGGATAGATAAACTTTTTAGGAGCGTACTATCTTTTGGAATACCTTTTTTTTCTATTCTTGAAAAGAAATCTCTGTTGTTAATTTCTCTTC
>CAYTRI010000282.1:0-2129 GCA_964440105.1 uncultured Flavobacteriaceae bacterium
TCTCCTGTTAACGTAACGATACCAACATCGTGTCCAGATTTTGCTTGTGTAGCAACTACATCGCCTATCGCCAACGATAAGCCTTCTGTATTTCTATAAAATTCTTTTCTGCTGTTTTTAAATCGGATTTCTACACAGTCAAAAGGTTTTTGCCCATTAGGCAAAGACATGTTAGAAAGCCAATCAAATACCGTGAGTTTATTACAACCATCAGTGCCACAAGTGCCATTATTCTTGCATCCCCGCGGCTGTCCATCCTTGCCGGTTGAACAACTGCTACATCCCATATTCTATATATTGAATTAAGAAAAAGATTAACTTATTTCTTAATAAGGGTTCATAAATTAACTAGAAGTAAATATACGGATAAAATGTTGCCGGAAGGAAATGTTACTTTTTAAACTTTAATACTTCTGAGCGCCCCTTTTTAAAGATTTTATTACTCGCATGCTTGCCCTTTCTTAGCTTCTTTTGTTCTTCGTATGGTAACTCATGAACTTCTTTACAATCGTCCGAGCAACAATGATTCATTTTAGCTGCGCAGTCCTCACATTGAATAAATAATAAATGACAAGCTTCATTAGCACAATTTACATGTTCATCACAAGGGTTCCCGCACTGGTGACAGCTAGCAATTACATCATCCGAGATACGTTCTCCTCTTCTATGGTCAAAAACAAAATTTTTGCCCACAAACTTATTTTCTAAATTCTGGTCTTTTACTTGCCGCGTGTATTCTATTATTCCACCTTCTAATTGAAACACATTTTTAAAGCCCTTGTGTTTATAATAGGCGCTTGCTTTTTCACATCGTATTCCACCAGTGCAGTACATGACCAGTTTTTTATCTGCTTTGTGGTCTGCTAAATCTGCTTCAATAATATCCAAAGAATCACGAAAAGTATCCACATCCGGAGTTATAGCATTTTTAAAATGTCCAATCTCACTTTCGTAATGGTTACGCATATCAACCAGAACAGTATTTGGGTCTTCAATCAAATCATTAAAACGTTCTGCATTTACATGAACCCCTTTATTGGTAACATCAAACGTATCATCATTAAGTCCGTCCGCAACAATTTTATCACGCACTTTTACCTTAAGCTTTAAAAAGGATTTGTTGTCTTGCTCTATAGCAATATTAAGGCGTACATTTTCTAAAAAAGAAATGCTGTCTAAATGCAATTTAAATTTTTCGAAATTCTCTGCAGGCACGGAAAGTTGAGCGTTAATACCTTCATGAGCTACGTAAATACGACCAAGAACTTCTAAGGTATCCCAATTGATAAAAAGGTGATTTCTAAAGATTTCGGTATTACCGATATGTGCATATTTATAGAAAGAGATAGTAAGCCTTTCTTTCCCGGCTTCTTCAATTAATTTCTCTCGCTCTTTTGCACTTAATGTATTGTACAGTTGCATGCTATACTAATAGTTATAAGTTAAAGAATAGTGCAAAAATAAGTAAAAAGTAAGTTGTCTTCGAGTGCATGGTGGTTTCGAGTGCCTCAACCACCGTTAACATTGCAAAGCCTAAACCACTCTGTGTTTTAGAAAAACTTATATAGCGTAAGTAAAAATATTTGGTGGTTGAGGCACTCGAAACCACCATTATACTTAGAAATAAAAAAGGCGCACCTCGCTTTCGGGTGCGCCTTTGACCACTTATATTTCTTTTTCATAGATAAAAAATACGATACTGTGGCCTCAAAAGTTTCTAGAAACTATTGATATATATTTGAATTAGTCACACTTAGGATGTAATCATTTTAAAAAGGTTGCGTTGCAGTTCTTAAATGCAAAAGAAATGGTATTTTAGTCCTCTAATTTTTTGAATATGGCTAACGAGAACGAAGCAAAGTTAAAAGCGCTAAAACTAACTTTAGATAAACTTGATAAAACTTATGGCAAAGGTGCTGTAATGAAACTGGGAGATACCGTAGTAGAAGATGTTGAGGTAATACCATCTGGATCTCTTGGCTTAGATTTGGCTTTAGGTGTAGGTGGATATCCAAGAGGAAGGGTTATCGAAATTTATGGTCCAGAATCTTCAGGTAAAACTACACTTACGCTACATGCTATTGCTGAAGCTCAAAAAAATGGAGGGATTGCTGCTTTTATTGATGCAG
>CAYTRI010000283.1:0-2108 GCA_964440105.1 uncultured Flavobacteriaceae bacterium
GTGAAAAATCATCTGTAGATATGCACTCATTAATATCTAAAATACCATCATTATCATCATCAAGATCGTCACTATCTATTATTAAATCGCCATCACTGTCAATGGGGGGGGCATAACCTGTTGCTGTAACAATTGCACCTAAGGCACCATAAATATCAGCACCAGTTGAGGTGTTTTGCGGAAATGTAGTGGGGTCTAATAAATTATCAGAATCTACTACGTCATCTCCAAAAAAAGAAATACCATAAAATGTTTGTCCTGCGCTAATACCTAAATCGGCAAAAGTGATTAATGATAACCCCATTCTTTCAGCTACACCACCAACTCTTAATGGAAGATTATCACTGTTAGCGTCTTCTATAAATGAATTTTGTCTGCGTGGGTTAAAAGAATTGTCAGTTGGTATACTATAGGAGGTGTTTCTCACAATTGTAACTAAATTACCAAAAGAAGTAGGTACACCAGATGCATCAATACTAAGTATAGCAGCAGCTTTATAAGTGTTGTTTCCACTTTTTTCCGAGGCTAAAAATCCATTTAGTGGTAAATCTGCCGGATTATTAATAGTTAACTCAGGAAAAACTACATCTATACGTTCTATATTTTGTGGCCCTTCATCAGTACCATTATTTCCTGTATTTTTAAAAACATCTAAAACTCCTCTATTAATTACTGTAGAATTTAAGATTTCTTCCAAATCAATATCTCCTGGAGTTCCAGGCAAACTAGCTTCAAAAACAAAATTAGAAGCCCCGGTTCGCTCATAAAAAATACTAGCTTTGTTTCCTACTACATTTACACCATTAGCATTTGGCGTAATATCAACACGGTTAAAAACGTAAAATTGACTTGCAAATGGAAAGGTATATACATCACCATTGTAGGTTACAGTTTCAATCTCAATATTATTACCTTGACCATATTCATATGTATTTCCGCCTGCTGTGTACGTGTCTTGGTCAGTTGCTGGAGTTGAAATAATGGTCCAACTGTCTACTGGGTTTTGAGATTGCAATACTTGTGCAGAAACAAGAAAGAAAAAAACAACCAAATACATTAATTTGGAATGTACTCTATCTATTGAAAAGTATTTAGTTTTCATATTTTGAATAATAAGTTTATAAGAGAGGTAAATGGCTTTTTAATAAAGCCTAAAGTTTGTTGGTTACAATGCATAAAAGGGGGGATTGAAAGTTTAAAATATTTTACAAAGAATTAAATTATTATTATTTGAGATATAAAAAATGTTGTCATGTAAGCGATATTTTGTTGTAAAAAGATTTAAAAGCAACATTGATATCATCCAAAATGCAATTTTTATGTTAAAAAAATCTCTATTTTTTAAATTTAATAAGCTATTATTTAGTGTTAGACACCCCAAATATTAAAAAGTCACATTACTGCAAAAAAATAAATTAAAGTATATATTAAATATATAAAAATAATAAAGTGCTTATCTTTATTAGAATTAACAAAATAATTACAATTAGCTGTATTGTATGAAAAATAGCTGTTTTTAAAAACCCAAATACATAAAAAGAGGAGATTCATCTATATAATGAACTAGATTTATTGAAGTGGTAGACTTAAGTGAACTATCTATTTTAATTAAACGATTTGCATTCTAGCATGCTATTTAGCACTTTCTTTTTCATAAGATGAGCTAGGCTAAAAATATGTCATCAATCCTGCTATCTCTTTATAAGAAATTACACAAGAGAAGAATCTCATTTAGAAATACCATCATATCACAAAAAACCTTCTGCTCCAACTAATCTAACTTTAAATCAAGCCATTGCAATTAATGAACCTAGAGGCTGTGGTGATGTAGCTGTTTTTCCTGGTGATTATATTGTTGGGGATGATGATGGTATTATGGTTATACCCAAGCATCTTGCCGAAGAAGTTGCAGAAGAATGTCTTAAAATGACCGAATACGAGAATTTTGTTTTACAAAAAGTAAGTGAGGGTACTTTAATAGGGTTATACCCTATGACCGACGATAATTACTTAAAAGAGTTTAAACGTTGAAAAAAATGATTGATTGTTCTCATTTTAATAAATAAAAAAGCCAGCTCTAATGAACTGGCTTTAAGTCGGGGTGGCAG
>CAYTRI010000284.1:0-2103 GCA_964440105.1 uncultured Flavobacteriaceae bacterium
AAAACATTGCCCAGCTCAATGCTTCTAAGCCTGAAAATCTGTTTTTCTTAAGAGGATAAGAAAATACGATATAGATTAGGGAAGTTGCTATCAATAGGCTCCACATAATAGGAATAAATGGAAAAGCGACGCCAAACCAATTCTTAAAATTTAACAATAAGATGAGGGTTACAGCAAAAAAACCAATGCTCCACGGTTTTTTAAGGTTCTCCCAAACCAAAGTGAATCCTTTTAGTTGATTCTTTTTTTTAAGTTTTTCATAGTTTTTTATCAAGTCTCTTTTGTGTGTTACCATATAACTTTTAAAGGCATCATAAAAAGAAGTTTTATCCTGCCGCATATTCTGTTCAAGCTCATTTGTGATATGATCAACCAATTCCATTCGTACATCAACAAAACGAACATCTGAGTTTATCAGGTAGGTATCTATAGATTGTATTTGGTCTGGGGTTAGATTCATTTACTTTCTCTCTTTAACTGCTCTAGATTAATCAGTAAATTTTTACGTTTTTTATGAAAAAACAGAATCGCATTAATACTTAATAGTATCCCAAAAACTATATATGGAATATAAAATATTTGTTTTATTACGAGATCATCTGGGAATACTCCAAAGAAATGCATGGGAAGTTGTGAGATGAAGAAAATATTTATAAGATAGATAACCGAAATAGCTTCTTTCTTCAATTTTTGACCAAAACCACTAAAAATCATCAAGTAAACCTGGTAAGTTATTAGTAACAGGTAAATAGTGAATAAAGTTTTTCTAAATATATCAGAAGCAACTGAAAACTCAACATATGTTAGAATTATTGTTAAAACTCCAATAATAGATAGAAATTTTACATTCCTAAAAAGTTGGAAAAAATGTCTAAATAAATCTTTGGTAATACCAAAATTAACTGCCTTCTGTTTTTCTTTTTCAACCTTCCTGCACCATTTTAGACGTTCTTTTAAAAAACTATCTAAGTCTGGGTAGTTTTCAATTTGCTCATATTCGCTTACTAGATGGTCTAGTAATTCGTAACGAACGTCAATATATTTGAAACCTCTATTCTTTAGCCAACTATCTATATTTTGTATGTCTACTTGTGTAAGTTTCATGCAACCACTAGATTTTTAGATTTCATATGTAATTTGTACCAATGGTAGAAATTATAGAAGAATGCTAGTAAAAGTGAATGAAAAATAATTGGTATTAAGATTCCGCTATCAGCAACCCTAAAAGCCATAATATCAGTTAGTAAAGGATTGTATAAAAATGCCCATATACCTACACCAAAAACATTTATTTTAAACAAAAAGCTAAAAGTGCTTTGTTGTTTTGTTTTTTTTATTTCTATGTGAAAATAAATTCCTAGTAAATACATTGCTATCTGAATCAATCCAAGAGCAGTGTTTAAAAATGTGGCCGCATCATTGGAGTAAAAAATTTTTGCTAATACATAAATCAAAAGTATTATCGGCAATGCAATTAATAATGTTCTTATAGTACCTTTCTTTGTATAATAAACAGCTTTACCAATCAGAATTTTAGGTCCAGACCACATAAGACCAATCCAAAAATTCGAATGATTGTTTAGTTCCGGTTGCCATTCTTTAAATAGCTTATCCGTTACCTCATGAAACGAAGCTCCCTTTTCCATTGCAGCTTCTGCGCCGGTTACCATATGATCAAAAACTTCAGTTCTAAGATCAAATTGTTTTAATTCCATCTTATCTAGGAAACCATCTATCACATTTATTTGCTCTTTCGTCAAGTTCACACTCATGATATACTCCATTTAGGGTTCACCAATTGCTGCATGCTTCGTATAAATTCTTCTAATTCTGCTAAACGGTTTACAGTTTCTTTTTCACCTTGCTCGGTAAGCTTGTAGTATTTACGTAAGCGATTATCCACTTTTGCAACCTCAACATCCAACAAGCCTTCCGCTTCTAGTTTATGCAGAGCAGGATATAAAGCGCCTTCTGTTATTTGGAGTTCGCCTTTAGTAAGCGCTTTTACCTTTTGGGTAATTTCATACCCATACATTTTACCTTCTTCATCTAATAATTTTAAGATGATGGTATTAAGGCTTCCTTTATAAAGTTTTGAGTTTG
>CAYTRI010000285.1:0-2091 GCA_964440105.1 uncultured Flavobacteriaceae bacterium
ATGGCTTCAGAGCCAAGAAGAATTTCAAAGATTGAAGTAAACTTTGAACTTCCTGCTTCAGTCACGGAAAAGAATAAGATTATTTTAGAAAGAACCGCTAATACCTGTCCTGTTCATTATAGCTTACATCCAGATATTGAAAAAGTAATCACCTTCAATTGGACAAAAGAATAATCATATCAATAGTTTTTACTTTGTTTGGGTTAATTTCTTTTTCCCAAGAGATTGAGGAATCTTATGTTTGGGATTCAAAGACAAAACTCACTTGGAACGACTTTAAAGGAGTTATTCCTCCAGATTCTGCTCCGGCAGCAACTACGGCAAGCGGCATTAGTTATAAATATTCTGCTAATCTTTTACACCACGAGGTTCAACTAGATTTTGAGGTAACTGCCTTTTTTTATCCTAATGAATCATGGTACAAACCTTCAGTTTGTAATGACTTAATACTAAGTCATGAACAACTGCATTTTGATATTTCTGAATTATTTGCCAGAAAAATGAGGAAACGGTTGAATGAAACCTCATTCTCAGATAATGTAAAATCTGAAATTAGGGCTATTTATAAAGAAACGCTCAAAGAACTTTCAGATTTTCAGGATCGTTACGATTGGGAAACAAGTTTTTCTAGGAACCGCGAACAACAGTTGCGTTGGAATGCTCAGATAACTGAAGCTTTGGCGAATATAAATTAAACATCGCAACGCAAAAAAGCATCTTTTAAAGCAGCGATTTTATCTTCCCAAGTAACTATAAACTCTTGTGCAACATAACCTTTAAAACCGGTCTCTAAAATTGCTTTAATTATTGCAGGATAGTACAACTCCTGCGTTTCATCAATTTCATGTCTACCTGGTACTCCAGCAGTATGATAATGTCCAAAGTAAGGATGGTAATTTTGAATGCTTCTTATAATATCTCCTTCTTGTATCTGCATGTGGTAAATATCAAAAAGAAGTTTAAAATTATCACTTCCTATATGTTTACAAAGTTCTATGCCCCATAAGGAATTATCACACATATAGTCCGGATGATCAACTTGATTAAAAAGCTCCATTTGGATAACCACACCGTGCTTTTCCGCCAATGGAATAATTTTAGATAGGCCGTCAACACAGTTCTGTAAACCTACATAATCATTCATGCCTCTACGATTTCCACTAAAGCAAATAAGATTTGTATAGCCAGCTTCAGCCACTTGCGGAATAATTTCTGTATAGTTTTTTATAAGTTCTTCATGATATTTTGGGTCGTTCCACCCTTCAGTCAGACTTATTTCAGCACCATTACACATAGAGCAATGGATATCATATTTTTTTAAGAGAGGCCAATCTTTTGGACCGATAAGATCTATTGCTTTTATGCCTATATTTTTTAATTCTTTGAGAAAATCTTCTAAAGGCAAATTCCCAAAACACCATTGACAAACACTATGATTGATGTTGTTTTTGAGTTTAAAGTCGCTTTTAGCTACATTATTTTGTGCTAAAGTTGGAGTGGCAACCATTCCCGCTGCACCAATTGCAGTTGCAGTAACAAAATCTCTTCTTTTCATCAGTGTTGTTTCTAGATAGAAAGATAGTATTTTTAGCTAATAAAATGGAAATTAAACCAAACAAGCAAAAACTTATAGAATTGGTGCATTATAGAATGCCTTTTGGTAAATATAAAGATAGGTATTTGGTCGATTTACCTATTGCCTACTTGGTTTGGTTTAAACAGAAAGGATATCCTAAAGGAAAGTTAGGGGAGTATTTAGAAACCACTTTAGATATAAAATCAAACGGGTTAGAACCAATGATTAGAAAATTACGAAAAGAATTCCCTAGATATTAACTAAAATATCAGCCTATAATATGTACCTTTATGCCCCGTAATAGTAGATACAATCATGTCACAAACCAAGTACATTTTTGTTACGGGAGGCGTAACATCTTCATTAGGTAAAGGTATTATCGCCGCTTCTTTGGCCAAATTACTTCAGGCTAGAGGTTATAAAACAACTATTCAAAAATTAGATCCATACATTAATGTAGACCCTGGAACACTAAACCCATATGAACATGGCGAGTGTTATGTGACTGATGATGG
>CAYTRI010000286.1:0-2091 GCA_964440105.1 uncultured Flavobacteriaceae bacterium
TAATGAAAGCCACCCTCACGATGTAACTATTACCAAAGAGAGTCCTAATTATAGTCGATAAAGGCAAAGATTATTTATTAGGTGTTATAATCTTTGATGGACAGCTAAACCTAGTATAATTCCTAAATTGTTAAAGTTTATTAACTTTAACAAAACACAAAACCCAGAATTATACCATGGAAAGCGGAAAATCTTCTAAGAAAATTACAAAAATTGTAGACGATAGTGCATCAGCTCAAGCTGATAGTACTTGGAAACCAACTGCAGAAAGTAAATCTAAAGCAACTACATTTAGAGTTATAGCTGTACTAGGATGGCTTGTTGCAATAGCATGTCAAGTATGGGCCTATTTTAAACTTCAAGAAGTGCCAGTTAATATGGCATGGATGATTGGTTTAATAGTTGTTGCCTTAATTTTTGCAATTATTGGTAACATCTTATGGAAAAAAGCAAACCGTTTAGACCCAGCTTCAGAAAAGAATAAGTTTAAATTCTTTGTGCAGAACCAATTGGGAATGATCATCAGCGTACTTGCATTTCTACCCATGGTTATTCTAATTTTCACCAATAAGAACCTTAGCGGAAAACAAAAAGGAATTTTGGGAACTATTGCCGTCGCTGCTCTTGCAGCTGCTGGCCTAACTGGAACGGAATTTAACCCAGCCTCAGTTGAGCAATATACGGAACAAACCAAACAGGTAGAATTACTTAACGACGGTGTTAATAGTGTGTATTGGACGCCTTCCGGTAAGAGTTACCATCTATATCAAGATTGTGGTTATATTAATGGTAAGCGAACAAACGAAATTTTTCAAGGTACTGTAGCAAAAGCTAGAGAGTTGAAAAAAATCACTGATTTATGCGACCGCTGCCACAATAGAGCTAAAAAGGCAAAAGCTTTAGAAACGGAGATTGAGGAATAGTCTATAGACTAGGAATTAAAAAGGCATCTATTCAGATAGATGCCTTTTTTAATAAGATGGATTTAGAGTTTACTTCCCAACCCCAGAATAGGTCTTCCAATCTTTTTCTTTATAAATATTGTCACCAAAATAGCGCGCTATTTGCATAAATGGTTCTACTTTTTGATATCCAGGAACAGGTGAAAGCATTCCTAATTTCTCATCTAAAAATATAACTGTTGGGTAGCTCATTTTTCCTTGCATTAGAGCAGCTGCAAATTCGTGATAACCACGTCTTCCTTGAGGAATAAATTTAAAAGTCTTTCCGTTATAGGTAATCTCCTCCTTACCCTCGCCATCTAATTTTACCATATAAAAGTTAGCTTGCATATAGGCAGCTACTTCTGGATTTTGAAAAGTATCTTTATCCATTTTTTTACACCATCCGCACCAATCCGTATAAACATCTATAAATAATTTTTTAGGATTCTTATCGGTTTGAGATAACTCATAAGCTTCATTCCATGAAAGCCAAGTAACTTCTTGAGCAGAAATTGATAAGGTAAAAATGAACACTATTGCAATAAAAATAGTTCGCATACTACAAATTTGAGTTATTAAGAACCTGTTTAAGGTTTTGTGATTAGAATTTTTAAAGATTATTTTTTTAACCTTTTAGGCAAAATTTTTGTGCATAGCCTTAGCTACGGATAAAATTTCTAACGAAGAAGGGTGAAAAAAGAAACATAAAAAAATAATTTATAAAATCTTAAACAGGTTCTTAGTCCAAAGACTATATAAAACCTAACGAAAATTATGCCGTATTATTTCGCTACTTCCTTTACGCGTTTAGGCTCAAACAAATCTTTGGTATCTACTTGATTTTTTAAGATATCATCAAAAGTTTCTCGTTTTCTAATTAAGTGGGCTTTGCCATTATGCCAAAGTACTTCCGCAGGGCGGTATCTGGAGTTGTAATTGCTAGCCATTGTAAAGCAATATGCGCCAGCATTTTTAAAGGCTAAAATATCACCTTCAGAAATTTCGTTAATTCTACGGTTGCTTCCAAAAGTATCAGTTTCACAAATATAACCTACAACCGAATAATAGCGTTCACGTCCTTTTGGGTTAGAAACATTTACAATTTCATGCTGAGAACCGTAAAGCATTGGTCTAATTAAATGATTAA
>CAYTRI010000287.1:0-2088 GCA_964440105.1 uncultured Flavobacteriaceae bacterium
AATCCTTTTGCTAGGTGAATGGTCATCAGCGCTACCCTATCATCATCACCAGTATCCTTATCTAAATCTGAGGCAAGTGCTACATCTTCCAAAAACTCGGTAAGGCTTCCTGTAGCTTCATCCAGTTCTTTTTGTCCTTCTACAAAATCTTGAATACCATTGAGCAATTCCTCAATGTTTTCCATTTTACCAATGCCTTCTGGAGTACCATCTTTTTTAAACTCCAACAATAACCCTGTCTTTTTGGCGACATGTTCGGCAAGGGTAAAGGCATCTGCCCCTTCGTTCATAATTTGGAAGCTCTTAATCATGGTAACAAAGTCTTCCAATCTTCGGGTAGTGCCCCCATTAATCTTTAATTGCAGTTTGGAGAGGTTTTCTATCACCTCAAAAATAGAACGCCCATAATGGTTGGCGGCAACCACTAATTTATCCACGGTAGTTTGCCCTATTCCACGTGCAGGAAAATTGATAATTCGTTTTAAAGCCTCTTCGTCTTTTGGATTTATAACAATACGCAAATACGCCAAAACATCTTTAATCTCCTTACGTTGGTAAAAAGAAAGTCCTCCATAAATACGGTAGGGAATATCACTTTTACGTAAAGCATCTTCAATAGACCTAGATTGCGAATTGGTACGATACAGAACAGCAAATTCACCATTTTGCATTTGGTTCTGCATGCGGTTTTCAAAAATAGAAGCTGCTACATAACGTCCTTCTTCAGCATCCGTAGTACTTCTATGTATTTTAATTTTATTCCCTTCATCATTAGAAGTCCAAACGACCTTTTCTAGCTGATTCTTATTATTAGAAATGATAGAGTTAGCAGCATTTACAATATTCTTGGTAGAGCGGTAATTCTGCTCCAAACGGTACATCCCCACATCATCATAGTCTTTCTGAAAGTTGAGAATGTTACTAATATTAGCCCCACGGAAAGAATAGATACTCTGAGCATCGTCCCCTACCACACATATATTCTGATAACGGTCCGAAAGTGCTTTCACAATAAGGTATTGTGAGTGATTGGTATCTTGGTACTCATCTACCAAAATATATCTAAACCGGTCTTGGTATTTCATTAAAACCTCTGGGAAGCGTGTCAACAATTCGTTGGTGCGTAGCAAAAGGTCATCAAAATCCATAGCGCCTGCCTTAAAACAGCGGTCCACATAGTTTTGGTAAATCTCCCCAAGTCGCGGTCGCTTTGCCATGGCATCGGCTTCTACCAATTCTGGATTCTGAAAATAAGCTTTAACCGTAATTAAGCTGTTTTTATAAGAAGAAATCCTATTCTGAATCTGTTTGTACTTGTAAATATCTTTATCAAGCCCCATCTCCTTAATAATAGAAGCAATAAGACGTTGTGAATCTTGCGTGTCGTAAATGGTAAAATTGCTAGGATAACCTAATTTATCACCATCAAAACGTAAAAGCTTGGCAAAAACGGAGTGGAAGGTTCCCATCCATAGGTTCTTGGCTTCAGAACTGCCCACAATATCTGCAATACGCTTTTTCATTTCGCGTGCTGCCTTGTTGGTAAAGGTTAAAGCCAAAATATTAAACGAGTCTACGCCCTGTGCCATTAAATGGGCTATACGGTAAGTTAAAACTCGCGTTTTCCCAGAGCCTGCACCGGCAATTACCATTAGAGGCCCGTCTTTATGTAAAACAGGGGCTAACTGAGCTTCATTCAATCCTTTTAAATATGCAATCTTTTCTTCCACAAGCTAATTAAAGTCAAAAGGTGAAATTAGCCAATCTACTCGGTTTGTTGAAATGAAGCTTTAAATACTTTTGAACAGGAGAAGAATTTAAATATATTTAGGCTTTTAGGTCATAGTTATGATTCGTCAATTCGAGTGATTTTATGAACGAATTGAATAAAATAGTATCGAGAATAAGAATCTTAAAGACTCGGCAATAATTTTCGATACTTGTTCGAACGGTAGGAAGGCAGGCCTTATCTCGACTCCGCTCGATATGACAGAAAAAAGTGTGCTGACAAATTTTATAACTGATATAATTATTATAAAGAAATTGCATGAAATATATAAACATTATTGTAGCTATAATTGCCATAGG
>CAYTRI010000288.1:0-2085 GCA_964440105.1 uncultured Flavobacteriaceae bacterium
TTCCTTCCTTTTTTAATTCGTTCTTTAAATCCTTAATCTCAATCTCTTTAAAATGGAATACACTTGCCGCTAAAGCAGCATCTGCTTTTCCTTTTATAAAAGTATCAGTAAAATGTTTTATTGTTCCTGCACCGCCAGAAGCAATGACTGGGATATTCAATTCTGTTGATAATTTAGCTAGCGCCACATTAGCAAAACCATCCTTTGTGCCGTCATTATCCATAGATGTAAAAAGTATTTCACCTGCGCCTCTCATTTCTACTTCTTTTGCCCATTCAAATAAATCCAATTCTGTTGAAACCTTACCCCCTACTAGGTGGACTTTCCATTCCCCATTTATTTGTTTAGCATCAATAGCCACAACTATACATTGGGAGCCAAACTTAGCTACTAATTCATTTATTAAATCAGGACGTTTAACAGCTGAAGAATTAATAGAAATTTTATCTGCCCCATTATTGAGTAAAATAGCTACATCTTCAACAGAAGAGATTCCACCACCTACAGTAAAGGGAATATTCAATTTTTCCGCAACGCGGTATACTAAATCAGCTAAGGTTTTTCGTTTTTGTTCTGTCGCCGAAATATCTAAAAAGACAAGTTCATCCGCGCCTTCTTGGGCATAGCGTTGTGCGAGTTCTATTGGGTCTCCCGCATCACGTAAATCAACAAAATTGACTCCCTTAACGGTTCTACCATCTTTAATGTC
The DNA here is from genome assembly GCA_964440105.1 of uncultured Flavobacteriaceae bacterium. Lineage (GTDB taxonomy): Bacteria > Bacteroidota > Bacteroidia > Flavobacteriales > Flavobacteriaceae > Croceitalea. Next base: position 710 of record CAYTRI010000288.1, read on the forward strand.
TAAACAAGGGATAATTCTTTTAGTTAGCATATTTTTCGTCACTCCGAACTCCTGTCTGCCGACAGGCAGGTGTTTCGGAGTCGCATTAAGTTAATAATCTAATGTTTCCAATTTTGGATTTTGTTCTTTAATCAAATTGACTTTCCAATCATGATGCAATTTTTTAATTGTTTTTCTCTCTCAATTGCCTGATTTATATCTGTAAACCTTTCAAAATATACTAAATTAACTAAGTTATACTTCTTAGTAAACTTTGAGCCTTCTCCTAAAGCATGCTCAACTATTCGTTTTGACAAATTAGATGTTATCCCAATATAGAAAGTGGTTCTGTATTTATTTGTAATTATGTAAACAAAGCTATATTTCATATTATGTGAGACCCTGAAACAAGTTCAGGGTGATGCTTAACATTATCAAGTTGAAATAATATATTTTTCTAATTGTTTTAAGCTTATTCGATTTTCGTAGATGGCCTTACCAATAATTACACCTTCGCAGCCTATCTCTTTTAGTTTAGGTAGTTCTTCAAAATGAGAAATACCACCACTAGCTATTAAATTAATACCTATTTCTTCAAAGTCCTCTACTCCTGCGCCAGTGATACTAGTTCGCTGAACTCTGGTTTCTTTTAATAATTTACCATATAAATTAAATGAAGGGCCTTGGAGCATTCCATCTTTAGATATATCTGTACAAATCACATATTTAATTCCGATTTTTTGGTACGCTTTTACAAAAGGAATCAACTCTTCTTTTGATTCTTCTTGCCAGCCAGAAATTGCAACTTTTTCATCTAAAGCATCAGCTCCCAAAATTATTTTATCCGCTCCGTAAACATTTAACCATCGTAAGAAAGTTGTTCTATCCTTTACTGCAATACTACCTCCTGTTATTTGGTTTGCCCCACTCTCAAATGCTATTCTTAAATCATCATCAGATTTTAATCCTCCGCCAAAATCTATTTTTAAATTAGTTTTTGAGGCGATTTGTTCTAAAGTCTTATGGTTGACGATATGCTTTGATTTAGCTCCATCTAAATCAACCAAATGCAAGTATTCAATTCCATGGGCTTCAAAAGATTTAGCTACTTCTAGAGGGTTTTCATTATAAATCTTTTTTGTGTCATAATCTCCCTTCGAAAGCCGAACACACTTTCCATCTATAATATCTATGGCTGGTATTATTCTCATTTTTTCTAAGTAAAAAGTATATGGTAGTTAGTCATAAGTGTTATTTTAAACTTTTTTGAAGGGAATAATTCATGTTCTTTATTTCTTTACAAAGGTTAAGGGCTTTTTTAATAAATTTAAGCCGAATAAGTAATATGAGCTGTGTTTCAAGCTCTGTAGTTGACCCATTTGAAATACTAAGAAAAT
>CAYTRI010000289.1:0-2084 GCA_964440105.1 uncultured Flavobacteriaceae bacterium
TCAATCAAAAAACGAAAAAAATTATTTAATCAAAAATCAACCAAAAAACGTTTCCGTGCTCGCTGCTCATCACAGCGAGACGGCACGGAAGCAAAACGAACAGTTAATTTAATAGACCCATGAAATTATGAATATAGAAAATACAAAAGCACAAATGCGCAAGGGGGTTCTAGAGTATTGCATTCTATCTATTTTAAAGGATAAGGATAAATATGCATCGGAAATTCTAGGAGCCTTAAAAGACGCTAAGATGCTGGTGGTAGAGGGTACAATCTATCCCTTACTCACAAGGCTTAAGAATGCAGGGTTACTCAACTACCGTTGGGAGGAATCCACATCTGGCCCGCCGCGTAAATATTACGCACTTACCGAAACTGGTCAATTGTTTCTTAACGAACTCAATGGTACCTGGGATGAGCTTAGAAGCGCAGTAAACTTAGTAACCAACACAAAACAATCAGTAAAAAAATGAACAAGACAGTAAACATAAATCTAGCAAATACCCTTTTTCATATAGATGATGAGGCGTATAACAAGCTTAGGCGTTACCTAGAATCTATAAAAAGGTCCTTTTCCGGTACCGCAGGAAGCGATGAAATTATAGCAGATATTGAAGCTCGTGTAGCAGAACTTTTTCTAGAAAAAATGGAAAATGACCGTCAGGTTATTACCCAGAAAGAGGTAGATGCTGTTATTGCTATCATGGGGCAGCCAGAAGATTATATGATTGACGAAGATATTTTTGAAGATCAACCCAGATCTTCTCATCCAAAGTCTGAGCGAAAAACTAAGAAATTATATCGCGATATTGATCAAAAGTATATAGGTGGTGTATGTTCTGGTTTAGAATATTACCTCGGCTTTGATGCCTTATGGATTAGATTAATATTCATTCTTTTAGGAGTATTCACTGGGTTTGGCTTTATAGCTTACATCTTACTTTGGATTTTAGTACCTGAAGCATCATCAACTTCACAAAAGTTAGATATGACGGGAAAGCCTATAAACATCAGCAATATAGAACGCAAAGTTAAAGAGGGGTTTGATGATGTTTCTGACGCAGTAAAAAGTGTTGACTACGAGAAAGTAGGCAATAAAGTAAAAAGCGGCTCCAAGAGTTTTTTTGATACCATAGGTGATATTATCATGTTCTTTTTTAAAGTATTTGGTAAATTCATTGGCATACTTTTAATCATTATCGGTGCATCAACCCTTATCGGTTTATTCATTGCACTATTCTCTGTTGGAATAATTGACGCTGTGCATTTACCCGGAGTAGATTTCTATGAGATTGTTAATACATCTGGTTCTCCAGTGTGGTTAATATCTCTGCTGTTATTCTTTGCCGTAGGTATACCTTTCTTTTTTCTCTTATATCTAGGACTAAAGATTTTGGTGACCAACCTTAAATCTATTGGAAACATTGCCAAATTTTCCTTGTTAGGATTATGGCTACTGGCCATAGGTACTTTAGTGGTCTTTGGTGTTAAACAAGCTGCTGAATTTGCAACAGTTGGCAGTGTTAATGAGAAGACAGAAATAGTAGTTGCAGACTTAAATGACACCATACGAATTCGAATGAATGAAAACGAATATGACTATGGCACAGATAGAATTCATTTTGGTCGAATGACTTTATCCTATGATGAAAGTGATAGACCCATATTGGTTTCTAAAGATGTACGATTTAATATTAAGAAATCTGAAGATTCAATAGTTAGAATTAATGTTAGAAAAGACAGCCACGGTAGCACTTTTAAAGTTGCTAGAGAAAAGGCTAAAGAAGTTAATTATGAATATAATGTAAATGGTAATGATATTACATTAGACGAATTTTTAACTACAGCTACCTCAAATAAAGCAAGACAACAGGAAGTTCGCTCAACAATTTATATTCCTGCTGGTAGCTTTATTTCTTTTGATGAATCTACAAAAGGGCATATTGGAAGAAGTACTAAGAACGACCGCGATTATTATAGAAGTAGTATTGCTGACCATACTTGGCTAATGGACGATGATGGGGAACTAAAGTGCCATGAATGTCCAAAAGATGAGGATGATAATTGGAATGATGATGACGATGG
>CAYTRI010000290.1:0-1996 GCA_964440105.1 uncultured Flavobacteriaceae bacterium
TAAATAATAAATTTTAAAATTTCATCAAATTGAATGCTATTTCATTCAAAATACATTTTTATTATATATTACGAATGATTTATCATTCATAATGATATTTATTATAAATTAAACCATCCATATAGAATTAGTAAATTGAACCTGTAAACTTTCACTGCATTCTGAAAACCATTATAAACTAGCTTATGCGAATTCTATTCTTACTCTTGTGTACAACCATGTCTCTATCAGCTCAAACGCTATTAGTTCCAGACCGTGTTTTTGATGGCATAGAAATGCATGAAAACTGGGTCGTTTATATTGAAGGAAATACTATTACCTATGCTGGAGAAGCATCAAAATTTAAAACACCTAACAATGTAAAGGTTATTGATTTAAAAGACATGACTTTAATGCCCGGATTAATAGAAGGGCATTCCCATTTATTACTCCATCCGTACAATGAAACAGAGTGGAACGATCAAGTACTAAAAGAATCACCTGTGGAACGGGCTATTCGTGGAAGTGTTGCTGCTAAAAGCTCTTTATTGGCAGGCGTAACTAGCATGCGAGATTTGGGTGCTGAAGGTGCTGGCTATACCGATGTCTATTTAAAGAAAACCATTGATGATGGAATTATTTCCGGCCCTCGATTAAAAGTAGCTGGCCCAGCCATTGTAGCTACTGGCGCTTATGGCCCAAAAGGATTTCATGATGGCGTAACAGTGCCTTTAGGTGCCGAACCAGTTAGCGGCAAAGAAGAAGTGATACGAGCTGTACGCAGACAATTGGGCAACGGCGCTAATTTTATAAAAGTGTATGCGGATTATCGTTGGGGAAAAGATGAACCTTCGCAACCTACATTTTTACAAGAAGAGTTAGATGCCATGGTACAAACTGCTAAATCTGCTGGGCGTTATGTTGTAGCACATGCTAGTACGCCCGAAGGAATGAGAAGAGCCATTCTTGCAGGTGTAGAAACCATAGAACATGGCGATGGTGGGACAGCAGATATTTTTAAACTAATGAAAGAAAAAGGGGTTGCCCTCTGCCCCACTTTGGCTGCGGGTGCTGCCATTGAAGAATACAAAGGCTGGCGAAAAGGAATCGATGAAGACCCAGAACGCATCACTAAGAAAAAAGCTTCCTTTAAATTGGCTATAGAAAGCGGTGTGGATATTGTTTTTGGTGGTGATGTTGGTGTTTTTAGTCACGGAGAAAACTACAAAGAACTAGAACTAATGGTTGAATACGGGATGCAACAAAAACAAGCATTACAGGCGGCAACTTCTAAGAATGCCCAACTTCTGCATTTTGATAAGCTCGGACAGCTTAAAAAAGGTTTTCTAGGCGATATTATTGCAGTAAAAGGAAATCCAATAAAGGAGATTACAAAAATGAGAGAAGTGAGTTTTGTTATGAAGGATGGAGTGATTGTCAAAAAATAACATTTTACTATTTCTCGTATTTTGAATGATTTATTTCTTCATTCTGATATTCGAAAAATGCTTGATAACTTTTTGAAATTCCAAAATGATAAACTGCAATTGAATAAACAAAAACCATTACGAAAAGTGGTGCTTTATTGATAAGTGGTGCTTCAGTAGTTAGAATTCCAAATAGAGCAACTAAAATAGCTAGGGAAAACAATATTATGCCAATAACTTTTGCCCATTTTTTTTCCTTTATAAATCATGTAAAGTAAGCCTATAGTCAATGAAAATCGGATAATTTGTCGAATTAATTTCGCCATCTCAATCTCAGGAAGAAATGAATAGTATGAATATATTGTATAAATTGAAATTAAAAGTATGCTTACTGATAATAATTGGGTTCTTTTCTTCCCAGTTTTAATTAATTTATTCATTCGCCATTAATTATAAATTAAAAATATCAAATCTTGTTAAAACTTCTCATTTAAAAATTCTAAAATATTAAATGAATAGAACAAAAGAACAAAACTATTGGACACAGCGGTATCACGAAGAACGGACAGGTTGGGATATAGGGTATCCTT
>CAYTRI010000291.1:0-1979 GCA_964440105.1 uncultured Flavobacteriaceae bacterium
GTTTGTTATTCTTTCTAAAAGCATTACGTAATACATCTACTAGGCAATAAACCCATAAACCGAGGCTAAGTAGTAATAATAGTGTTTGCCAAAGTAGTAAGCTGTAAGACATGTCATTTAAGATACTATCCATTATTGTTTTTGTTAAAGCTAACGGCAATGGCATTAACTGCACAGTGATTTGATGCCATACGTTATAGGTTTTTGATTATTTTTTCTAGAGAAGCCACTAGCGCATTAACTTCTTCCATATTCGACTTTTTCCATCGATTAAACAAATGCGAATATCCACGCCCGAAATGCCTTGCTAAATTCGCATCTAACAGCCATCTTTTAGCAGTGCTTAAATCTGAGGTTTGATAGCCTCCAAAACAAGTTTGTTTCGTGAAATTTTCTTCATCATTCCAAAATGGGTCATTATCTGGCAATGACTTAATGAACTTATATAAAATTATTTCCGGAGGTTCTGTTCCAGGTAAAAAACTTGTTCGCTTTGGTTTTCTTTTCCCAACGAATTGTTCTTTGGAATCACCATCTAAAATAAATCCAACGTTCTTGAAAATTCTATGATTAGAACTTGCCATATTTCTTAACTCACCTTCTGAAAATGGACCTTTTTCAATATTTATTATATTTTTAATGACCGAACCATTCAACAGATTTTTTATCCATAATTCCGCGGGTTTATCTTCACAAATAAAATCTTTTTTATTATTGATAGGTCTAGAACTAATCTGATTTTTGATTTTGTTACTTACATAAGCGTAATCAGGATTTATTTTATTTTGGACTTTTCCATCTTTAATTACTAAGTGGTTTATTTTAGTTTCATCACCTAATTTTGACTCGAGATGCTCGAGAATTTCAAGAGAATGGGTTGTAAAAATTATTTGTAAATCCAAGGTTCTAGCAAATTTAAAAAGTGTGTCGACCAGTTTAATCTGGGATGCTGCATATAGTGAGGCATCTATTTCATCGATTAAAATTATACCACCATTATATCTAGTACCTAATTGATTTTTTAAGTCTTGGAATGATAATAATGAGCTTAAAAATTGACCAATATTGTCTTGACCTGCTGAATTTCCCAGATGACCATAAGCTTCAGTTTGCATTGCTAAAACATCTTTATTTCGGCTATTTATTGATTCCGCATTTATTTTGTCGTCGATTAAAATTAGAATCTCTTTGGACAATTTTGAAAACTGATTTTTTTCTGGGGTTGATAATTGAAGTGTAGTTTTGTTAATTTTATCTTCAGTTGCTAGTGGAATTAGTCTTTTTAATCCTAAATATATTATAGGATAGTTTTCTGCAGGTTCTCTTCCGTCGATGTCAGTTCGATATCTTTTTGGTGATGATTTTGTTGCTTTTACATATCTTGTTTTTATTGTTCGATTCGATACATTCCCATTCTTTTCTATTTCAAAACTTACTTCGTAGTTATTCTTAAAGTCGTTATCAGGACAAAATTTAAAAACATTCTTATAATCTTCAGTAAAGAGTTTTCCGTTCTTTCTTTTTACAAGCCCCTTATAATCACACAATTGCGCTATCCATCCCAACACTGAAGACTTACCTGTTCCATTTTGCCCAGAAATGACGGTTAACTTTTCGCCAAATTCGATTTCTAAACCTTCACAATGTCTAAATTTTTTTAATGTTAGTTTTCTTAGTTTCATAATCTTCAATTTGACCTATAACAATTGCATATACGCACTAGTCTGTATATTTCTTAATAGTAGTAGGTAAAGAATACTTTTTTAGTATTGTAATCTTGGGGAAGAAAATCAGCCTCCAATATAAAATGAAAACCTAGTTTTTGCAATAGACAAAAACCCTAAATTTTTATGGTTTTGCTGCAATGGAGGAGGTGTTTTGAATGCCCTGAGGGCGACAGCTTTTCCTTCGACTCCGCTCAGGATGACAGCTGTCTTTTTGGTTTTGCTTTGACTCACTTCGACAGGCTCAGTGCAGGT
>CAYTRI010000292.1:0-1965 GCA_964440105.1 uncultured Flavobacteriaceae bacterium
GTTTAAAAGATTGCATCACTTTGTTCGCAATGAAAAAAACCCAACAAACCGAACTCAAAAAAGCCTGCATAAATTGCGGGGCAGAATTGAAGTACCAACCCGGAACTAAAAACATTAGTTGCGAATATTGCGGACATCAAGAAGCCATAAATATTGATGACAATGGTTTTGAAGAGCTAGAGCTTTATCCCTATTTAAAGGAAATGGGTGCGCAAAAGCACAGCGAAGAAATTTCGATGCTGCATTGTAAAAATTGTGGTGCTAATCAGCATGTAGAAGAAAACTACAAATCGCTCCATTGCGTGTATTGCAGTATGCCCCTAATTTTAGAAGATGCTTATAAAGAAGATTGGATTTTACCGGGAGCTGTACTTCCTTTTCAAATAGACCAAAAAAAGTCTTTTCAGATTTTTAAAAAGTGGGTGAATAGTTTATGGTTTGCTCCTAACAACTTAAAAAAAGCGGCATTAGACCCTCAATTTACTAAAGGATTATACTTGCCCTATTGGACTTTTGATGCGCAATTACGAGCTAGTTATTCCGGTCAACGTGGTGAGTATTATTATGAAACCAAGCGTGTTCGAAATTCGCAAGGTAAAACGGTAACAAAACGTGTTCGAAAAACGAGATGGTATCCAGCATCAGGCAATATATCAGGTTTTGTTGATGATACTTTGGTTGAAGCTTCTAAACAACGAAAAGGGAGAGTCCCTTCTAAAATTGCGCGTTGGAATTTAAAGTTATTACAACCTTTTAGCAGTAGTTTTTTATCGGGATTTGTAACCGAAAAATATACGATTCCTTTAAAACAAGGTCATCTATCTGCAAAAGGGGAAGCAGAACGTATTTCTGAACGTTGGTGCAGACAAGATATTGGTGGAGATACGCAACGTGTAACAAGTATGGATATGAAGTTGTCTGAGGAAACTTTTAAGCATATTTTATTGCCAGTTTATGTGAGTGCTTATCGGTATAATGGTAAAGAATATAATTTCTTTATCAATGGTGAAAATAGTACTATCTCTGGAACCAGGCCTTATAGCTTTTGGAAGATTTTCTTTACCGTTATTTTAATATTACTTATCATTGGTTTAATCGTATTCTTTGCACAATAAAATTCTTCATATGAAAATAATACCTATTCTACTCTTTATATCCATTTCTAGTTTTGCTCAAAAGACTACAGAAGCCGATGACAAAAAAGCAATTATAGCTGTGCTTACAGTACAGCAAGATGCTTGGAATAATTATGATATTGAAACCTTTATGGAAGGGTATTGGAAGTCTGAAGAGCTCAAATTTTATGGGGCTGGTGGTGTTATAAAAGGATGGCAAGGAACCTTAGAACGCTACAAAAAAAGTTATCCTACAAAAGCACATTTTGGCAAGTTACGTTTTGTCCTTAATGATATTTCTAAAATTAATGATGGTGCTTATTCCGTTATGGGCGAATACCATCTTACCCGAGAAGTTGGTAATACAAATGGCATTTTTATGCTGATTTTAAAAAAGATAGACGGCGAGTGGAAGGTTATCGCTGATACATCTGCAAAAGTAGAATAGTACCTAAAACACTAGTATGAATTATGAAAGTTTAATGTATGCACATTTAATTACGGTAATTCCCTGTGTTTTTATTGGAGCTTATTTGCTATTGGTTAAAAAAGGAACCGGAATCCATAGGAAGTTGGGACGAATCTATATGATTTTAATGCTCATAACTGCTGTCATTACTTTGTTTATGCCAGCTGCAGTTGGCCCTCAATTTCTAAACCATTTTGGTTGGATTCACCTTTTTAGTTTTCTAACACTTTGGACAGTTCCAACGGCTTATACAGCAATAAAAAAAGGAAATGTTAGAACCCATAAACGCAAAATGATATTGCTCTATTTTGGAGCAATTATAATAGCAGGTGGATTTACTTTTGCCCCTGGCAGGTATTTACATGAGGTTTTTTTTGGATA
>CAYTRI010000293.1:0-1914 GCA_964440105.1 uncultured Flavobacteriaceae bacterium
AGTAAGGAAGAAGAATAAGTTTTTAGACGATGCAAAAGGAGGATTGTTTCTACCTGGGCAAAGTCGTTTCAAAATATAGTTTCAAAGGGGAGGTATTAGTTAAAATTGATACCGATGAACCAGAGATTTACGAAAACATGGAATCAGTTTTTGTTTCAATAGGAAACAATCTGGTTCCATTTTTTATTGATAGATGTCGGTTACATAAATCGACCTTGTTACGTATAGATTTTGAAGAAGTAAAAGATGAGCCTGCTGCTGATAGAATAATAGGTTCAGAATTATACCTTCCACTTACAATGCTTCCTCCATTAAGTGGTAATAAATTTTATTTTCATGAGGTAATAGGATTCACTTTGATGGATGAAGTTCACGGAGATATTGGAACAATTCAGTCCATTAATGATTCTGCTTCCCAAATTCTTTTCGAAGCCAAGAAAGGTGACAAAGAATTATTGATTCCTATGACGGATGATATTATAAATAAAGTAGATAGATCTGCTAAAACAATTCATGTTAGTACCCCAGAGGGATTGGTAGATTTGTATCTTAGTTAAATTGTGTCATTCCCGTGTAGATGGGAATCCAAAACTATAATAAAAATAGATTCCTGCTTTTGCAGAAACACAGCATGAATAATCCCTTCAAGTTTAAAGAATTTACTATTAACCAAGACCGTTGCGCTATGAAAGTAGGCACTGATGGGGTTTTACTAGGAGCTTGGGTATCACTTTCTGGTAAGCCAATTTCAATTTTAGATATTGGTGCGGGAACTGGGTTAATAGCACTGCAATTGGCACAACGCTCAATTGCCGAAACTATAGATGCTATTGAATTAGATGATGATGCATACGAACAATCCGTAGAAAATTTTGAAACATCACCATGGGGAGATAGACTGTTCTGTTATCATGCTAGTTTGCAAGAGTTTGTTGAGGAAATAGATGACAGTTATGATTTGATTGTTTCAAATCCACCATTTTATGAACCCCCTCTATCAGCAGAGCAAACATCTCTCCCAAAGGAAGAGAAAAATACCAGTACTTCAAGAGAAATAGCTAGAAGTAGAGTTTCCTTATCTTTTGAAGAACTATTAGGTGGAGTGCAAAAGTTGCTTTCTCCAAACGGTAGCTTTGCGGCTATTATTCCTTATAAAGAGGAAAAAGAGTTTTGTTTGCTGGCTTTAAAGTTTAATTTGTACCCTAACCGAATTACACGAGTAAAAGGGAATCCGGATTCAGAAATAAAAAGGAGCTTATTGCAATTTTCATTTCATGAAACAGAAGTGCAAGAAGATGAATTAGTAATTGAAATGGCTAGGCATACATATACTGATGAATACAAAAAACTAACAGCTGCTTTCTATTTGAAAATGTAACTTCTCTAACCCAAAAAGTTGTATATCATTAGTACCTTTGAGAAAACTTCTTTGCATGAGGCCAGATTTATTCGAAGCACCTGACTACTACAATTTAGATGACTTACTATCAGAAGAACATAAATTAATCCGTGATGCAGCGCGCCAGTGGGTAAAACGAGACGTCTCTCCCATAATCGAGGAATATGCGCAAAAAGCAGAGTTTCCAAATCAAATTATAAGTGGTTTGGCAGAGATTGGTGCTTTTGGACCCTATATACCTGAGGAATATGGAGGAGCTGGTCTAGATCAAATTAGTTATGGATTAATTATGCAAGAGATTGAGCGTGGAGATAGTGGAGTTCGCTCTACAGCATCTGTACAATCTTCGTTGGTAATGTATCCTATTTATACTTACGGTACGGAAGAACAACGGAAAAAATATTTGCCAAAATTGGCTACGGGAGAATGGATGGGTTGTTTTGGACTAACAGAACCTAATCATGGCTCAAACCCTGGTGGAATGGAAACCAAATACAAGGATATGGGCGACCATT
>CAYTRI010000294.1:0-1912 GCA_964440105.1 uncultured Flavobacteriaceae bacterium
TTGTTTGGTGGTAGGCAGTATTAAGTTTATAGTCGTTTGCAAACGTATATTATACGGATACCATACTTTTAATTTTCACCAAAGCACTGCTAAAGCTTTAAATAGCAGTAGTTTTAAAGTATTTAATTAAATTACGGACATAAAAGAAATATAGTTACTAGTGACTATATACAATTGTTAGCTACCATATCTAAAAAAAAATGAAAAAACTAATTAAAATTATTGCAGTACTATTAATTTTAGTAATTGTATATGGAATTTTCAAGTATCAATCCGACCCTTATATAAAGGCTTTAGTAAACAATGATGAATCCAAACTTTTCTACCGACCATCGACTGAAATTCAAAATTTAGATGATTTTGAGTATTCTGAAAACATATTAACGGTAGAAGATTCAATTAAAATCCACACCTATTTGTTTAACCCAAAAACGGAATTGAAAGCAAACGTTTTTCTGATTCGTGGAAATAGCGGAAATACCAGTCAGGGCAAAGAATTAATTACACCATTAATCGAAAATGGATTTAAAGTTTATTCAACGGACTGGAGAGGATTTGGAAAATCAAATGGTATACCTAATTACAAAGGAGTAATGAAAGACACCCAAACAGCTTTTGTCGATTTTTTGAACCAAACAAAAAATGATAGCGTAAAAACCATAGTTTATGGAATGTCTTTAGGCGGTCAATTAGCTGTTAAGTTAGCTAAAGACAATCAAACTAAAATTGATGCTTTGGTATTAGACGGAGCATTAGAATCCGCACATAGCTTTATAACTGACAATTTTCGAGAGTTCTATCTACAGAGTTTTACAAAAAATCCAGAGAATTACAATCAAGAGTATGTTGCAATTAGAGATATTACTGACATAAAAAACATCGCAAAACTCATTATTCATAGCACAGAAGACAGAGCTGTGCCATTCCAAAGAGGACAGAATCTTTTTGCCAAGGCTAAAGAGCCGAAAATGTTTTGGGAAACAAATACTGGACATATTAAAACTCTTACGGATTTACCTGAAGAGTTAATTGAAAAACTGAACGCATTAATACGGTAGCTAACAAAGCCTAAACGTAATGCGTACTTTAGGGCAAAACCGAAAGGTCTGTGTATACCTGCCTGCCGGCAGGCAGGTTTATAGTGTCGCTAAATCTTATGGATTTCGCTTTAGACAAGAAAAAAATAAAACAAAACCCGCCCGTACCTGAGGGTACGTTCGGGCAGGCCAAAAGATTGCGCTATGTGCTTGGCGGAAAGCAAACTCTAGTTTGCTCCCGTACTGTTCATAAACCGTTAATTCATTTTTTTCTCTTTAGCAATTCAGCCTCAATATCTTTTAAAGTAAACCCTTTGGCTTGGAGTAAAATGAGATAATGAAACATTAAATCTGCACTTTCGTATAAAAACAAATCATCGTTATCATCTTTGGCTTCAATAACAGTTTCAACTGCCTCTTCCCCTACTTTCTGAGCTATTTTATTGATTCCTTTTCTAAAAAGAGAAGCCACATAACTTTCATCTGCATCAGCATTCGCTTTTCTAGAAGCAATTATCTCCTCTAATTCAGATAAAAAACCAAAAGAACTATTATTTTGTTCATTCCAACAGGTATCGGAACCAGTATGGCAAGTTGGTCCTACTGGATTTACTTGAATCAGTAGCGAGTCATTATCACAATCATTCTTAATGCTTACAAGGTTTAAGAAATTACCACTCTCCTCCCCTTTGGTCCATAGTCGCTGTTTACTTCTACTAAAGAAAGTTACTTTTTTAGTTTCTTGTGTTTTATCAAGCGCCTCTTGATTCATATACCCCAACATCAACACGTTTTTGGTAGTGGCATCTTGTATAATTGTTGGAACTAGAGCCCCCTCTAACTCCCCCCAAGGGGGAGAAATGAAACTCATTTTA
>CAYTRI010000295.1:0-1836 GCA_964440105.1 uncultured Flavobacteriaceae bacterium
TCAAGAGCAGTTGCAGATTCAGCCATTTGAGAACTGATTCTTACTGTTGAACCAAGGTTTAAATAAACCCCTTCTTTTACATCATCGTTAAAACCAACATAAGAAATAGTAATCGTGTAAGGACCTCCAGTACGCATACCAGAAATACGATAAAAACCATCAAAATCGGTTGCTGCTCCGTACACCGTACCTGAAGGTGTATGCAATGCAACAATGCTTGCGCCTAGAAGAGGCTCTCCAGCATTGTCAGTTACCTTACCGCCAATTGCAGATGTAGTAACCCCTTGTGAAAATGCCATTACAGAGAAAAGAAGCGTAATAGCTACTAAGTAGATTTTTTTCATTTTAAGTGTGTTTAATTGTTTAATTAGCTTTGCAAAAGTCTTCTTTTAAACTTTTTACTGTGTTAAACTAACGTTAAGAAACGTATTGTGCAAATGTTGTTAAAAGCTTATACAGCAATTGTTTATAACTATTTTAAGCGTTATAAAAATGAAGTTTAATTCTTAAATTTTTGTAAAAGTGTCATTGTAGAAGAGTCATGATTGCTGATATCTGAATTCTCGATATCTTTTAATGTATTTTTAGCAAGTTGCTTGCCTAATTCTACCCCCCATTGATCAAAACTAAAAATATTCCATATAATACCTTGAACAAATATTTTGTGCTCGTACATAGCAATGAGAGCCCCTAAACTCTTTGGAGTAAGTTTATTAATAAAAATAGTATTTGTAGGCTTATTTCCTTCGAAGACTTTAAAGGGAGTAAGCATATTTATCTCATTTTGAGTTAACCCACTAGATTTAAGCTCGTATTCTACTTCTTCTTCAGTTTTTCCATTCATTAAAGCTTCAGTTTGAGCAAAAAAATTGGCCATTAACTTATTATGATGGCTAATATCGCCATGTAATGAATATTTATATCCTATAAAATCTGTTGGAATAACTTTTGTTCCTTGGTGTATTAATTGAAAAAAGGCGTGCTGTGAATTGGTTCCTGGTTCTCCCCAAATAATAGTACCTGTCTCATAATTTACTTTAGTCCCAGAACGGTCTACACTTTTACCATTGCTTTCCATAATGCCTTGCTGCAAATAAGCAGAGAAACGACTTAAATACTGCGTATATGGAATAATAGCTTCTGTTTCAGCATTGTAAAAATTATTATACCATACACTTAATAATGCCAAGGTAACAGGTATGTTTTCTTTAAAAGGAGTTTCTTTAAAATGAACATCCATTTTGTTAGCACCCTGTAGTAACTCATTAAAATTTTCATACCCTACGGCTAGAGCAATTGAAAGTCCAACAGCGCTCCACAATGAAAAACGTCCGCCAACCCAATCCCACATAGGGAATACATTTTCCTGGGCAATTCCAAATTCAGCAATCTTTTCTGTATTTGTTGAAACCGCTGCAAAATGCGCTGCTATATCTTTTTGAGTAGCATGCTTTAAAAACCAACTTTTAATAGTTGTGGCGTTACTAAGGGTTTCTTGTGTTGTAAATGTTTTGGAAACTACAACGAACAGGGTGGTTTCTGGGTTCAATTCTTTAAGAATTTCCTGCGCATGATCCCCATCTACGTTACTTACAAAATGAAGTTTTAAATGATTCTTATAAAACTTTAATGCTTCAGTTACCATTGCTGGTCCCAGATCTGAACCTCCAATACCTATATTAACAACATCGGTAAAAGCTTTTCCTGTGTAGCCTTTTTTCTTCCCTGAAATAATAGCTTCACTAAACCTTTTAATCTGTTCTTTAACTTGATAAACCTCTGGCACTACATTCTCTCCCTCAACAAAAATCGCATCTTCTTGTTTAGCTCTTAATG
>CAYTRI010000296.1:0-1810 GCA_964440105.1 uncultured Flavobacteriaceae bacterium
TAAGCCATGCACCTTTCTAAAAACTCCAGAATAAATAGTAGAAAAATGTCCATTTCTCAATAGAAAAGGAGGTTTATAATTTGAGGATACTAGTGGCATTTAAGATAAAAATTAATCTTTTGGATAGCGATTTAAAAGTTTAAATTGCTCTTCAATAGCAGTCTTAAATTCAGCTTTTAGATTACCAATTAATTCGGATACTGGAATAGTGTTTTCAATAGTAGTAACACCTTGCCCAGCAGACCATATGGTTTTCCAAGCTTTGGCTTCGGTATCCAGCTCTTTACCAAAATCTATTTTGGTATCTTTTTTTAAATCTTCTTCGGTAATACCCGCAGCTTTTAAACTTGCTGCTAAAAAGTTGGCATGTACCCCAGAAATGGAAGCGGTATACGTTACATCACTCGCGCCAGCATTAATAATCATGTCTTTGTATTCTTGTGGTGCTTTACTCTCATCTGCATTAATAAAACGAGTTCCCATATAGGCCAAATCTGCTCCCATTTGCATAGCCGAAGCAATATCGCGACCAGTAGAAATACAACCCGAAAGCAAAATCGTTTTATCAAAGAATTTTTTAATTTCTGCCACTAAACTCATAGGGTTTATTGTCCCTGCATGACCACCTGCACCAGCAGCAACAAGAATTAATCCATCGACACCAGCTCCAGCAGCTTTCTCTGCATGGCGTTTTTTAATCACATCATGAAAAACTAATCCACCATAGCTATGAATAGCGTCGATAACCATAGAAACTGCTCCTAAAGAAGTAATTACTAATGGTACTTGATGTTTCATACATAGTTTAACATCTGCTTCTAACCTTGGGTTGGTTGGGTGTACAATAAGGTTTACACCAAAGGGAGCTGCTTTTTTACCTGTTTCTTCCTCCCACTTTTTAAGTTCCGCTTTAATTTCAATGAGCCATTCTTCAAATCCTTCACTGGTACGTTGGTTAAGTGCAGGAAAAGTACCTACAATACCGTTTTTACAACATTCTATAACCAACTTTGGACCAGAAATTAAGAACATAGGTGCAGCTACAGCTGGTAGCGAAAGGTCATTAATGAAAGAAGCTTTTTGACTCATGGAATAAAACTTAAGTTATTGATAAATCTACCACTTTTTTGGTGTGGTCTTCAAATCTATGTTATTTTTGAAAAATAGTATGCATGCATAATAAAATAATGAAAACTATTTAATTTTCTGTCAGTTCGAGCGGAGTCAAGATTTGGATTATCCAAGCAATGTGTTCTCGGCTCTAGTTTATCCTGAGTGTGTCGAAGGACTCGAACAGATAGGAGTTTTTTATAACATAATAGGCATTAATAAAAAGAACTATGTTTTTAAAAGAGTTTGATATTCGTTGGAGCGATTTAGATGCAAATCGCCATTTGGCCAACTCGGCTTATATTAATTTTATGAGTCATACTCGTATGGCATATCTGGGGCAATTAGGTTTTAACCAAAAGACTATGGCGCAATACAATATTGGCCCCGTAGTTTTTTATGAGCATATGTATTATTTTAAGGAAGTCTTTGCCGGTAAACCCGTGCAAGTATCATTGGGTTTTAAAGCAATGAGTGAAGATGGAATGTTCTTTGAATTTCAACACGATTTTTATGATGCTAAAGGCAGAAATTTTGCACGCTGCGAAATGATGGGCGCTTGGATGGATTTGGCTGAACGAAAATTAACTGCGCTACCACAAGTTTTTATGGATGCTTTTGATAAGGTGGAACGTACCGAAGACTTTAGAACCTTAACTAAAGATGATACTAGAAAATTCGCTAGAGTGCCAAAGGATTT
>CAYTRI010000297.1:0-1799 GCA_964440105.1 uncultured Flavobacteriaceae bacterium
CAATAGTAGAAACTTCCTTAGGCATGGTTGCCGAGAACAACCAAGTAGATTTTTCCTTTGGAGTATTAGATAGAATATCTTTAATATCCTCAAAGAAGCCCATATTTAGCATCTCATCAGCCTCATCAAGAATACAGTAGTCTATTTTAGAGATATCTACCATTCCTCTTCCAATCATATCTTTCATACGACCAGGAGTTGCAACAACAATTTGTGCTCCTTTCTTAATTTGTCTTGCTTGGTCAGAAATACTAGCACCACCATAAATGGCAACGATGTTTACTCCTTTCTCATATTTAGAGTAAAGTTTCATTTCATTGGTTATTTGCAGACAAAGCTCTCTGGTAGGAGATAATATTAGACCTTGTGTGGTTCTACTTGCAGCATCTATTTTCTGAATTAGTGGAAAACCAAAAGCAGCAGTTTTACCGGTGCCGGTTTGCGCAAGGGCAACCAAATCGGTTTCATCTTCTAATAATATTGGAATTGCTTTTTCTTGTACTTCGGATGGATTTTCGAATCCTAAATCTGTAATAGCAGACAAAAGGGACTTTTGAAGCCCTAAACTTTCAAATTTTGACATAATGTTTATAGTAATCGCAAATATGTGTGTTGTCTAGAGCGATTGTTTCCTATAAACCGAAGCCCATTACAACACCTGCCATACCGGCGGCGTTAAATTTTTGGCAAAGGTACTGCTAATTAATTTGTTAGCAATGATTGATTAAAAATGAGCTTAGTTGAATAATTTATTTCTCATTTAGAAAAGCTATTAATTTTTGAATTGCTCTACCTCGATGACTAATTTTATTCTTTACACTAAGAGAAAGCTCTGCAAAGGTTTTGTCATAATCTTCTGGAATAAAGATAGGGTCATAACCAAATCCTTTTTGACCACTTTTTTGATGAGCAATAACCCCACTTACAATGCCATTAAATGTATGTTTTTCATTATTTAGATTTAATGCTATGGCTGTTTTAAAGTGCGCATTTCGGTTTTTACTTTCTTTGAGTTCATCAAGCAGTTTGTACATATTTGCATTTGCATCTTTTTCTGGACCACCATAACGTGCAGTGTAAACTCCGGGAGCACCATTTAATGCATCTACCAAAAGCCCTGTGTCATCAGAAAAACAATTGTAACCATAATTTTTAGTTACAAAATCTGCCTTTAGCTGAGCATTTTCTTCTAATGTAGTTCCTGTTTCTTCAATCTCATCAAAGCAATTAATCATATTGAGCGATAATAATTTAATGTGCTTTGGCATTAGTATTTGTACTTCTTCAAATTTATTCTGATTGTGAGTGGCGAAAACCAATTCCATAATTTCAAACTAAAATTTGACAGCTAAATTAGTATTTTAGAGCGATGAAAATTAAAATACCGCCACCAATAGTTGCGTTGATTTTTGCTTTAGGACTTTACCTTTTAGCTAAATACTTGCCCATGGGAGAGTTTAAGTTTTTTGGACGTAAGGTTTTAATGTATGTGGTAACCGGAATAGGTTTTTTGGTTATGATTATAGCTATACTTCAATTTTTAAAAAAGAAGACAACTACAAACCCTTTAAATCCAGAAAAGGCAAGCAAACTGGTAACTTCAGGAATATTTAAGTTTACGCGAAACCCCATGTATTTAGCAATGTTACTATTTTTAATAGCTTTTGCGTTAAAATTGGGCAATGCATTTAATACATTGTTATTGGCTGGTTTTGTCTATTACATGAACCATTTTCAAATACGCTATGAGGAAGAAGCACTGCTTAAAAACTTTGGAAAAGAATACAAGTTGTACGTTA
>CAYTRI010000298.1:0-1772 GCA_964440105.1 uncultured Flavobacteriaceae bacterium
CTTTCTGATTTCATGGCGGAACGATATGTCCTCCGGCAATCGGCCCGAACGGTTGGGCTATGGCAAGTAGGGCAGGCAAGGAAACTTTTCGTTTCCGTCTGGTCTACGAGCCAGAGCTTTTTGTTTTGTAATTATTTTTTCTTTTTTAATTGCCAAATCCAAAAGATTTGGCGGACTCAGCAAATACGCCCAAGCCTTTGAATTAATCACTTTATGCCCTATTTGCTATAGCCTGTGTTGGCGGTAGTTTTTATTCCGCAAACTTCATAAATGGCGGTAAATAATGCACTTTGCTTTTATCAAATTCCCAAAATTTTCCGTACTCATTCTTTCTTTGTTCCGTGTTTTTCAACAAGTCCCTAAACATTTTATTCTGTTCTTTAGGTCTTTCTAAATGACTTGGTAAATCAACCATAGTAAATTGTCTATAACCTTTTTTGGTTATTTTAATTTCATCTATCAGGAATGTATTTAGCATTGCCTCTAGAAATCTATACTTTCCATTTCTAGCATCATAACTGTCAGAATCCACAACTACTTTTCCATTCGTTTTACGGAAGAAATTTAGTTTCATTGGTTTGCCTTTATGGTAGTCTAAAATGCTAAATCCAGCAGGTCTTTCATAAGAACTATTATATTCAGATAAAAGATAGCCACACTCTTCATCACTAATTCCATCCACGACTTGTCCAAGAGATTTACGTACATCATACTCTGCTTTTCCCAATCCAAGTGGAGCGGAGTGAGCAAATAATGTTCTTATTAAAAGTTTTTTATCAATATCTGTTATATCAAATTCCATTTGGCTTTTACTATTTATGTTCTTGCGAAAAGTATAATCCAGATTCAACAATCTCATTTATCTCAAAAGAAGAATTAGCTATGACTATTTCAGCGCGTAATTCGAGTAAAGCTTTTTCGTTAACTTCATCCAAATCCAAATTTTTTGTTATTAATTCAATCGCCTTTGTTAGCCTATCTTTAATTTTGGATAATTGCTTTTCTTTACTGGGCAGGAATTTATGTTTAATTCCATTTTCACAATCTATGAAATTCTTCAACTCACTTTTATGAGCTCTTTCCAAGCCTTTATTAAATCGGAAACCTCTTTTTAGGAAAGCTTCGTAACTCATTGCATTAATTTCATTTTTAGCTCGTTCTGCCTGTTCCATTGAGTTGTTTTTTTGGTTTGGATGTTCCTTATTTAATGAATGTTCAAAATTACCGCCAACGGCCACCGTATAAAGCGTGTGCGGCGTTTTTGCTGTTAGTCTTTGTACTTAGTGTTATGATTTTGTTGCTCTAAAGTTAGGTATTTTGGATATTGTCGCCGCGCAAGTAGCTTTTAAAAAAGGCCGGATACGCTTTATACGATGTTCGCGCCGGTTGAATTTAGGTTTTTTCAGTGTTTTTTTAGTTATCTCGACCCTTTTCGGCATTTTTTACACGGTGGCCGTTCGGGCCGATTGAATATCGTGGGAGTATGAAATCTTTTGAAGGTTTTAGAGTTCTTCCGTGTGCAACTGCACTTAAATCGATAGCTTCTAATTATAGGCTTTCTGATTTCATGGCGGAACGATATGTCCTCCGGCAATCGGCCCGAACTATGTGTTATAACTAAAATAGTAAAAAAGTTCTTATAACCACCTCTTAATAATAGTTTATAGTAATAAATTAGGTAACTTTCGTATATACAAAGCTGTATGCGTATATGAACAGGTTTAAAGATTTTAAACAGCTCTTAACAATTAAAAGATATAGTCCTAATACTA
>CAYTRI010000299.1:0-1744 GCA_964440105.1 uncultured Flavobacteriaceae bacterium
TTATCTTTCTATATTTTAGAAATGAAATCATTCTACTTGCATTTCTTAGAATGCGTAAGCAAGATATGGAAGGTACTCAAAAATGGTTAACTAGAATTAAGAACCCAGAAGCTGCATTAACCACAAAACAGCAAGGATACTATAACTATTTACATGGGATAATCTTTTCACAAAAAAACTTAACTACTGCAGAAAAGTATTTTAAAAAAGCTCTCAAACTAGGTTTAACAATGGATTATGACGTTGCTATGGCAAAATTGAGTTTAGCAGGTATCTCCATGCAAAAGCGTAGAAAAAGAGAAGCAACGCAATTATTACAAGAAGCAAAAAGATTGGATAAAAACAATATGCTTACAGAGCAAATAAAAATGATGCAACAGCAAATGAAAAAGATTTAGTTGTAAGCAAAGGTGTAACAATAGTAATATTAATGTCTAGAGCAGAGGTGCCAAAAGCCTGCTAAAGGATTCTTTTAGCTTACGTGCTATACCTCTTTCCTGCCACCTATCTAATTCTACTTCTTCCGATTCTATTAAATCTGCTTTGAATATTTCTCCCATTTGCTGGTTTATACTCTTATTGTAAATCATAGCATTAATTTCAAAATTAAGAGCGAAGCTTCTGTAATCTAAGTTTGCTGTACCAATACTAGAGAATATATCATCAATAAGCATAGTCTTAGCATGGACAAAACCTTTTTTATATCTGTATACACGAATTCCTGATTCTAAACACTGCGCTATATAAGAATCTGAAGCATACTGAGCCGTCCAAGAATCTGAAGCATAAGGTATTATCAATCGAACATCCACCCCACTTCTTGAAGCTGTAGTCATCGCTGTAAGTATAGAATCGTTAGGTATAAAATATGGCGTAGTGATATATATTTTTTCTTTGGCCAAATTAAAAGCGCAAAAAATAGCTTCCATAATATTGGCCCAGTCAGAATCTGGACCACTTGCGGCAATCTGTACTGCAACGGGTAATTGCATTTCTGGTTTTACTTTTGGAAACAATCTTTCTCCAATTTCAATTTTATTGTCGGAAACAAAATTCCAGCTCAATAAAAAAGAAGACTGTAAAGAACCAACTGCACCTCCAGTCAATCTCAAATGAGTATCTCTCCAATATCTATCGTTTTGGTAAGAATTATCATATTTTTTATCCAAATTAATACCACCCACATAACCAATAGAACCATCAATAACTACTATTTTTCTGTGATTCCTATAATTAAGTTTACTTGTTGAATTTGAAAATAAAACTGGCATAAAAGGATAATGTACTACACCGCATTGAGACATCTTCTTTTTACTTTTTGAAGATATGCTACTACCAACGTCATCATATATTAAACGAACATTAACTCCAGCTTGAGCTTTTTTACAAAGAATATCTATAATGGCACTTCCTAACTCATCATCTAAAAAAACAAAATATTCCATATGAATATGGTTCTTTGCATTAACCAAATCCTCCTTTAGTTTTCTAAATTTTATTTCACCATTTAAGAGAACTTCAACATCATTATCAAAGGTTAATACCGCTTTTTCATTGTTTGTAAGGAGTTTATAAATTTTAAATATTCCTTCTCCAAATTCTTCTTCAAAATCGTCTTTTTCTTCCTGGTCTAGTTTAAAACTATTCCGCCACTTTCTAATTTGTTGATTATCTAATATGTATTTCTTATCAAAAATCTTAGATTTTCTATAATCTTGTCCAAAGAAATAATAGACTAATAACC
>CAYTRI010000300.1:0-1706 GCA_964440105.1 uncultured Flavobacteriaceae bacterium
ATTTTAGAAAACCTTCTTTGGTATTATAAACTGCAACGCTAATTTTTCCTTTAGAAGAAGGTACATCGTGAATATCAACTGAAATCTGGTTCTGTGATAAAACCATTACGGGAAGCAATAAAAACAGAAATAGTAATCTTCTCATAATTAGTTTATTTACAACAACTATGCTAAACTTATTTTTTACTTAAAAAGTATACGAATTAAATACAATTTTAGATTCTAAATATCTTAAAACTTAATTATCGCCTTCTTCTACTACCTGCTTTAAACTTTCGTATACCAAATTTGTTTCCAAGCTGTCAGCAAAATTTAAATAGAGTTTTAGGGAATCGTGATGTACTAATCTAATCTTTTGTTGCCGTAAATCGTCCACAAAAACGTAAACTTTTGAATTGGTTAACGAGTCCTTAAAAACACCTTTCTCTTTGGCCAACCATGAAAAGCCGTTCTTACGTTCCATTTCGGGCAATTTTTGCACAAAATCAATGCTATCGATATCTGAGAGCAAAATTCGCTGCTTATAAATGCCTGAAACTACTTGAAAATGACCTTCTTCAAATTTTGACCAATTTTTATAGTGCAATATAAATGCTAGAACGCACACAAGAAGTGTGAGCACTATTACAATATTCCAAAACCAGTTTTTCTTATTTTTTTTCATCTTCTTTATCCGTTCTGTAGGTATCAAACCAAGCAACAGTATGCGCAATTTTAGTAATTAAATTACTTGGTTTACTAGCAATACCATGACTTGCCCCTGGTATTTCTACCAGAACCGTTTCAATTTTTCTAAGCTTTAAAGCGTGGTAAAGTTGTTTGGCTTCGCTAGGTGGAGTACGTAAATCATTCATGCCTACCATTACCATAGTTGGGGTCTCTATATTACCAACGAGTGAAAGCGGAGAAAATTTCCAATACCCCTCAAAATTTTCCCATGGTTGCCCTGGATAACGTGAATTTGCATAGCCAAAATAATTATCTGCAACCAATGTTTTGCTAATCCAATTCATCACAGGTTTTGCTACTACAGCAGATTCAAAACGATTGTTTTTACCAATCATCCAAGCAGACATAATACCGCCTGCGCTACCACCAGTTACAAACAATTGGTCTTCATGCGCAATTCCCATTTTAATGCAATGGTCTACCCCATCCATAGTATCATCATAATCTTGTCCTGGATAATTATTAAACAATAAATTTCCAAATTCTTCACCATAACTAGTACTCCCTCTTGCATTAGGGTAAAAAACTACATACCCTTCGGATGCATATAATTGCATTTCTATAGAAAACCGGTCACCATAATTCAAAATTGGTCCTCCATGATTTTCTACCATAAAAGGATATTTTTTAGTGGAATCATAGTTTGGTGGATAGACTACCCAACCTTGTATATTGCGACCATCAAAAGAAGATTTGTACCAAACCTCTTCAACTTTTCCTAAAGTTTTATAATCGAACAAAGCTTTATTAAGTGCTGTAATTTTCTTTGGATTCTTTTCTTTCGTTTTTAAAATTGCAATTTCCGCAGGATAGTTTGGACGCGAATGTGTATATGCGATTGTACCATTATTAGCAACAGAATAAGAACCACTACCATAAGGGCGACCAAGAGTTGTTCCTCCCCTGTTATCTGCAAGCTTAATTACTTTTCCAGAAAGCGAAACATGGCCTATTTTTCCATTCCCTTTATCATCATA
>CAYTRI010000301.1:0-1697 GCA_964440105.1 uncultured Flavobacteriaceae bacterium
AACCAACTAAAGCGTATTCTTTACCAGTTGTGCTATCTGTCCAACCCCAAATATCGTTTGCTGAGTCAGCAGATAATTCAGAAAGTGTTAATTGTCCCAATAAATCGTATCCATTGCAAGGAAAATCTCCAGCTCTATTATTTATGCATGGACTTAAACCTTCAATATTATATTCGGTAGTTGTTTGTTGACCCAAGACAACTTTACCTGTTGGGTCACTTAATTCCAATTCGAAACTTTCTGTAGTTTCAAGTAAATTGTCATCCAAAACAACTAGATCTGGAATATTAATTGCCGAATTTAAATCTCCAATATAATTTCCTTCTGGAATTGTTACTATCAATGGAAGGTTTATTTGGTAATCATCCCCTAGTGTTGCGTTTCCTCTTTCAGTATTAGTAATTGTAACTGTTGCAGAATTTTCAACAACCCCAATAATCAAAAGTAAGGGCAAATTACCTCCTATATTTTCTTTGTCTGAACCTGTAGCTTGAGAAAATGAAACAATTACGCTTTCATCGTCATTAATAGTGTAGGTTGATGCAGATAAATTTCCTAACACAGCATCTCCTGTAGGATTACTTAATGCAAGTCCTATCGTCTCCAAACCTTCTTGTAAATCATCATTAACAATAGCTAATCCTGGAATCTGAATAGCTGTTTCGTTTGTTCCATCATATGTTCCATTTGGAATTGTTATTACCTGCGGAGAATCAAAATTAAAATCTACCCCATTGCCTGCAGCAGTTCCAGAATTTGAAATGCTTACCGTGACTGTCGTTGGATTTTCAACAACTCCTGTTAAAATTAAAATAGGGAGATTGTCTCCATTCTCTTCACTTCCAGATAAATTAGCCTGAGAAAAATTGACGAGCACCATTGCTTCCAATTGATTAGACGAATCATCATCACTACTCGATGAACATCCGAAAAAAAATAAACTCAAAAAAAGTAAACATATCTGTTTCATAGCAGCGAAACTTTTTAGTAAGTTGTAAAGATACTAAATGCAGATTTCGTCTCTCAAAAGTTTAAGAAACCTACTTTTTTGAAAGTCGAAAAAATAATCTAACTTGAAAACTCAAAAATTAATTAACCACGAAATTATTCTCTTATGCCTAAAAAGAAACCCTCTTTTCACAAAAATTCCAGAAGAAAATTTCTAAAAAAATCGGGTATAGCCGCAACTGGTTTTATGATAGTGCCAAGGCATGTTTTAGGAGGACAAGGTTATATTGCACCTAGCGACAAGTTAAATATTGCAGGAATAGGTGCAGGTGGTAAAGGACACAGCGATATTGCTTCTTTTGCTAAAAGCCCCAACGTAAATATAGTTTCTATGTGCGATGCAGATGATAGGCAAGCAGTTAGGTCTAGAGAAGCATTCCCTAAAGCTAGTTATTTTAATGATTTTCGGGAAATGCTTGATAAGGAAGGTAAAAATATAGATGCTGTTTCAGTTTCAACACCAGATCATAATCATGGTGTACAAGCGTACCAAGCTATGGCAATGGGAAAACATGTTTATGTTCAAAAACCGCTAACGCATGATATTTGGGAAGCAAGAATGTTAACTGAAGCTGCTCAAAAATTTAAGGTAGTTACTCAAATGGGTAACCAAGGTGGTTCCGGCGATGGAGTGCGTAAAATGAAAGAAATTTATGATACTGGAATTATTGGCGAAGTGCATACAGTAA
>CAYTRI010000302.1:0-1675 GCA_964440105.1 uncultured Flavobacteriaceae bacterium
TACCTGTAATTCTTTGGGATGAAGGTTTAAAAGTTTTTTCTTCTTCTAGATTTCACCATGGGGAAACATTAGCTGAGGTTGATGGAAATTATTACAAGCTCTACCATAGTAAAATTTACAAAACAGATGCTGAAGGAACTATTAATTATGATGAAGAGCATCACGCCACAAATGTTAAGCCAATAGACTTTTCTATTACCAAAAATGTGATGATGATTATCATCACTGGCTTATTAATGTTATGGTTGTTTACAAGCTTAGCAAAATCTTATACGAAAAACAATAGCATTCCAACTGGAGCTGGGCGTTTCTTTGAACCTATTATTCTATATATCAGAGATGATATAGCAAGGCCTAATATAGGTGAAAAACGTTACAAAAAATACATGCCATTTTTACTAACTGTATTCTTCTTTATATGGTTTTTAAATATGTTTGGATTAACCCCACTTGGAGTTAACGTAACTGGAAATATTGCAGTTACAGTTTCATTAGCGTTGATAACATTTTTAATCACCAATTTAACAGGTACTAAGGATTACTGGAAACACCAGTTTGATCCACTAGGAGATTCATTACCATGGTATGGTAAAATACTTTTGTATATCATTTTAGTACCTATTGAGTTGTTGGGTCTCGTTATTAAACCTTTCTCATTATTAATTCGTCTCTATGCAAACATGCAAGCAGGTCATATTGTATTAATGAGTTTAATTGGGTTGATGTTCATTTTTAAAAGTTGGATAGGAAGTCCATTATCGTTTGGATTGGCTTTTGCTATTTCATTAATTGAAGTATTAGTAGCATTGCTACAAGCATATATATTTACCATGTTAAGTGCGTTGTATTTCGGATTTGCTTCTGAAGAGCACGAACATGAACACGAGGCAGAATTGTCTCACTAAATTGAATTTTTAATTTTTAAACTAGATAGATATGGAAATTCCAGTAATGGTAGGTGCAGGTTTAGTAGTTATCGGTGTAGGTATGGGTATTGGTAGAATCGGTGGTTCTGCTATGGAAGCCATCGCACGTCAGCCTGAAGCTTACGGAAAAATTCAAACAGCGATGTTGATTGCAGCAGCGTTGATTGAAGGTATTGGTTTCGCAGCATTATTTGCTGTAAGCTAAATCTAATTAAAGCAAAAGGCTGTAACGGTTGGTTGCAGCCCTTGCTTTGTTTAAAAATTTTATAATAATAAGACAATTATGGCAAAGTTATTAGAAGAGTTTTCATTAGGGCTGTTTTTTTGGCAGACACTTTTGTTTCTAGGATTGTTTTTCCTGCTTTGGAAATTTGCTTGGAAACCTATTCTTAAAGCAGTAAATGACCGTGAAGATGGTATTAAAGATGCATTAGCAGCTGCTGAAGATGCCAAAAAAGAAATGCAGAATGTTACTGCAGATAGCGAAAAGCTATTAAAAGAAGCTCGTGGAGAAAGAGAAGCTATGATGAAAGAGGCACGTGAAATCAAAGAAAAAATGATTTCAGATGCCAAAGAGCAAGCTCAGGTAGAAGGGAATAAAATGCTTAAGCAAGCACAAGCTGCTATAGAAAGCGAAAAGAAAGCTGCAGTTGCAGATATTAAAGCGCAGGTAGCTAACCTTTCAGTAGATATAGCTGAGAAAGTAATCAAAGAAGAATTGTCTGATAAAAAGAAACAACTAAAATTAG
>CAYTRI010000303.1:0-1647 GCA_964440105.1 uncultured Flavobacteriaceae bacterium
CCAAAAGCACCTTTTCTCCATCCTGGCATTGCATCTATTTGACCTTGAAGCGCATCTACGCGACCTTGTATTGGTCCTGTTAAAGCTGCAATAGAATCATTTTTAGCAGCAATTTGAGCCTCTAACTCTTCCTTTGTTTGAGCATTTAAGGCAATTGTAAAAACCATAAGTATGGCAAAAATTGTTTTTTTCATAATGTAAGTGTTTATGTTCATTAGAAACGCAAAAGTAAGAATAGTCACTTTAGTTAGAAAAGATTTTTACTTCTTCTTAAATAATGGAACTGAAGAGCAAGCTTCGCCATACATAACACTTTTTGCTACGGTCTGTATTTTAGATACAGCTCCTATGTATGCATTCTGCGGGACAGGTTTATTGGAACAGCCTTTTATAATGACTGATTTATCTTTAAAAAGAGAAACATCAAACTTTGCAAGTAATTCTTGATAAATAGAAGATTCCAATTGTTCTAAGTCTCCTACTATTACTTTATTTGAATATGGGGCTAATCTTGAAGATACTAACATGAACGCCCATCCTGGAATAATAGCATCACTAGAACATGTTAAGGCAACATAGTTGTCTTGATATTGCTCCCAATCATGGCTTTCTACAAAAGCTCTAAACTCTTTTTCGCGAAGAATTAAGCCTTCATACAACCAATCTTTAATGTCAAAAAGAACGCGTTTGCCTTCGGGATATAACTCTTCTAAATCAAAAGTGACTAGTTTACTTTGCGCTACTCTATTTATAATATCAGACATAAGTTTTCGGATTTAAGAAATCAGATTTTCTTCTCTAAATGCTTTATTAAACCATATATGGTTTTAGAAATTTCTTCACAAATTGAAAAAACTTTATCAAACTCCTCTTTATCAATATAAACAATATCTAACGCTAAGTATAATTGTGATTTAACTTCATAACAAGAAGCTTGAGCAACATTCAAAAAAAAATTCTTTGTTTGTTTTTCTGCCATAACCTTCAGCAATGTTAGAGGAAATAGAAATTGATGCTCTTCTAATTTGGTCTCGCAAAGCAAAATCTTGCTTTGTAGTTAATCTATAGATTTCTTAATTTAATAATCTTGATTTTTTCCAAGAAATAATCTGTTCAAAACCCTTATCAACTGACATCTGATATCTTATTTCTGAATTCTACAACAAACCCAGTTCCAACTTAGCCTCTTCGCTCATTAATTCTTGGGTCCAAGGAGGGTCAAAAGTTATTTCTACCTCTACATCTTTTAATTCGTCCAAGGACTTTACCTTCTCTTCTATCTCTACAGGCAGTGATTCTGCAACAGGACAGTTTGGAGAAGTTAAGGTCATTAAAATCTTAGCATCATAACTTTCATTGATAAATACATCATAGATTAACCCTAGTTCGTAAATATCTACTGGAATTTCTGGGTCATAAATTGTTTTTAAAACCCTTACTATTTTTTCGCCTAATTCGGCAGTATCTATTGTAGCTTGTTCGCTCATTTTAACTTAATTGTGTTTGGTAAGCAATTGCATATAATTTTAATTGCTTAATCATACTTACTAAACCATTTGCTCTTGTAGGAGACAAATGTTCTTTTAAACCAATTTCATCTATAAACTCTGTATTGGCATCTATGATATCTTGGGGTTTTTGATTGCT
>CAYTRI010000304.1:0-1641 GCA_964440105.1 uncultured Flavobacteriaceae bacterium
GGAAGCACCTATTTCTTTGTTTACGATTTAGGATATCTTCCTTTAGATAATGATTTTTATATGATTGTAAAAAGGGAATAAGCCCCTAACACCCAACAGTGAAATTTTATTAGACTTCTATTAATTGAAAAATCCGTTGATATAGAGTAATATTATAAAACCAGCTAACAGCAGTATAAATAATATAATTAATTCAAATCTCTTTTGGACTTTTAACTTTTGACGGATATCTTTTTTAACTTTTTCAAGTGTAGAATCTTCTAATTCAGGAAAATTAAATTCTGCCTTCTCATCCGAAGACTTGAAACCTAATTTCTTACGGTTAAATTTTCCTTGATTTTTGTCTTTCCTTGCTTTCTTTCGGGCTAAAGTAGCTTTAAATTGAGATAAACTTCCGTGCGCCATAATTTACAGACTAACACCCTCCCTTCGGGAGGGTTGGGGTGGGCCGTTTTACTTCCAGTTTTGCCCACTTAATTTAAGCGCAGCTACAACAATATCTTTTCTACTTATTTGCCCAACCAGAATACTATCTTTCATAACAGGAAGTCTCCTTCTATTATGCCTGTCAAAAACACCTGCAGCATCAAATATGCTCATGTCATGTGGAATAGTTTCTACATTTTTAGTCATAAAACGCTCTACACTTTTATCTAAAATAGGCTGATTAAAATACCGACTTTCAGATATCGTTTTCATACAATCCGCTTCGGAAATAATACCAACTAAAAACCCATTATTATCTAGTACAGGTCCACCAGAAATATGATGTTTCGCAAAAGCTTCCATCACTTCTAATATGGATTGGTCTGGTGAAAACGTGACCAGTTTTTTGGTCATATAATCAGATACTAAAATAGCCGCATCGTATTCTTTCTTTCCTGTCGACTTTGCTCTTGCTCCTTGAAAACTCTTGATTGCCATACTATTTACATTTTTGGTTGATTACTAAAGTTAATGATTTTTAGCGGTTTACGTGAATTTTTACGTTCAAATGCATTAAGGCTAATTATTTTTATACATTTATCACACAACTAAATACTTTTATGAAACTTACAAGAACAATAGCCCTGCTGCTTCTTGCTTTAGCTGTATACTACAGTTTTAAATCTTTAATGCCATCACATAAAAGTGATTTGATGGTAGATTCGAGTTCTTTTTCGACCGAAAATGCTTTAACTCATGTAAAGCAACTTTCGCTACAACCACATGCTGTTGGTTTTTCTGGGCATTTAGATGCGCGAAGCTATATAATTGGCAAGCTAAAAAGTATGGGGCTGCAAACCATTACTCAAGAAGGTTACACTGCTGGTGACTGGGGTAATTTAAGCAAAGCAACTAATGTACTAGCCAGAATTAAAGGTTCTGAAAATGGAAAAGCTTTACTGCTCTTATCTCATTATGATAGTAGTCCGCATTCCTCATTTGGTGCTAGTGATGCTGCAAGTGGTGTAGCTACTATCCTTGAAGGAGTACGTGCTTTTTTGGCTGATAATAAGAATCCGAAAAATGATATTATAATTTTAATTACTGATGCTGAAGAACTAGGACTTAATGGAGCAGATTTGTTTGTTAATAATCATCCATGGGCAAAAGATGTAGGCTTAGTTTTAAATTTTGAAGCTCGCGGTAGTGGAGGCC
>CAYTRI010000305.1:0-1618 GCA_964440105.1 uncultured Flavobacteriaceae bacterium
AAACTAAAGCAGGATTTTATTAAATAAAAATCCTGCCGAATACGACTCTTTTTTTTCTTAGTAAATATGCTCAAATCTTTGTCTTAATTATTTCCCTAAAGTAACAAAACAGAAGGTTAAAAAAATTAAACTCAATTATTACTCTATTTTATCTTTTTTCAAAAACCAGTGTAGTTTCAATATCAACTCTCCATGTTAAGTTTCTACCCTCTATATAAAATTCAATAGCTTCATCTCCTATATAGTAAAAATCATCTTGGATAGAAAGTGCGCTAGATGAGTTTAAAACTGTCTGGCACGTTCCATCTTCTAATCTATCCAGAATGTAAAAAGTAATAGTTTCTCCATCAGACTCAATATAAGATTCATTATAGCACTCAAAAGCAGAAACACTTGTATCATTAATTGCGGTTAAAAACCATTGCCCTGCAATAGCGTTCTCTGCTTCTGCTACTTCTTCTTTATTACAGCTTAAAATAAATAATGCTGTTAAAATAATTAAAACTCTGCCTTTCAATTTCATGTTTTTTAGATTTAGTGTTATACTCAAAACAATCTATATTCTATCAGGTATCAAAAAAATGCTTAAAAAATACTGGTTTCTTGGTAGTAATAGTTACTATTTTTCTGTGATGAATATTTCATTATATTTTTCTAACACAGAATTTTACAAGTAGAAATCGGTAATTTTAGGAATGGACAAAGACCAAATAATTCTTTCACTACATAATAATCATCAAAAATTTATTGATAAAATCAAAAGTATATCTGATACTGATTTTAATCGAAAACTAAATTCCAAATGGACTTCTAGTCAGCAATTAGAACATATCATAAAATCTGTAAAGCCAATTGACATGGCTTTTGGTTTACCCATGTTTGTTTTAAAAATGAAGTTTGGCGTATCTAATAGACCAAGTAAAACTTTTGATGCATTAGTAAAGCAATATTTAAAAGTACTCGAAGACAATAGAGACTACATATTGCCAGAAAGGTTTACACCAGAAGAAATACCATTAAAACACAAACAGAAAAGCTTAATTAAGTTGAAAAAGTTAATCGAAAAACTGAATAGCAGGCTTTCTCGATTTTCGGAAGAGGATTTAGACACATATATACTACCTCACCCGGTTATGGGGAAGTTAACACTACGTGAAATGCTATACTTTACCGCTTATCATGTTCAACATCATGATAGACAGATTCTAGAAAATTTAAACTAATAAATTATAAAGCTGTTATTAAACGAAAAACCATCTACAACAGTAGATGGTTTATTCAATTGAGTTAGCTTCCCAAAAACTTTTGGGATAAATTTTTATTCCTTACCAGAAGAAATTCTTTTTTTAAGTGAGTCGAACATAATTGGTGTTGCAATAAATACAGATGAATATGTACCTACTATTACACCTACAATCATTGCAAACATAAATCCTCTTAACGATTCTCCACCGAAAACAAATATTGCTAAAAGCACTATTAAAGTAGTTAACGAGGTATTTAAGGTTCTACTAAGTGTACTGTTTAATGCCTCATTTACATTTTCTCCTTTATTCCACCCTTTTAGGTTTACAATCTCTCTAATACGGTCAAATACTACCACGGTATCATTTAAGGA
>CAYTRI010000306.1:0-1551 GCA_964440105.1 uncultured Flavobacteriaceae bacterium
ATGGCCTGTTGGGCGGAAATAAAAGGTTTAGAGGGTGTTGCAGGATTTATGTATGGCCATTCTGATGAGGAACGCATGCACATGCTAAAATTGGTGAAGTATGTAAATGAACGTGGAGGACATGCTATAGTTTCTGATTTAAAAGCACCGGAAACTGAATTTGGAACTTTAACCAAAATGTTACAAAAACTATATGACCATGAAGTATTTGTATCACAAAGTATTAATGAGTTAGTTCATGTTACTTTAGAGGAAAAGGATTATGCAACTCATAATTTCTTACAATGGTACGTTGCAGAACAACTAGAAGAGGAGGCACTAGCACGCACTGTGCTAGATAAAATTAACTTAATCGGAAACGATAAAGGTGGCTTATATCTTTTTGATAGGGATATCCAACAACTCACTGTAGAAAGTGCAGCTTCAGATACAGCAGGAGAATAATTTTAACATCTAAGCTTATTTAGATTAATTTAAAATAGTATATTTTTGTTCTATTCATTTCTGAGATGGGCAAAAAGAAAAAAGGTTCGGGTAAAAAGAAAAAATCTGTTCTAAAAGAGCTTATACCTAGCAATTGTAAAACTAAATGTTGTAAAAAGTATAAAAAAAGTGAAAATAAGCGTTGCAAGCGCTGCCCTTGTTATGATTTACTTAAAAAAGTAGCTTAATTAGTTATCATTAACCAAAGCTATTCCATCCAAATATATCTTTTCTTTATACGACTTCATGTAGAATGAAGCATGTTTAATAAAAAGCTCACTATGCAAACAATTTGGAATACAATCTGATTTATGATTTTGGTAGAACTTTGACTTGTGCTTTATATAGAATTGATATGCAGTGTTATCTTTTAAAGCTAATGCGTTTTCAAATGATTTTTGATCTTTCCAAAAATCTCGCTCATCATCATCACTTGTAAAATTATAAGAAAGCTCATATTGTGCATCTTTCTGAGCAAGTATTTCGTAAAACACCTCTGTATCCATAATTCGCTCTTCTTGTGCCCATAATCCAAAAGGAAGGGTCATTAAAGTAAGCGCTATGAATCTTAGCTGTTTCATAATCTTGCTCTGATATAAGACGAATGAATAGCAATTTAGTTGCATTCATTTGTATTAAGTTATTGTTAAAAACTAGTCTAAAAAAAGAAAGAGGGCAAAATGCCCTCTTTTCTCGTTAGTATGTTTATTAATCTAAAATGTCATCCTGAGCGCAGTCGAAGGACTTATAAGGTTTAAACTTAAAATGAGTAAAATTTCTACACTCAGCTAATATTTGAAGATTATCAAAATCATTCTGTATTAGTGCTATCTTCTTAGCCCTTGTCCACCCTTTTAGTTTTTTCTCAAAAAATATAGCTTGAATAACATCAGTAAACGCTACATAGTATTTTATTACTAAAGGTCTTTTCTTAAACGTATAACATTGTTTAAAATACCCTGTCTCATGTTGCATAATACGTTTATCAAAATTCCCGGTTATTCCTGTATAAAAAGAATCATCTGAGCATTCTAGAATGTAAACCACATATGTTTTCATAAGAACTCA
>CAYTRI010000307.1:0-1538 GCA_964440105.1 uncultured Flavobacteriaceae bacterium
TAATATACTAACTATCATCTTTGATCGTTATGGTAGAGAGCTCTATAGGATGGAATTAAATACCGCTCCTTGGGAGGGGAATTACCAAGGCCATAGATTGCCAACAGGCGATTATTGGTATGTAATAAAACTCAAAGGAGAGAACGATGACCGAGAATTTGTCGGACACTTTACCTTATATAGATAGATGATGATGTGTTAACCTATAAGCCATGAGAAAGACCCAAATTTTAATATTATTTGCACTGCTAACTTTTAGCACGAATGCACAGGAGTTAACTATTCCTCAGCTTTCGCAATACATTGCAGACAATCCCTTCTTAATGTCCCCAACTTATGCTGGAGTAGGTGATCATATTAAGATTAGATTAAACGGATTAACGCAATGGGTGGGCATAGAAAATGCGCCTGATACGCAAACTTTGGCAGCGGACGCCAGAATTGGTAATCGTTCTGGGTTAGGTATGTTAATGTATAATGATAGTAATGGTAATACTAGGCAGCGTGGCGCTCGAGTATCTTTTGCGCATCACCTTACGTTAGATCGATATGATGATGAGTTTTTATCACTAGGTATTTCATATAACTTCAACCAATTTAGGATTGATGTAGAAAATTTTAGAGATGAAAACGGTCAAATCCCTACTGATGATAGGGCAACAACTAACCATAATTTTGATATTGGTGTCTTGTATCGTTTAGACAAGTTTTTCCTTAGTGTTAATGCCTCAAATATTCTGCCTAAGAATCTTGAAGGATTTTCTATTAATCCTAATGAGACTTTTGAGCCTAACACCTTACGAAACTATTACACATACATAGGTTATAGTTTTTCTAAGAACAAAAACAGCAAAATAGAGGTAGAGCCTTCTATATTTTTTCAGTGGTTTGAAAATGATGGGCGCTCTGTTACCGATTTAAATACAAAAATTCGTTTTCATAATTATGAAGACTACTACTATTTAGGGCTTACATATCGATTCTTAAATGATGTTGGTCAACCTTTAACACCTCTCTATCTAGCACCTCTTGCTGGACTTAAAAAGAACAACTTCTATTTTGGGTATTCGTATCAGGTTGTTACTAACGAAATTATTGGTTATAGCTCAGGAACGCATGTTATAACAGTAGGGCTAGACTTATTCCAAGGAATTAGCAACTGCCGTTGTACTTATTAAAATAATATAGTTGAACTCCTTTGAACTTTTTCAATTGGCTAAAAAATTATTGTTTTCAGCCCTATTTTTATCTTTTTTTCCTTCCGTAGCTTAGCTATGCAACTCAAAAAAGCATTCAGTAGAACTAAAAATCTTTAATTTTCGCATAAATCCAAAAAGTTCAAGGGAGTTCATTTAACTTTGCCCTTCTACTTTAGAAAATGGGTAAAATAAAATTAAATAATATTAGGGTTCATGCGTGGCATGGATGTCTTAAGGAGGAAAGTATAATTGGTAGTGACTACCGTGTAGATTTAGAGATTTCGGCCGACCTTTCAAAACCTTCCATTTCTGATAGTTTAAGCGATACCGTTGACTATG
>CAYTRI010000308.1:0-1523 GCA_964440105.1 uncultured Flavobacteriaceae bacterium
CCCAAATATCGTCCGTTAACTTTTTGAACAGTTTTGGGTCTAGTCCAAGTTTTGCTTTGTCCAGATTATAGTAAATTTTGGCTTTGGCTTTCTTGTCAACCTTTGCCATAAACTCTATGGCTTGTTCAAGAAAAATGACTTCAAATCTTCTCTCCATTTGTTGTTAGTGTCCCTTTAAGGAAACAAATATAATAAAAAATGTTGAATTATATGGAAACTTTTGAAAATTTGTGAACATTAAAGATAACGTCTCCGTATAAGATTAGTTGCGTGGTTTAGCAACTAATTTAGCAAAAATGGAACGAACCTTTGGAAATTCCGCAGGAATTTCCAAGTAGGCAAGCACCAAGCAATTAATTTTATACATTGTTGTACACAGTTCTTTTTTTCAGCGTATTCTGGAATATATATTCCGAAGTAGCTCTTTTTCTTTTTTAGTTTCAGCCAACAATCCTTTTAAGACTATAAATCCGAGTTCTTTTACTTGTTCTAAATTTTTCTCCTTTTTTGCTTTTATAAAATCTTTAAACTCAAACCATTTTTCTCCTTTGACCTTTAAAAGAATTTGAAAAGAATAGAAATTCTCTTTTCCATAAATTCTAATCTGACTATGAGAATGTGTTGTAAATAAGAATGTTTTTCCTTTTTTAGTTAGTCCTTGTTCCCAAACAGATTTATTTATAAAATCACTTACTTTTCTAAATACTTTCAAAACTTCGTGACTTAAAAACTGGTCTTCTCTTGTTAAATATTCAATACAAGTACTGCCAACAGTTTTGTGTCCCCATTTTGGATGATAAGTTAAATGTTCATATCGTATTTCAGTTCCGCATCCTTTTCTTTCGCAAATTCCATCTAAACCGCCTAAATCCTCAATTGAGATTAGTGTCCATCCACTATCAGGTTCCACAATTCCGTGTTCTCTTGAATGACAACCTTTACAAAGAGTTATACAATAGCTTAAAGGATATTCCCAAGGTTCAAGATTAGGTTTGTAACTTTTATGATGAGTTTGCAAAACCACTTCAGATTCATTTCGTCCGCATTTCAGACATTTATTTCCATCCCTTAATTTTACCGTTTTAGAAAAATCAAACCATTTTTTATTGTAGTATGATTTCCTATGGTTTTTCATTAATTGTTAGATGATTTTCAATGAATTTCGGGTTTTTCTCGAATTGTGTACAACCCAAGCGCTATACGAAGTGCGACCTTGGATTTTTATTAGTTCGCTATCGAAGATAGTGATAAGGCTAAAAATACGAGTATGGTCGTGCCAAATTACTTATAGCGTCATAGTTGACTTTCGTTCAATTATAGGGATATCTTTTATCTGGCGTATGCCGAGAAATGGATATTGTGATTATAAGTAATTAGGTATAGCGCTTGGGTTGAATTTCATACCCTGTGATGCGGGGTTTTGAGTATCAAAACATAGCATTTCAGGTCGGCATAGCCGAATGAAATTCAACGGACCGCGTGTAACACTAGTTGCGGTGTTATGGCACTAAGTTAGCAAACAA
>CAYTRI010000309.1:0-1521 GCA_964440105.1 uncultured Flavobacteriaceae bacterium
CCTGAAGTTTAACTTCGGGGTTTCTTTTAAACGCACTTTTTCTATTGAATCCGCTTAAAAAGCTTTTTAAACAAACAGCAATTTATGGTTTGGCAACAGTGTTGCCGAGGATGATGTCTTTTTTGTTACTTCCGCTTTACACCGGTATTCTTGCGACAACTGGCTATGGAGAAGTTTCAATAATATTCGCGTGGTTTGCAATTTTCAATGTGTTGTTGGCGTATGGAATGGAAACAGCATTCTTCAGATTCTATAACGGGGAAGATGATAAGCAAACGGTTGTTTCTACATCGTTGGTTTCCATATTAGTAACCACTATCTTATTTGTATTTGTTTCATTTTTATTTCAGAAAGGAATTTCATCAGCAATAGACATACCTTTAAAATTCGTTCAATATTCAATTGTTATTCTTGCTTTAGATGCATTGGTAATTATCCCTTTTGCATGGCTAAGAGCTAATGAAAAACCAATGAATTATGCGATAATCAAAATCCTAAACGTAGCAATCAATTTGGGATTGAATCTTTTCTTCCTTTTGCTTTTGCCAAAATTAGCAGCTAATAATCCAGAAGACATATTAAGTGCTCTTTATAAACCAGACTTTGAAATTTCATACATCTTTATCGCAATGCTTATTTCTAGTGCTGTGACATTAGTTTTAATGCTTAAACTATACATTAGAGCTAATTTTAAGTTTAATAAATACTTATGGAAGAGAATGATGAAATATTCTTTACCAGTTTTAATTGCAGGAATAGCATTTACAATAAACGAAGTTTCTAATAGAATTCTTTTAGATGAACTATTACCAGAACAAATTGCTAGGAGCGAAGTAGGAAAATATTCTGCGTGTTTAAAACTCGCCCTATTTATGACCTTATTTGGCACTGCATTTAGAATGGGAATTGAGCCTTTTTTCTTTAGTCACGCTAAAACAGAAAACCCACAAAAAACCTATGCTCAGATTACGAACTACTTTGTCATTTTAGGAAGCTTTATTTTGTTGGCTGTTGTAGTTTTTGCTGATATTTTAAAAGTACTTTTTGTGCGCGACGAAGCCTATTGGGATGCTATGGAGATTGTACCAATAATAATTTTAGCAAGTTTCTGTCTAGGAGTCTATCACAACCTATCGGTTTGGTATAAAATAACAGATAGGACAAAGTATGGGGCATATATTTCTTCTACGGGAGCTGTTTTAACACTGCTTATCAATTTTATCTTTATTCCTAAAATTGGGTATATGGCATCTGCTATAGCCACTTTAGTTGCTTACGGTACCATGATGTCCTTGTCTTATTATTTTGGAAGAAAACATTACCCTATTCCCTATAACCTGCGAAAAATAGCCTTTTATGGTGGTCTATCCATACTATTTTCAGCGTTGTCCTTTTATGTTTTTAACCGAAGCTTAATAGCCGGAAGCATACTGCTTTTAGTATTTTTGGGACTCATTTATAAACTGGAAGGTGATAAGTTAAAGGTGATATTTTTAAATAAAAGAATATAAAATATGCTGA
>CAYTRI010000310.1:0-1512 GCA_964440105.1 uncultured Flavobacteriaceae bacterium
AAGTCCGCATTACGTTTAGGCTTTGTTGTAGCACGTTATTTTTCGTTTTCATACCGTTCAATTGCTTTTAAGAATTTCTTTCCTCCAGATTCAGTTTGCATATTAATATTAAGGTCAAGATTGAGTTCAGGATGATTTTCTTTAGTCCAATTTAAAAGTTCAGTTCTATTCTTGCCCCAAGTTTCTTCGTCGAAATTAAGGTACTCCGTTTCTAATTCAATTATTTTATCATCTTTGAATCTTAGAATCTCATTTGTGACAAAAGGTTTTCCCATAAAGAAAATAATTCTTTTATCCGATTTTGAAACCTTTGCTTTAATAGTTCCGTTTTCCATATTCATTTCAAGCACTTTATAAGTTGGCTTAAAAATCGAGTCCCATTTTAACCAGTTCCCTAAGTAGTCATTTTTAGAGTATCTCACTTCATATTCATATTTTGGTATAGTGGTTATCAAACTGTCAGCTAATAATTCTTCCATTTTGACACTATTTGATTCATTAAGAGCCACGAAATAATTTTCAGCAATTCGAAGCTTGTCAATTGTCTTTTCAGAATTTTTACAACTTATAAGTCCGACTAAAAGGATGAAGGAAATTATCAGAATTCGATTCATATTGATTTGTTTTTTACAATGTGCTACAACAATTGTATATAGTTACTAGTAACTATATTTCTTTTACATGCATACTAAAGGTAACAAATACGAATAACGAATCAGCCCATTTAAAACCTGTTCTTTCAAGTTCTCGTAAGTAGTGTTATGGGCAAGCAAATAGCACATGTTTTTTTATTCTTAGCAACTCCTTTAGTACTGTGTAGCCAAAAAATTGATAATACAGTTTCTTTTAGAACCTTAGAGAGCGAGAGCTATTTTAGAATAAATTATGAAAACGACTTTTTTACTGCTACCGATAAAAACTATACCCAAGGCTATAATTTAGAATTGGTTTCCCCTTTTTTAAAAAGTAATCCCTTAAACCATTTGTTTTTTGGTGTTAAAGATGTCAAAACTAACTATGGAATTTCCATTGAGCATATCGGTTTTACACCCAATAATTATGTGAGCGAAGCTATTCAATTTGGAGATAGACCTTTTGCAGCTGCTATTATGCTTAAAAGTTTTAGTGTTGCTAACAAGCCTATTAAAAAAACAAGATTTTCACAATCCTTTAGCTTAGGCTTAATTGGCCCTGGTGCTTTTGGAAAAGAAATGCAAGTAAAAATCCATGAAATCATCGGAGATAAAATTCCCGGAGGTTGGGATAATCAAATAAATAATGACCTTGTTCTAAATTTTAGGCTTGCTCACGAAAAAGAACTGCTGCGCTTTAAAAATATGCTCTCTGTAAACTCCTTTTCTGCTTTGCAATTGGGTACGCTTTTTACAAATGCATCTATTGGATTTAGTAGCGTGATTGGATATGTTAATTCTCCTTTAGGCCCAAATGAGAAAAATAAAAAATGGCAAGTATATCTCTATACACAACCCCTAGTTACTGTTGTTGGCTATG